>NZ_CP056207.1:0-2520 GCF_013783065.1 Citrobacter sp. RHBSTW-00986 | reverse complement strand
TTTATTGTAGATGTATTTATAGATTTTCAATTTTGCAGAAAGGTATACTCACTATACCGAGAAATCTCGGTGTGAGCCTGGCAGGGGCCAAAAAGAAAAAAACCTTACTGCTTTTAACGGGAGGTTTTCGAATATGGCTTATGCAATTTTAAGAGTGGAAAAAACAAAAAATACTTCAATCGCCGGGAAAAATTCTCACAATATGCGATTGAGGAAAACACATAATGCAGATCCTAACCTTAAATCCCAAAACCGAATTTTAATCGGTTCTGGTGATTTAAGGACTGATATTAATGCAAGGTTTCAAGCAACCAATGTTAAAGCTCGTAATTCTACTTCTGTTATTTGTAATGAATTAATTTTAACTGCTTCCCCTGAATTTTTTGAAAATAACAAAAAATTAGAGGATTGGGTAAAAGTTCAAATGGAATATTTGCAAAATGAATTTGGAGAAAATGCAATTAATGCAGTTTTACACTTGGACGAGCAAACCCCACATATTCACGCTTTTATAACTGGAATCGAATATAAAAACGGGGAATATAAATTAAACAATAAATCTTATATGAAAAAATACGAAACAATGCAGGATATTTATTTTAAATATAACAAACCATTGGGTTTAATTCGTGGGGTTAAAAAAGAAGTTTCTAATGCAAAATATAAAGAAGTTAAGGAATTTTACAGCGACATTAAAAACATTAAAAATAAAACCAACTTAGAAATAGAAAATAATAAAATTGAAAAAATTAGAGTTGTTGAAACAGAAGAAAAGAAAAAATTATTTAGAGATCCGGAGGTAGTGCCTAAGCACTACACAGGAGCTGAGGTTAATCGTTACATACGAAAGGCTCTAAAACCTTACAAGAACGAACGAAAGCCCCTTATAGCTCGTCTAAACGGGTTTAAGAGCCGTTTAGAGCATTCAGAGGCTGAGTTGTCTGATCTCCGTCAGAACTTCAACAGAAGAGTCCAGGAACGGGTACAACAAGAGCAAAAGTTAGCAGTGGCCAAAGCCACGGCTGAGCAAGAACAAATCATTCAAAATAAAAACAGAAAAATAAAAGATATGGAGTTGGAAATAATAGAATACAAAAGGCAGTTAAAGGAAAATGCTTCAATCTCTCAGAGATATGAAAAATATAAAATCAACAGTGATGTTTTAGATCTAATACAAGAGCATAAACCGGCAGAATTTAAACAACTCTTCAATGCTGCTATTGCAGCAGCAGATGCCGAATATTCACAGAAACAGCAAAATAATAACTACACACCCCAGAATAAGCCAAAGGCTTTAAAATTATAAAGCCCGGAACGGGAAACTGTGAAAAATTTCCCGTTGGGTTTTAAAATGAGTTTTTAAAATTATCGTCTTCGACTTGTGCGGATTTCAAATTTTTTCTTTTTTCTTCGTCCAAACGATGGGCTAATCCTTTAGAAAAAATATTACTATTCATAAAGACGTGTCCGTCTTTTTCTACTAATATATTTTTCTTTTTAAGGTTTTTAAAATAATAACTTACATTTGATTTTGCAAGATTTAAATTTTTCGCAATTGTAGATTGTGAAAGGTTAATTAGATTTCCGTATTCCATAACCTTTACAATCTCGACGATAATTCTAAACTCATTAGGTTTTAAATTTAATTTTGCTAAAGCCTCAAGATTATCTACAAATGTAATAACAAAATCTTTTTTTAATGAAGTCTTTTTTTCTTTTTCTACATAAACTTTTGCATTTAAATTAACACCATTGCTTTTATCGCTTCGGTCATTAGGATCGTTAACTTCTTTTATTATAAGTTCTTCTACAGTTTCGTTTGCAATTCTATTAAATAAATCGAATTGATTTAAATCAATTTCTAAAGTCGATTTATTTTCAAATAATGGATCTTCCGGCAAAGTCTCTAATATTGAGTAATTTTCTTTATTTACTAATTTATTTTTTTTCATATTAAAACCCCATTAATAATTAAGTTATAAGTATTTATAACTCAGTTATAAACAAAATATACAACTAGTCAATACATGATTACAACTTTTTATAACTTAGTTATAAGAAGTTGGTCGAATGACCAACTTAGGGGGGTTATAGGAATCTATAACTGGGGTTATAGAAATCTATAACTTTTAGGTTATAGGAATCTATAACTTTTTTTTGATTTAAGTCAGTAATAGCAAGGGCTGGAGGGGTATGTAAGATTTAAAACAATAAGAAAGTAAGAGAGTAAACGGTGCAAACCTCCAGATCGAGCAGAACTTACCAGGCTACGCAAAAGAAAACCCCCTTCCGGGAGATGTGTTTTCGCTACCGCTACAACAGACGTTTCCCGTTCCGGGCAATACATAAGCAATCTGCGCAGATTTCCCTACCGCGCTTCGCTTGGTCAACCCTTCACAAGCCAAAATTAAAATTTTGACTTGCTCAGCGTTATAGGCTCATTCTTTTTTTTGGAAATCGTGAGTAAGGGGGAATTTTAATTTCCCCTTGCGAGGGATTGATCCGTTGACTTTTGTTTTT
>NZ_CP056206.1:0-3078 GCF_013783065.1 Citrobacter sp. RHBSTW-00986 | reverse complement strand
CGTGCTCAAGATAAAGTAAATCTTGAAGAAGTTGAGGTGGTTTACCGCCCACGGAACTTGGATGCTCCTGAAAAACAGGTCCATGAATTTTATGAAAATATCTAAAAACGATATTTCATTTAGGTAAAGAAAAGCTCCTAACCATAGGGGCTTTTTGTCTCTACACCTGTGTATTTATGTGAAGACCTAACTTGCACTCGCAGAGGCGGCAGCATCGTTATTCCTGAAGATGCTTAAACAGCGGGTGTTGAGCCTGTATCAACCATTGATAGTGATCTGTATATCCTCTTCACTAACCCCAAACTTCATAGCCAGCCCCCTTCTATGCTTACCTAGAGAATTTACCATAACATCCGTTGCCCGCACCACCTCAGGCGCCCTCAGGGCGTTTCTGAGGACTCCGGCCTGAAACATACACCTTTCTGTGCCCATATCGAGAAAAAACGCCCCTGATGATTTCTGCGTACCTGCATGGCTATGCACTCAAGTGAATGAAGTAAGATTTCAGTCTGCGATCACCATAAAACCGGGAAAAAGCCGTATGACAAAACAGGAATCAGCCGCACTGAACATGGCAAAATTTATCCGGGCGCAGTCGCTGCTGCTGCTCGAAAAACTCGACGTGCTCGATCTTGATGACGAGGCAGCCGACTGTGAGCGAATGCACGAACAGGCAGAAGCGCTTTATCAGAAGCTGAGCGCACGCTTCGGTATACAGGACGGCGAATAAAGAGACGAAAAGAACGCTCACTTAGACGAAAAGCGTATCCAGGGCAACTATGTATATCCACCGTGTACATAGTCATGCCTGACGCTTTCGAGCAGGTCGAGCATGTAGGAACGACGAGCTTGATTGGTATCGGACACAATATGGCGATACGCCTCAAACATAACAGCACCCGCATCACCGCCCGAACGGCGAAGCATAGCGGAAATCATCCGCACAAAGAGCAGACGTTCATCGGGGCAAAGGTTCATAAGTTCTCCTGGTGAAAAACCAAACATGAAAGCACCCCTCTATTAACGTCAGCTGTGAACGCTTCATTAGAAGAAAATAGGTAAACCCGGGAAAAAGATCCAAACGTTAACATCACAGGTAAACAGAAACGTCGGGTCGATCGGGAAATTCTTTCCCGGACGGCGCGGGGTTGGGCAAGCCGCAGGCGCGTCAGTGCTTTTAGCGGGTGTCGGGGCGCAGCCCTGAACCAGTCACGTAGCGCTAGCGGAGTGTATACAGGCTAAACTTCAGAGATGCCAAGGAAGGGACAGGATATGTTTTGTAGCACCGCCACCACGGTGGCGATACTCCAAAACGCCTGGTCAGGGCACAGCCCCGACACCCCAGAGCCGACTGTAGGTCACTGGGCTAACGCGGCGGAATGATGTCGGATGACGTCATTTTGCGGCGTTAGCCCTATCCTGCATCGTATTAAAAAATGCAGCTATGGCGCGTACGGTGCCAAAGATAAGCCCGGAGATATTCCGCTTCCTCGCTCACTGACTCGCTCCGCTCGGTCGTTCGGCTGCGGCGAGCGGTACCGGCTTACTGGCGGGGCGGAAATTTCCTGGAAGATGCCAGGAAGAAGCTTAACAGGGAAGCAAGAAGGCCACGGCGAAGCCGTTTTTCCATAGGCTTCGCCCCCCTGACAAGCATCACGAAATCTGACGCTCAAATCAGTGGTGGCGAAACCCGACAGGACTATAAAGATCCCAGGCGTTTCCCCCTGGTAGCTCCCTCGTGCGCTCTCCTGTTCCTGCCTTTCGGTTTACCGGTGTCACTCCGCTGTTATGGCCGCGTTTATCTCATTCCACGCCTGACACTCAGTTCCGGGTAGGCAGTTCGCTCCAAGCTGGACTGTATGCACGAACCCCCCGTTCAGTCCGACCGCTGCGCCTTTTCCGGTAACTATCGTCTTGAGTCCAACCCGGAAAGGCACGACTTATCGCCACTGGCAGCGGCCACTGGTAAGAGGGTGTACAAGAGATTACTAATGCAGAGTTCTTGAAGTATCAGCCTAACTACGGCTAAACTGGAAGGACGTATTTGGTGGCAGCGGTCTTGTACACCCTGTTACCACGGTTCAGAAGTTCCCCAACTTGCTGAACCTTCGAAAAACCACCTCCCCAGGTGGTTTTTTCGTTTCAGGATTAAAGATACTCTGCGTCCCACTCAATCTCAAGAAATTATCTTTACCAAGCCATTGACTTAATAAAAAAAAACCATATAATAGCCTCATGGGCTTGAATCACTTTAGTGATTCAAGCCCATGACCTAAGTCGTTGATTTAACTGACATTAATGTGGATCGTCGTAATCCACATTACGGACGTTGGCACCATCCCACTCAAAGAAAATACGATAGTTCGCCGACACCTTTAATGACCAGCGGGTTGGGGTATATTCAGCATACGAATGAAGATCCAAACCAGGAAGGTCAAGATCATTTATTGAAGTAGCGGTATCTAAAGCGTTTAAGATAATCTCTATTTTCTTTTTATGCGCTTGTGCTACCTTACTTGTATCACCACTGTTAAATTGTTTTAGTTTTTTGGATTTAAAATTTTTAATCATTGAACTTCTCCATATGAAAATTTTTATGTTTTAGAAGTTCTTCTTGTTTAGTAAAGTTTCTTGACTGTGTTCTATTTATAGGTAGTATTCTACGCCTGCGAAGCTTTAGAACTGCCAGATAGTCACTACAAGAACAAAACAGAAGAACCAAACTGTTAACGTTAAGAAAAAAATTACCCTTAACTAATCCATTTTATCACAAATGGATTGCTTATGTCAATAGGTTTGCGCGTTGCGCAAGGCACAAAATCAGAGTATTTAGGAGGTTGCATGTTTACATTGCAAAAACCTATGCACCCCGGCGAGTTTATCCGCGAAGTATATTTAGAGCCGTTAGAGCTTCAAATAGGAACGTTTGCAGAAAAGCTTGGGGTTGATACATCAACCGTTAGCCGGTTAGTAAACCAAAAAGCTGACCTTTCTTATGAAATGGCATTACGCCTATCAAAAGCCTTAGGGCGTTCTGCTGACTCTTGGATGAAAATGCAAATAGCATATGGTTTATAT
>NZ_CP056205.1:0-4183 GCF_013783065.1 Citrobacter sp. RHBSTW-00986 | reverse complement strand
CATAATCCACGAAATTTTCTTGGCAGTAATCGAGGACGATCTGCTTCTTCTGGCCGTCGTCCAGCTCCTTGGGGATGGCTATGTCCACATAGCGACATAATTCGGCATCCTTTCGCTTCTCGCCAGCCTCTACGGCATTCCAGAGGGTGCCTGAGTCCTTCACCAGTTCGGCAGGTGTGCCGGCAGGGGAGAGGATAGCAGAGCCGAAAAATCCCTCTTTTTTTGAATAATCCCAGGTTGCCCCGGTTCGATTATCTTTTGTCTTTTCTCGGTTTTGATATGCAGATAAATAAACCGAAGATTTACCTTCTGATCTTCGTAATTTTTTAAAGCTGATATGAAATGTCGCCATAGTCTACCCCTTACTTTTTTTGTCTTTTGAATTTTGGTTTTTAGCCCCGCAGGGCCCATACGTCGCTTGCGACGTGTAAGTGGGCATTACTAATATTATTTTTTCGGCTTCACCTCAAAATAATAAGTAATGAACCCCAGGCTTCGCCCAATATTAAATATTATTTATTTTATTCTAAAATATATTTGACTAAAGTAAATAATGGAGGTAATAAATAACAAAATAAAATAATGGAGGTTATATGGAAAAAGAAACGCTCGGCCCTGATATACAAGTCAATTGGTGTGATCATTGTGAAAAAAACACTCGCCATATATTTAGATTTACTGAGGAGTATTCAAAAGAAGAGGGACCAATTACAGAGGTTGAATGTACTAAATGTGGTAATACATTCACTATCTTATAGTGTGGAGGTTTTTAATATGCAATATAGAGGTTTAGAGTTTGAAGAACAAGAGTTTAACGACTGTTTAAACATTTTACATAAAGAGGTAGTGTCTTTTTTAAATAAAAATAATATGGCTCTGGATTTTTTCCAGTATCCAGTTGAGGATATATGTAGAATAATTTTTCGAGATAAAATAGATCTGAGAACTGCTGTTATTTTAGATTTTGGAATTACAACATATGATTTAAGCCCTTTGGGAGATCACGATCCTTTTGTTTGGCGGTTGCTTGAATGGCCATTATATGATTATGAGAATTTCCAGTTTGTGATTGTTCAAAAACTGGCTTCTTATGAATTAGATAAATTAAATGAAATAATCCAAGTAGAAGATAACAAAGATAATAAAGATAAAAGGAGGTTGTAATATGAGCAAATCAACAGCACAGCAGATCGCAGATCTACAAAATAAATTACAAGCACTAAGAACAAAAAAAGCAAGGCAGGACAGACGGGAAGAAACAAGACAAAAAATAATCCTGGGTGCAGAAGTGGCTAAGGTGTTAGATAAAAAACCAGAGGAAATTAACAAGGCTTTAATTCTTGGCTTGTTAAGTAAAATCAATGAGTTAGACGAAGAAGAGAAAAGAGATTTTACACGAATCGGAATGGATATATTGCAACAATGGAAATCGTAAACCGTGAACAGTGAAGAACCAGCCGCTTTTTGGGCTGGTTTTTTGCTGTGAAGGGTTGCCAGCCAACGGCTGGAGGTTTTAAGGTTGCCAGAGGGCCTCCGGTGGCTGGGTGGGTTTGTTGATTTGTTGGTACCAGAGTGTCCCTCACCTATCCAGACACAAGCCCGGATACGGGGAAAGGGGGAAAAATCCCCCCAGGGGTGGAGGGTTTGGTTAGGTTAGGGGGAAAAACTGCTTAGAAGTCGTTACAGGCTGTTTTTAGGCATATCTAAGGCAACATAACGGCGATACAGGGCAACGGCTCCGTGATACGAACAGCCCATTTTGTCGGCTACCTGTTGCCATTTCAGCCCCTGGCTTCGTAGTTCGTAAGCCTGACGACGACGATCAGCCGCTGTTTGTTCGTATTGTTCACGCGGTTCGGATGTATATTTTTTTACCGTTTTAACAGATATATTAAATCTTTCAGCCATTTCTTTTTGAGTTAAACCTTTTCTTATTGTGCTTCTTCTCATTTTTCACCTCCTATAAAACCAAGCATTTCTTTAACATTACTCTTCTTGGGTTTGTTTTTATTTTTCGCACCTCTTGAAGATTGTATTAGTGAAAATGTATGGCTATCAAAATTTTTCCAGGTCCAACGGGCTATGCTTCTTGCTGTTGCCTTTAACTCTTTGTATTGTAACGGATTTAGTGGATTGCAAAAAGTATTTAAACCCTGTGCTTTTAATAATAGTTCGTTTTCGAATTTCTCGAAAGTAGATATTTTTTTGAAATTTAAAACCGTTCTGTAAGCATATTGTCGTAGATCTTCAAACAAATTAACATTGCGACCTAAACCATAAGCCTCGCTTTTTTTCTCTTGTATTTGAGGTTTTTCTAAGTCCACAAAATCAGCTAAATAATCCAGGTCGTAAAGGTCAGCACCTGACCAGAACGGCGACCAGTGATCATTGAGTGGATTTTTTGTAATCAATCCAGCAAACCCCAGATCTGCTTTGAGTTTTTTCGCCATAGCCATTTCAACGGCAGCGGCATACTTCAACGGCTTCAACCTTGCTTGTTGTGTCTTACAAACACCGGCTTTAAGCATGTACCCGTAATGGCAACGACCTGTCTTTGGTGTTTTTGTAATAAAGTGAGGTATGGGTAAGCCCACCTTCTCAAATGTATAGAATGAGTTTTTCTTATCTAAATCAAAGAGTAAGCAAGTTTGGATTGCTGGCTGATTTGCCTGTAAATACAGCATTTCTAAGGCTTTTGCCTTGTTCCTTATGCTTAATCCCATATCGAGGTTATTTGTACAATAAGGCTTGTTAGGCATTTGATTTTTAAAAAAATCGATGTTATGTTCTTCTTGTATTATCATTTTTTCAGTCCTTTTTATCTGGCCCTACTCTCTGTTTTCTGTCGCCAAAACAAAATCGCAGAGGGTGGGGTTTTTATTTTTATAGGTTTTTCAATCCTGTACCAGTTCTAACCGATCTTAAAAATTTGTCAAGTGGGGAGCTTAACCATATCAGATAACAGCCCAACGAAGTTGGGGCAGTTCTTTACATACGGCAGCAAAGCATTACTATCAGATCTATGGTGCGAAGCATTACCGAAGATAGAAAAACAATAAAAAAAGAAAAAAGAGTATTGTTCGAAGAAAAATTGGCGATTCGATTTTTTTTGGTGAATATATGAAAAAAAAGAAAGTGCAGAAAAAACGGAAAAGAAATAAGCATAGTAAATTTTTTAAAATGCTTATGAAGTCAGTTAATGAAGCTGTGGCAATACATAAAGGGGAAATAGAACCGGCGAGGATCACAACTCTAAAAATGTAGTATATTATAGTATAGTATTAAATAATATTAAGTTGTATTAAGTGATACTACTATATAGGAATATATACCACTATATACTACATTCCAAATTTCTTCTTCCTCTTAGGTTGCTGATCTTCGAATTCCGGCATTGGTTCCGGCTCAGGCTCTTCAATTTTTGGTTGTGGTTGGTTCATAGGAGACATTCCAGAGCCTGAACCCATTTTTCCGCCTCCATTATTTCCACCGGTTCCGGTTCCTGTGCCTGTTTTAGGTTTTGTTTCTAACTCTGTCTTTAATATATGTTCGCCAAATTCATTTATTACATAACTACTAACGAAATTTTGAGGATCTTCTTTTTCTTCTTTTTTATTTTTATTTACATTAGGTTTTGATTTAAATATATGCTGGGTCTTTTTGTATAATGCCTTTAAATTATCAATGATTGACCTTGCAAGAGGCTTTTTCTCTATTTTCATAGTTTCCTCTGGCTGAGGTGGTTTGGTTTGCTGTAAGTATGTTGCATTAGCTATTTTTAATAATAATGCTTTTTCTTTTTGCTCCATAGCTCTTAATTTTTGACCTTTTCGCCATTGGTGCCTGTGTATCCTGGTCATTGGCGTTCTGTCCAGTTCAATAGTTTTTGAAATCCACTTGGCTTTCTCTTTCGGAGTTTTAGCAAAAACAGCCTTTCTTTCTGCCTCTTCTTTTTGATCTTTTAATGAACGGGAATCAATACGGGACTTATGACCATATTTTTTTAATCTGTCATTTGCTATTATTTCCCAGTTAACTCGCCAGGCTTCAATATTTTCTCTATTATTCCATTCTCTTTGTTTGTTCCCAAATCCATTTGGGCTAACAGTTCTTAAAGTTAGCATTACATGAGCATGAGGGTTATGACTATCAAGATCATGAAATGCTATGTCTGCAATCATTC
>NZ_CP056204.1:0-4667 GCF_013783065.1 Citrobacter sp. RHBSTW-00986 | reverse complement strand
TAACATCCCTTATCAGCACCGCCCCGGACGGGTTCGGAACAAATGCGGCGTCAGCCCGGTAAAACCGGCAGCAAACTCTCCGCTAAACCGCGCATTCTGCGCCAGATAAATTTCACCCGGCTGCATGGCTATGCAGTCGGGTGAATGGCTCCGGCTTTCAGCGCAGATGTCCACCGAAAGCCCCGTTTTATCAGGTTATCACAGTGAAGGGCTGTTATACGTCCGCTGTCGCTGAGATCGCTCCAGCTCCAGCGCTTTCTGATGCTGCACCACGCGCTCCTGCTCCCGGTGCAGCTCGACGGCATTCAGTCGCTCGACAACCGGCGCAGCTGCTCGCTCAAACTCTGCACCTGCCTGCTCAAGCCCGTGACGCGCTCGCTCAGCGCTGCGTTCTCCCGTTGCATAAGACCAGACATCGTCCGCCATTCCGCGAAGGCGCTCTCCCACTCGTCCAGCCTTTTCGAGTAGTCCTGCTGTAGCTGCTCTAATGCGCTCAGCAACTGTTTTTCCAGCTCCGTCATGTGCTATTTCCCCGCCAGTATCATCCAGCTCGAATCCTCTCCGAACCGTCCCGCTTCCGGGTTCACCTTCACGCAGCGGCGTCTCTGCTCGCCGCAGGTCGAGAGCTGCACGCCGCTGTTCCTCTCTGACAGCATGGCCTGCGTGCTCTTCTGCTCCCGGATGGTCGTGTAGTTGTCGAGTATCTGCTGCCCCTGCCACCACAGAATGCCCGCGCTCGAGGCGATCAGCAGCGCGGAGACCAGGACGATGGTCAGCCACGTCTGGCTGACCATGCGCACCATGCCTTTCGTGCGCTGGCTCATGGCTGAGGACAGTTTCCGGTCGTGGTCGAGGATGGCGGCGCTGATTCTCTTCGCGCTTTCGTTCAGTTCCGCTTTTACAGATTTCTCGTGCTCGCTGAATGCGGCTTTCAGCATCTCGCCGGTACTCTGCTGCTGCGCTTTCGATTTCTGCTCTAAGTCCTTCGCCAGCGTTAAAAGACTGTTCATAAATGGCTCCCTTCAGTCGGATGTTTCGCCCCCCGTCCGGGTCGGCAATGCTGATACTGCTTTTTGTGGTGCGGACCACCTCAAAACCTGCGCTTTCCAGCGCCTCAGTGACATCCTGACGGGTTTTCAGCTCCCCGGATGAGGCAAGAGCAAGCAGACCGCGTGTAATCGCTTCTGCAGCCTCCTGCTTCGCTTTAGGCAGTGCAGACGGTGTGACCAGTGCCCGCCGGTTCTCCGGTGCGTTCGGGTCGTGCAGCCCCAGTCTGCCGTTCACGATGGTCTGCCAGGCATCGATGCGTGGACGGTCGGCGCGATCGTAATACGGCTGGAGCCGTCTGCCGGTCAGCAGCTCCGTGTTCGGGATCAGAAAATTCAGCTCAAGCCGCCCCTTGTCACGATGCTCCACCCACAGGATGCTGTACTGGTCTTTATCAAGTCCGGGCATCAGAACCCGCTCAAAGCTTGCCATCAGCTTTTCCCGCTGGCCGGAGGGTAAATCCGCTTCCGCAAACGACAGTACCCCGGAGGTGTATTTCTTAACGTAAGGCGACGCGTCAATCAGCTCCCGGACTTCTTCCGGCTTCCCCTGCAGGACGGTGGCGCCTTCACGCTGCCGGTCTTTACCCAGCAGATAGTCCACCGGCCCGGCGCCACCGCCGCGACCGCGTGGATGAAATTTAACGATCATCGTCCGTTCCTTTCTCAAGAACGGCGTGCCGCAGCCGCTCAAGTCCGGCATCGATGGCCATCAGCGCCGCAACAATCTGCACCCTGTCATGGCCGGTACCGCCGCCGGCGTTAACACGGCGGGCTATCTGGTTCAGGTTATTGCCCATGCCGGCAAGCTGGCGCAGCAGCGCCGGCGAGATTGAGGGAAGCTTTCCGGAACGTGCCGGCTTTTCGTCCAGGCAGGTCTGCCGCATCCACGCTGCCAGCTGCCTGCCGTCGCAGCGCTCAAGCAGCCGCCGGTGCTCGTCCTCCGTCACCCACATGGTGAGCATCTTGTTCCGTTTCTCTGACAAACCGGCCTCCTGATAACGCCGGGACGGGCGGGAAAGCCTTTCCCGGTCGGCGCGGGGTTGGACAAGCCGCAGGCGCGTCAGGCTTTTGGCGGGTTTCGGGGCGCAGCCCTGAACCAGTCACGTAGCGCTAGCGGAGTGTATACTGGCTTACTATGTTGGCACGGATGCGAGTGTCAGTGAAATGCTTCATGTGGCAGGAGAAAAATGCAGCAGCGGAGCGTCAGCAGAATATGTGATACAAGATATATTCCGCTTCCTCGCTCACTGACTCGCTGCGCTCGGTCGTTCGGCTGCGGCGAGCGGTACCGGCTTACAGGCGGGGCGGAAATTTCCTGGGAGATGCCAGGAAGAAGCTTAACAGGGAAGCGATAAGGCCACGGCGAAGCCGTTTTTCCATAGGCTCCGCCCCCCTGACAAGCATCACGAAATCTGACGCTCAAATCAGTGGTGGCGAAACCCGACAGGACTATAAAGATACCAGGCGTTTCCCCCTGGTGGCTCCCTCGTGCGCTCTCCTGTTCCTGCCTTTCGGTTTACCGGTGTCAATCCGCTGTTATGGCCGCGTTTATCTCATTCCACGCCTGACACTCGGTTCCGGGAAGGCAGTTCGCTCCAAGCTGGACTGTATGCACGAACCCCCCGTTCAGCCCGACTACCACGTTGTCCCGGTAACTATCATCTTGAGTCCAACCCGGAACAGACACGAAAAATCGCCAGTGGCGGTAGCCATTAGTAAGAGGATTCACGGAGCGGAGTAGTAGAGTGTTCTACAGAGTTCTTGAAGTGGTGGCCTGACTGCGGCTACACTGGAAGGACAGTTTTGGTACCTGCGCTCCGTGAAAGCCAGTTACCTTCGGAAGAAAGAGTTGGTAGCTCTTGATTCCGGCAAACGAACCACCGTTGGTAGCGGTGGTTTTTTTGTTTGCAGGGCATGAGATTACGACGACATCGAAGGGATAACAAGAGGATCCGCTTCTTGAACCCCCCTCCCCACAAAAAAAAACGGCACACTAGCGCGTAAAGCGTCATCAAAAAAACTCAAATAGCGCTATATACAATCACTTTATTACGCCCCTCTCTCTTAGCTTGATAAAGAGCATCGTCAGCATTTTTCAGCAAAAAATCGATCCCACCAAGAGGATCATCTTGTGTTGCCACACCAGCAGATACGGTGACACGCAAGTTATTAGGGAAAACAGTACGTTCAATAACACTCCTAATACGCTCCGCAACACACTCCGCTGTTACCACAGATGTATTCGGCAGAAAAACAACAAACTCTTCTCCACCAAACCGACAAATAATATCTTCACTACGGCAACAAGACTTAATAATCTGAGCCAAAGAAACAAGCACCTCATCTCCGACCCCATGCCCGAAACTATCATTTATTTTTTTAAAAAAATCAACATCAATAGCAATAACTGAAGCTCCTGCCCCATACTTGTTATTCTGTATTTTAGTTGAAAACCCCAATCTATTGTTCACGCCGGTAAGGGGATCTTTAAGCGCCACCTCATTTAAAGAATCAACCCTTTCCATCATTACCTTAACATGCGTAAAAAGTGCCTTTTTAAGTCGATCAGCTTCGGCATACCAAGCATTGATAGCTTTAATATAAACTAACGAAGCCCCTATATCTTTAGCATTGGTAGATATAGCAAGCTTTTCTAAAGGAAGTGAAATACGGGAGGCAATGAAATATGAAAGAAGTGAAAATGTAATAATTATTACAATTAGCAGAACAAGTACACTTTTAGCATAAGTAATAAGAATAGTAGTCGCGCTGTCAGCATGGCTATAAACCAACACATTCCAAGCAGTATTTTTCATATGAGCATAACCCAGAAGATATCTATTCCCCGAAAAAAAAAATTCCCCCTCACCTCTATCAGACTCCGTTAACTTTGATTTCAAATCATCAGACATAACCATGGGCCGACCAACAGCACTGTTATCGTTATTAAAGATCACAGTTCCATCATCACTAACAATGCTAATTTCAGTGTCGCTCTTGAAAAAATGCCTGCTCAAAACATCGCTAAATAAACTATGTTTTTTTAGATATATAGACCCACCGACATGCCCTATGTAATTGCCATTCTTATCATAAATAGGATGTGACAACAAAATAATCAAATTCCCAGTAACTGATTTGAACGGTGAAGATATGAATGGTTTCTTTTCCTCAATCGCCAATTTGCTGGCACTTGAATTCAAGCGGGTACCAACTAAATCAAGAGATTCTGGCGAAGTCGCCAGAACAACAGCATCATTACTAACAACAAAAACTGAATTAAACATACCAGACTGCAATCTTAACCTATCCGCCTCATCTTTAAGTGAGTCAATATCATTAGTTGATTTTATTTTTTTTGCTCCATATGCTAATTCACCTTGAGCCATTTCAATATAACCACTCATTACATCTGACATTTTCATAGCGTACGATGAATTAGCATCAAGCAAATCTTTTTCTATATTTTCGCGCTGAAAAACCATAATAACGGCAATCAGAAAAATAGAAGTTAACAAAATCCCACCAACGGACAAGGTTATGACTATCGGACGAAGGTGAGGCTTTTTAATTCTCATAAAAATACACTCCATATAATAAAAAATGCCGCATTTACCA
>NZ_CP056203.1:0-13256 GCF_013783065.1 Citrobacter sp. RHBSTW-00986 | reverse complement strand
TGCCAATGGCACCCGCTTCAGTCATGCTTCTGGTGATGCTGCTTACCCGCCCTTTCGGGTTATGGCTGTACCCTATCTTGCAGAGGTTCTTCCCCGCTCTGATCACGTATGCAAGGCTTGGGGCTGGCGGCAGTAGTGGTACTCCTGAGTCCGGTGTGACCGCTATCTTCTCGTGCTTCACGTATGTCCACATGCCGTACAGGTTGATGCTGGTCGACACCATGAGTGCTCCGTGTCTACCTGACTCGTCAAGGCTGGCCACGTCGCTGAGATCTTGCGTGTATCCTGGTTCGTACCCGTCACTGAATGGCCTTAGGAGGTAGATCCCTTTCTCCTCGATGATGCTGCGGATGAGTTCTGCCCGCTGTTTTGTCATGTCGTAGAGGGGCTGTTCCTCCGTGATGATGATGATGTCTCCGGTTGCTGCTCCGCTTACCAGTCTTTCCAGCACCTCTCCGCGCTCCTCCACGGGGATCGTTACGTCTAATGGAATGCTTAGGGTTTCACTTACGGCCTCCAGTGCCCTGAAGATCTGCATGTTGACCTTTTCGCTGCCATCTCTTGTTAGGTATGAGTAAATTCTCACTGTTGCTCCTTCGCTTTCGCTAAAATTCTAAACACCGTCGTTTTCCCGATGCCGAACTGGCGAGCCAGTCTTGCGGCGGGTACCCCGATCGCGTGGCGCTGCAGGATGGTTTCTCGCAGCTCGGGGGTGATCACTGTGGGGCGTGCCATATGGCCTCCTGTGGTTTTGGGTCGGTTTCGACCTGATTACATTTACGACTACCCGGCGGGCATAGTCAATGCTTTTTAGCAGCGCCTCGCAGGGGTGAAAAGTGTCGAAAATGGCGCTTTCGCGGCGTAAATTTCAAAGTGCATAAAAACGCGCTTTTTAAGCATGATGTGACGCTGCTTTTTTGCTCAAACTCCCTTTTTAAGTGCCGAAAATAGCGGGTTCGTGCCGTTTGCTGGTCGAGTGCCGATCCGGTGGTTCGCGTAACGTCCATTATGTTAAATATCCCCCGTTTTCGCACAATCTCGCGTCCTGCCCCAGGGCGTGGCGAAAGGCCGCGCCGCCTACCGGTTCTACTCTCCCGCGCTGGCTCCAGACCTGTCGTGACGCAACGATAGGCGTAGCCGTTCCGGCTAAATTGAGAGAGAGAACTATGGAAAACGAACAAATCGCCCCCGTCGATTTCGAGGGCGCAAACCGGATCTACCTTGCAGACGTGCTCGCTGAGGCATGCTCTGCCCTCCCTGAACTGCCTGATCTCCCTGTGCCGTCGCTGGATGGCGATGATGCTGCTGTTGCGTCCCTGCTTCACCTGATGAGGCAGCGTGACGAGATGGCCAGCGCGATCGGTGTGCTCAACTTCGAGCTGGGTAAGCTGAAGGAAGCCGCCGAAGCTGCGCATGACCGCTTGGTTGATGCTGAGGCGCGTATCGCCGCCGCCCGTGATGCTTTGCTGGCTGGCAACGAGCCCGAGCCCCGTGATGCGATGCTGGCGCTGGTTGTCGACCAGATCCGCGCTGACGTGCAAGCCGCCGATGCTGCGGTGGATATTAAGAGCCGGGAGGTGGGGGCACTCGATGCGCAAATGAACACCGCCGTGCATCAGATCGAGGATGCCATTGACGAGCTGATCTGCTCCTGCCGTATCGCCCGGGCTCGTGCTCTGGAGCTGGCTCTGCTTAACGAGCTGCGTGCTCTGGCTGTACATGACGGCGACAAAAACCGCTTTAACCGTGCATTCGTTCCGGCTCCTGAGCTGGCGCTTCTGTCGTCTAACTACGGCCAGATCGAGATGCTCCGTCCGGGGCGTATGCCTCACCTGAATAGAGGGGTGCTGTGATGTCCATGTTCGATCAACTGGTTGCTCGTCTGCGCGACGAACAGGCTCTGACCAAGTCCCTTAACCCGGGCGACGCGCTGGCTGCGGTCGGCAATGGCGACGCGAATGCACCCGTGCTGGATCAGCGTGCGCTGACCATTGGTGTCGCTCCTGGTGTGGTGGCGTGCCATAACGCCCGCCTGAACCAGATCGCCGACGCGCAGCTGCTGCAGGAGGTTCGCGCCTCTGGTGTGGTGTCTGCCGCCGATGCGGTGGCGCTCGACAATGCGCTGGCTGCTTCGCGTCACCTGCCTCCTGAGGCTCGTGCTGCGGGCATGGAATCGGTAAGGCAGCAGCTGAACGCTGCCGCTGCTGCTCCTCTCAGTCCTGCTGCCCGGGGTATCAATTGGGACGAGTAAAAGGCTTGCCGCGTCACCTGCAGGGCAAGACGCGGCTCCCGTTGCTGGGTGGTTGCTTCCCGAAGGGGCACCGGCTGGCGCTGCTGGCTGTCATGCCGATCATCGAGGCGCATCCTGGTGAACGACACGAGGGGGAGGCTGCGAAGCTGGCGTTGTTTCAGCAGCTGTTGCTGGACGGGGGGCAACCGCCCGCGTTCGCGCTGCATGAGCCGTCCCTGCATCGCTTCGGCGCTGCGTTGAGGAGCAGCCGACGCGGATTGACTGATGCGGGGGTCGACAAGGCCAATGAGCTGCTCGACCAGCACCTTTTCTCCCGTGCCCTTGATGCCATTGTGGCGACTAAACAAACAGATTAGAGGTTAAAAAATGAGCTTATACCCGAAAGACAAAAATCCCGTGTTTCAGCCTGGCGGCTACGGTCTGCGCTATGACGGTCAGGCCGAGGCCATTGCGCGTGCCGGTGAGCCACCGATCAACTACGCCCCGGGTCAGGAGCTGTCCCGTGCTGCTCCTGCGCTGCCTGAGCACCCGACGCATGGCGCTGCGCGTGCGTTCCGTGATCACCTGACGGGCGAGTACGTCGTCGCCGCGGGCCCGGTCGAGGTTCGTACCCGCGTATCGGCTGAGGAGGCCGCGCTGCTGTGGGCTACTTTGACTGCGTAAAGCTGACCGACGCGGAGTGGCCTGATCACATGGTTGAGGGGCGTGATGCCGCCCTTCGCCAGGCCATGCGTGGTGGCGTCTCCCAATGGTGCCGGGACAAGGTTGTCCAGCTTCTCCCGGTGCTGCGGTGCCCCCGGGGCGAGTGGCGTGATGCCGAGCTGAAACGTGTAGACGAGCTTGCTGATGCCCTGGGGCTGGACGATATGGGGCTGTTTGCCTACGGCGCTATGATCGTGAAGCGGCGGGCTTACGTTGCTGGTAGTCTCTCTCGGGCTAAACCGCCCGAGCCGCTGGCTGTTGTCCTCGATGATGGCGAGCATCGTTGTACTGTCTATGCAATGCCCCACCCGACGCTCGGCGTGCCGGAGATCTCCGAACGCGGCGAGGATGGGTATTGGACTATCTCCGCTGGCGGTTGCGCATGGATCAAGGCTCGCGTCTCGCTCGGGGAAGGAGTCAGGCTTTGGAACGAGCTGGTTAATTGCGCCCGGTACCCTGATGCGCCGGTCCTGACGCGGGGGATGCTGGAATGAGCGAGTTTGCTGTATCCCGTCTGGTGATCCCCCATGTGGTCATCCCTCCCGCCGTTGTCGAGGCTCGACGCGTTCGCGGTGTTGCTGCAGGGCACGCCAGAAAGCGCCGACTTGCCGAGGTCATGGCATCACCTACCTGGTACTGGTCGCGGCGTGAATCTCCCCGTCTGGCCACCACAAAAAAAGGGGCGTAAGCCCCTCTCTTTTGGGCGCTGCTGCGCCGCTACCGGTTGCCCCAGCTGCTTGGCTGGATGAACGTGCCGGACATGCTGACGCTCTCTGGCGGCTTGACCTGCTTACCCTCCTTGTCCTCATGAACGACGCGCATTGTGCCGTACATCTCGCCGACAGCGCCTTTGTTGCCGTTGCTGCCCGGGGTCATATCGTCAACCTGTGCCAGATCGCGGTAGTAGCTGTTCACCTTGCCGGGGTAGGCGACGTTCTCTGCGCTGCCACGGCGGCTACCTCCGTTGTATCCGCGCAGGATCTCGTCCTGTCCCAGGTATCCGTATCGGTCACGCATCTGGCTGTAGACCATGGCACCGGCCATGATGTTCTCGCGTTCGTCGCTGAGGTTGGCTCCCGGGGCGCTGGTTGGCAGTACCTGCATGATGCCCTGCGCACGTTTGCTGCTGGTCAGGTTGTTGTTAAACCCGGACTCAGTGGCGGCGATGGCCTCAAGGCGACGTGGATCGATATTGTACTTGCGTCCGGCCTCCTCGAAGTAAGGGCGCAGACGCTCCAGGCGTTTCTTCATGTCGCTGTTGAGGCGGTATTTGCCGCCGCCACCGTTGGCTGCTGCTGCCGCTGGTGACTGGATGTATCCGTCACCGGTAGACAGCGCCGCCTCTGTCGAGGACGACGCCCCGTATGTCTGTAGTTTGATGCGTTCTGCGGCTCTGGTGCGGTCAGCCCCTTCCTGGTCGTTCAGGCTCTGCATCTCGGCCTTGAGCTTGACCAGCTTCTCCCTGTCCGGACCGGAGGACTGGAGGCCGACGCCTTTTGCTGTCAGGGCATCGATCTGGCTTTGGATGGCGGCACGGCGGTCTTTGTACTTTGCGCCGATCTCACTGCTGGCTTCTCTCATGTTGCTGTCGTAATACTGCTTACGAACGCTGGCTTCTGAGCCGCCTGTCATATTTACAAGAGCCATGCGCATCATGTCGAGGGCTGGCAGGGCGCGTTTCGAGTAGTCCTCGAGGGTGTTGTTGAGTTTGGCGATGTTGTCGCGGATCTGGCTCCCCTCGGTGGTGGTACCGCCGTGCTTCGAGGCGACCTCTGCGAGCGCGTCTTTGAGCTTCTCCGGGTTTGCGCCTTTAAGGGCGTCGATCAGCCCGCGCCGCTCCTCTTTGGACAGGTCGCTGCGCTTGAGGTACTGGTTGCCGAGTGCCTCCAGGCCTTTGCCGCTCTCGATCTGCCCGAGGACGGGGAGGGAGCTCATGTTGATGCTTTTCTCGTCGATACCGAGGCGCTTAAGGCGGGACGACGCGCCGTTGATGTCCCTGCTGCTCATCTGGTCGACGAGCATGGCCTCGTTGACGCCGATGCCGAGGTGGTTCGCCAGTGCCTTGGTGGCGTTGGAGCCGTATCCGTACTGGCGGTGGATGTCATGACGGATCATGTCGAGCATGGTTTCGTTGCCGCTGAAGCTCTTGCCGGTGGTCTGGTTGTAGAGGCTCCCCTTGCCCAGCATGCTGCTGACGGTGGAGAACGCTCCCCCCTCCTGCAGTGCCTGGAGCGCCATCGGGTCATTGATGCCCCGGCGCAGTCCGAGACGGGCGCTGAATGCCTGTGACGCTTCCCCCATGTTGCCGCCGTGCATGACGGCTCCGTTCATGCGGTTTAAGAGGCTACCGGCTCCCTGCAGATCCATGCCCGGGACGCCGGAACTCATAAGTCCGGCCAGTGCGCCGCCGTACCCGGCGATATTTGGCTGTGACAGGCTCATGCGTGCCTGGGTGTTGGCAAAGTCGGTGATCGCCGTCATTGCATCGCCAGCCTGTGCAAACGCGCCAGACTTGGCGATTGCTTCCCCCATCATCATGCCGGTTCGACGGATGCTCTGGTCGCTGTTAGTGACGCCTGTCGCTCCGAGGGAACCAAAGGAGGCGGCGACACTGTTCGGATCGAGTCCGTAACCGCGTGCCAGCCCGCCGCTTACCAGTAGCCCTGTCCCTAGGTTCATGCCGGGGCGCAGATTGGATGCGCGGGTGTAGGTAGACGCCATGCCGATCGCGTCTGCGTTGTTCATGCCGAGACGGTTGGCGATGTCGCCGACGCCTGACCGCAGGTTGCTGTACGCCACCATGCCGCCGACCTGGCGGTACAGTTTATCCAGCCCAATGGCGTTGTCCTGCGCCTGTCCGATCTTATCAGCGATAGCGCCGATAATTTTGCCGACGCCCAGCGCCGCCAGACCGCCGACAAGACCCGCCATGCCCGCACTCGCGCCGGAAGACATACCGGTGTTCAGGGCGTTGCTGATAGTACCGCCAATAGGGCCGGCATTGCCGAGGATGCTGTGGAGGCCACTCATTCCCTGTCTCCCCAGCTCTTTGCGCCACGCGGGTTCTGGCGGCGACGGAGGCGCTGGGGGCACGACAGGCGGCTTTTTGGGGGGCTTTGGTGCTGGCAGGTTGCTGAACTCTACGCCCGCCCACCCCAGCACGCTCTCCATGTACTTGATTTGCTCTCCGAGGCGACCTTCGGCCATTTTCTTGAAGTCGGCAAACAGGGGGTTACCGCCCTGCCCGGTCTGTTTCATTTTGGTGGCAAAGTCAGTCTGTTTCTTCATGAGCAAGTCCATCTGCTTGATGAAGCCCTGCAGGTCGTCCTTGCTCTTGAGGTTGATGGGTTCCCACTTCTGCTTGTTGGCGTTACCTACCTGGCTGGCCAGAATGCGGATCTGGTCATTGACCATTTTGATCTGCTGTTGGAGGTCGGCAGCGTCGAACTGCGCCGAGACCGGAATTTTGATAGCCATAGTTATCTCTCTCTGTTGTAAGCCTCCTCATGCTGGCGTCACGACGTTTGGGGTTAAATGTCTAAAACGTGTCTAAAACGCAATGCGTCGAAATCGACGCGCAAGCCGCTCCACGTCTGGATTCTTTGAAAAATAGAACTTGTAAAATGTCTAAAACGAGTCTAAAACAGACACCATCCAATAGCAGTTGGATAAACATGGCCCGGATCGCTCGGGTGCCTGGACTTCGGTCTACTTCCGGTGGCGCACTTCCACCTGGTGAAAAGCGAGTAAGCGCGAATGGCGCAGCCCTGTCGCTCCGGCGATAAGCCCATAAGGACTGCATCGCAATAGTCATCACTCAAAGCCCCGACCACTCACGGCGGGGCTTTTCTACAGGGGGTTCCATGAAGTTTCGTGCAAGCGCGATCTGCGACCTGATGGGTGTGTCCCGTCGTCAGCTCGATCGCTGGATCAAGGCGGGCACCTTTCCTCTGCCGGACGGGCGCGACGCAAAGGGGTACTGGTGGGAGGCTGACCGGGTGGCCACGCGGATGATCTCCGAACGCAAAGAACGGGGGATGTGATTATGGTGAACGAGAGACGAGATTACCTTTTTGACCACGCGGTGTTCTCGGCGGCGCTGGCGCGTGTAGACCCGGATCCGTCGGTTATGGGCTGGCTGGCTCAGGCTCGCACGCTGGCGTGCTGGTGTGAACTGCTGGGGATGGATCCGCTGGAGACCTGTGTGGAGTGGTCTGCGCGTGGTGTGAATGCGGGAAAGGGCGACAGGGCTATGTTGGTGTCGGCGCTGCGTGACCTGGATGAACTCGACCGGCTGGCGGCTGCTGGGGCGTTCCTGCGCTCCTCCGGGGTCGCTGCTGACGTTGCCGCGGGGCGTATTGCTGTGCGTGAGCCGTCCGAGGACGAGCTGGCGGCTCGCCAGGCGCATCTGGTTGCGTTACGGGAACGTGCGGCGGCTGCTGCGGAGAAGCTGACGGAGGCTCGCATTAAGGCAACCGGTAGGGCGCGGATGCTGCTGCATCGCGCAACCAAACCAGGGAGTGCTGCGCTGTACTGGCAAGCCAAAGAGCGGGCGGCGTGTCTCCCTTTGCCGTGCCCGGATGACGTGAAGTGCTCGGACTGGCGCACGTTCCTGCCTGTAATCGGTCAGGTGTACTGGAACAGCTCGCTCCTGGTGCCGCTGTACGGGGTGAATGAGTCCCTGCGGCTGGAGCAGATGTCGGTCGAGGTGATTTGCGGTCGGGCTAACCCGGAGGCGGCGGGTTCGCTGGGCGAGAAGCGCGGGCTCAAGAATGCGCCGCGTGAGGGGCTGTTCTACCCGTTCGATCTGGATGCTGTCGGTTCCGGGGCTCCTGTGGTGGTCTGCGAGGGGTTCATGTCGGGGCTGGCGCTCTCCCTGCTGATTGGCGGCAAGCTCCCGGTGGTCTGCGCGATGTCGGTGGGTAACTTCGGGGCAACGGTGCAGTCGCTGAATAAGTTTGTTATGGGGGGCCACCCGTTCGTACTGGTACCGGACATTGGCGGGCAGGATCTGGCTATCGATCAGGCTATCCCGAATGCCCGGGTGATCGACCTGTCGGCGGTACCGGGAGCCGAGGGCGTGGACGGCTACGACCCGTTCGATCTGCTGGCGCGTCACGGCGTCGAGATGGGTCGCAAGTACCTGCGGGGCTTGTTTCGGGAGGCGCGTGACGCGAGCCTGTAGTGGTACCAGTTTTCTCTCTCGTTGTGCCCAGCCCGCTTCAGCGGGCTTTTATTTGAGGATCTCCCCATGACCGACCAGACCACCACCGTCGCCGACCTGGCGCTCTCACAATCCGCTTTCCTCGTCTCTCAGGCTATCGTCGAGCTGGACGCCATGTTCGGCGAGGGCTATGCCGCTGCTCACCCGGCTGTGCTGGCTCAATTCCTGCAGACGGCGGGGGTGATCTACGCCACGCAGCTGCAGGCTACTGCCGCGTTCGACCTCGCCCAACAGCTCGATCGCCTGATCGGCCTTGGGCTGGGTGTTGAGGCTGGCTTGCTGCAAGCGGCGCAGGGTGCCTCGCACTAAAACGCCGGGGCCGGCTGCGATCAGTCCTTTGCCCTGGGCGGCGGCTGCCGCGCTACCGGTTACTTCAGGTCAGGCATCCGGCGGGTGATCACCGTGTTGATGCGGTCGTTGTTCCATGGGCGACCGTTCGACTGCAGGAGCCCTGCCTCGTTCAGCGCCTGGGCGATAGCTTTGTTGTCGTAGCGGAATCCCCGATCGCGCTGCTCCTCCCTCATGCGCCGTATGGTGGCCATCACCTCGGCCTCGTCGTAATGCCCCGAAATTTCCGCGCCAGCCGGGCGCTGTGCTTCGTTCTGTGTATCGAGCGTGCTTCCGTACTGCTTTTCGGCTCGCGGCGCTGTGGCGCGTCTGGCGGCTTTCTGTGGCACGCCGTGCTTCAACGTATTCGAGATGTCCTGCAGCAGCTCCACCATCAGGTCGAGACGGTTGCCGCTCTCCCCCTGCGGCTCCTGTATGCCCATGTAGGCGCGGAGTGCGTCGGTGATCACGTCGGTGCGGGTTCGGTTCGTTTTCTCTGCCAGCTCGTTCACCTGCTCGAGCAGCTCCGGGGGGAGGCGTAGGCCAAAGGTCGAGGCTTTGCGCTTCATGCGTATAGCTCCTGTGCTCTGATTATGCCTCTCATTGGAGCATGTTTGCGCTTCCGCGTCTATTTCGACGTGCTCCTGACGTGCTTCTCTAATCGGTACGGGTCGAGCCCTTCGGCTCGCCTCTCTGGTGCCTGTGGACAAGCCCTGTGGACAGTTTGACGTTGCAGTGGATAAAAGCGCGGCGCGATCACGACAGCTCGATAAGCGGTCGCCGTTCAGTGGCATGAAGGGTTAGGATCGGTTAAGCTGATCGTCGTTCGTGGATCGTGGATCGTGTTGGGTGATCTGCGGATACAAAAAAAGCACCTGGCCGGGTGCTTTGATTGCCGGGGTTAAACCCCGTAGTTTCGAGTTAGTGTCTTGACGGACGAACTCGAAGGAAATCATACATCACGTTGGGTGATTCTCAAATCCTCGCTGAGAATTGTATCACGTCGATAAGATCGTGCAAGTCGATTTCCTCCGCTAAAGTCCCGTCTGATGCCGACTCCTGCGTTTTTAAAGGAGTAATTGCGTGTCACAAACTGATGATAATTCCGGCGCTGCTCTCGCCACTGTAACGCCGATCGCCGCTACACCGTCACCGCTGTCGCTTAAGTTGAGCGATGCGCTGTTTTCTGTCTTGTCGGTGTCTGTGGATTGGTCGGGTGACTACCGCGCTCAATTCGAGCTGTATGGCCTGAACGTAAAAGCTATCAACTCTGCTGTCTGCACTGCCGTCTGGCACGCTGGCAAGGGGCGGTTCCTCTCTGTGCTGAATGGCTCCCTGACCGAGTTCGACAAGGGCGACGGGATGAAGCTGCTGGAGGACTCCTGCGGCAAGTTCTGGCACCGCACCGATGCGTTCAGCGCCCGCCTGACTGACCTCAAAATCAAGACCGACGACAAGGTGACCAAGGCGTGTATCGACATGGCCCGGGCTGTTCGTCAGGCGGTGGCTGAGTTCATCATGCTGCGCCGTCAGGTAGCGGTCGTTCGCCTCGACGTGGACATGTTCGCCACGGCTCCTCGCGTCGAACTGGTGGGTGAAACGGTGACGTTCGTCCGTCCTCATGCTCCCTATCCGGTGGCTAATGCCGACAGCGACGTGGTGGCTGATTGGCTGGTTCACTTCCCTCAATGCCATGAGTTCCTCGACGCGCTGGTTGCCGCCCGCTTTGCCTCAAGCCGTAAGAATGCCTACCTGTTTTTCCGTGCGCAGTCCGATTGGGGTAAGGGTCTGCTGTTTGGTGCTGGCGGCGTTCTGTCGCGCCTGGGGGCGACGGTGGAGCTGTCCGAGGGGGAGCTGCTCAACATCCTGAGCGGTGCCAACTCCGGTGTAACGGCGGGTAACTTCATGGGGGCGCTGGCGCTGATCGTCAACGAATGCACCAGGGTGACGAAAAAGCACTTTCGTCTTGAGGAGTCGCTGGCTCTGACGCCGAAGTACCTCACGACGCAGTGCGTGAACCTGTACATGAAAATTTTCACCAGTGCCGACCCGATCCCCGGACTGTCCGACTCCGACGGAATTGACCCGCAGGTGGCGAACCGCTTTTCCATGCTCGACCTGCAGGGCGACATCAAGACGCGCCCGCTGTTCCTCGCTGATAAGGGGCGCTATGTCGACAGCCTGACGGCGTTCTTTGCCGCCGAGCTGAATGCCCGGGTGGCGTCCTATCAGGCTAAGGGCTTTGAGACCGCTCGCCGCGATGCCGACCATGTTCTGGCTGCTTTCACCACTGCGCATGGGTTGGCGAATGCTGCCGGGCTGATCACCGACGCGTATGACGAAATTCGGGCTGATTGGGTGGCGTTCGTCCATGGGCGTGTTGCTGATGGGCACCCGGACTTCCTCACCTTCGAATCAAAGGCTGGTTTGGTTCTCCGCTCTCCTGTCGGATGCTGGGGTAAGTTCCTCGACTGGTACGTGGACAAAAGCGAACCGCTGCGCCGTGCTCGCCTGATGCATGACCGCGATCTGATCATCGGCTGCGCGAAAAAATACCGCGATGTTGGTGGCGCTGCTGAAGGCAAGGGGGTGCTCATCCCGTTCGTGTCCGGCTCGATGCCCGACAACGTCCACCGGTTCCGGTACAAAAATTGAACAATAACCCGCTTCGGCGGGTTTTTTTATGGCTTGGAACCTCGCTGGAACCTCGCTGGAACCTCACTGGAACCTTCTTAAACCCGCGCCATTGCTGGTTGGAACCTTTGGAACCTGATTTTCTAACCTTCTCTCTCCAATAACGAAAGCTCTCTCAATTTCCCTGATTACTCTTTTTAAAAAATAGGTTCCAAGGTTCCATCGTTGATTTTAAAAGATTTTTTAAGGTTCCAAGGCGGTTCCAAGGCGGTTCCACAAGGTTCCAAGGCGGTTCCAGCTCAATTCCTGCGCAGTTGACGCGCCGCAGCTGCACCCCGTTGGGGATGCACTTTGCGTGTCGTGTTTGGATCTGGTGTCGCTCTCCCCGGTGCGTGGTTTGCACCTGCCGGATCTCCAGCTAAAAAAGCCCGGAGGGAAATGGGGGCAGTTTCCAGTGCTGGCGGGGGTTGGCGGGTGGTTTATGCACGGTGGATCGTGGTTGGCACCGTGCATTGGTGTTTGGCGGCAATCGCCGCGCCTACCGGTTCGCCAAATCCTGCCCCAACTTTCAGGGGGTACAGGGGCTTAAATGGGGTGCTGTCGTGTCGTTGGGTTGGTTCGGGGTTGAGGCGCTTAGAATGGCTCTGGTGCGTTCTGGTGGGGGCGTGCTTTCTAACCGGTAGGGGCGCAGCTGTCGCCGCGCTCCTGGTTGGGGTTAGCGCCAGCGTTCGAGCCGGTACCTGACAGTGATCCCGTTCTCCGACATGGTGTGGACGTAGTCCGGGTTTTTCAGCGTGAGGTCGATCGCCTTGGTGCGGTGCGTCTTGTATTTGTACCGGGCTTCCTCGGGGAAGTTCTCGCCTGTGACCATCTCATCCCATGACTCGTATGACTTCGCTCCGGGAACCATGATCACCTTCCATCTCTGGAACCGGCGCTCGATGTTTTCAAATGCCATTGCTCTCTCCTTCGTGTTGCTATAGGTCGATGTGCTTACTTGCGGTATCTGGCTTGCAGCTCTGGCTGTTCATGCTGCCGTTGACGATGGTGGTAATCATGGCTATCGGGTTGGGTGTGGTGTTGTACCCGACGACGAGCTGCAGTGTTGAGCTGCCCTGCTCACCGTTGAGGCTGGCGGTTAGCTTGCCTGTCTCGATCTTGGTGACGGGGATGTCGGCACCGCGCCAGCTGGCGGTGAGTCTGCCATTCTGCTCGTTAAGGTGGATAAATGTCCCGTCGTTGCAGATGTAGGTCGTGGCGACTGGTGCGGCTGCGGCGGTTCCTGCGGTGGCGAGAAGGACTGCGGCGATGATGGCCTTGGTTCTCATGCTGTGTCCTGTGGGGGCGCTCCTCGCGCCCCGGGTGTATGGTTTTCGTTAATGCGTAAGTAAAACCGTATGTTGTTTTACCTTAACATTTAAGTTTTTCTTACATCGCTGACGGGGTGCCGATGTTCTCTGCCATCCACGCTTTGATGCGGGGGCGCTTTCCCTCCTGCCGGAGCCGTGCGAGGACGACGGCGTGCTGCAGGAAGTGGCGCTCTACATCGGCGGTGTCAGTACCGAGAGCCTTGGCTATGTCGGCGGTGGCTTTCAGGATCTGTGTTCTGCCTGGGATCATGATCATGCCTCCCATGCGTAAAGGCTGAGGATACTGACCGTCTGGTACCGACCGGCGCTGTCGCGCAGGGTGGTCTGGTACTGGCCTTTACGGTTGGCGGCGCAGTGGCGCTGCTTTCCGTGCTGGCGAATCTCTCCGTTTTCAATGCTCAGGCCCGGGTAGCGGGCAGGGGTTGTCTGCTGTATGCTCTGCATGTCGTTTACCTCTTGGTTGGGGTTACGTGCCGGGGTCGCTTCCTAGGGCTTCCCTGGCTGGGGTGCGGTGGTACCTTTAGCGAGTACGGCCACCGCGCTCTTTTTTACTGCGGTTGCCGTATCCCTCCGGCCTCCTCGAAAAATGCGCACGCCTTTTTGGCGTCGACGTTAAAAAATTCAGTCGCACCATCAAACCCTTTCAGTCCTGAGTTCTTTCTGGAAAAGAAGAGGTGCGCCATTAACTCTGCCGACTGCGCGGAGATCTTCTCAAAGGTAAACGCTCCCTCCAGGGTTAGCGTCTTTT
>NZ_CP056202.1:0-133271 GCF_013783065.1 Citrobacter sp. RHBSTW-00986 | reverse complement strand
CTGGCAGGCTGTGCGCTGTTATCACTCCATATGGGGGTGATCCCCGTGCCGTGGCGCGCGCTGCTGACCGACTGGCAGGACGGACGCGAGCATTATTATGTATTGATGGAGTACCGACTGCCGCGCTTGCTGCTGGCACTGTTTGTCGGTGCAGCCCTCGCCGTAGCGGGCGTGCTGGTACAGGGGATTGTGCGTAACCCGCTAGCATCACCGGATATTCTCGGCATTAACCATGCCGCCAGCCTTGCCTCTGTGGGAGCACTGCTTCTTATGCCATCACTATCCGTGATGGTGCTGCCGCTGCTGGCCTTTGCGGGCGGTATGGCGGGGTTGATCTTGCTGAAGATGCTGGCAAAGACCCACCAGCCGATGAAGCTGGCGCTCACCGGCGTGGCGCTTTCCGCCTGCTGGGCGAGCCTGACGGATTACCTGATGCTCCTGCACCCGCAGGATGTAAACAGTGCCCTGCTGTGGCTGACGGGTAGCTTATGGGGGCGCGACTGGCACTTTGTGAAGATTGCCGTGCCGTTGCTCATTCTGTTTTTGCCGCTGAGCCTGCGCTTTTGTCGCGATCTCGACCTGCTGGCGCTGGGCGATGCACGAGCAGCCACGCTCGGCGTGTCGGTTCAGCGCACCCGGTTCCAGGGGCTGATGCTGGCTGTCGCGATGACAGCAACCGGCGTGGCCGTCTGTGGCCCGATAAGTTTTATTGGTCTCGTCGTGCCGCACATGGTGCGCAGGATCGCCGGCGGGCGTCACCGCTGGCTGATGCCCGTTTCGGCCCTGACGGGCGCGTTGTTGCTGGTCATTGCCGATCTGCTGGCACGAATCATTCATCCGCCGCTGGAGCTTCCGGCAGGCGTGCTGACCGCCATTATCGGCGCACCGTGGTTTGTCTGGCTGCTTGTGAGAATGCGATAAATGAGATTACGTACTGAAAATCTGACCGTCAGCTATGGCGCACAAACCGTGCTGGATGGACTTTCTCTCGCCCTGCCTGCCGGAAAAATCACGGCCCTGCTCGGCCCTAACGGTTGCGGGAAATCGACGCTGTTGAACTGTTTTTCTCGCCTGTTAACACCAGACTCTGGCGAGATATTGCTTGATGAAAAACCCATAGCCGGTTTTTCCGCCCGCCAGCTGGCTCGCCGCCTGGCTTTACTGCCGCAACACCATTTATCCCCCGAGGGGATCACTGTACGGGAACTGGTTTCCTACGGCCGCAGCCCGTGGCTGTCGTTGTGGGGGCGACTCTCCGCGGAAGACAACGAGCGGGTCAACGTGGCAATGAGTCAGACCCGGACGCGCAATCTGGCTGACCGCAGGTTAACCCAGCTTTCCGGCGGCCAGCGCCAGCGTGCGTTTCTGGCGATGGTGTTGGCACAGGATACCCCACTCATTCTTCTTGATGAGCCTACGACCTACCTCGATATCAATCATCAGGTTGAACTGATGCGCCTGATGGTTGAACTCAAAAGGCAGGGGAAAACCGTAGTGACGGTACTCCACGATCTGAATCAGGCCAGCCGCTATTGCGATCATCTGGTGGTACTGGCAAGCGGTCGCGTGATGGCGCAAGGTGCTCCGGAAGCAGTGATGAAACCAGAGCTTCTAAAGACGGTGTTCAGCGTAGAAGCGGAAATCCATCCCGAACCGGTATCTGGCAGACCCATGTGTGTGGTGAAGTAGTCTGGCGAAGTCATAAGGATCATCACAGGACAGATAAAGGAAGTGATAACCACCTGCCAACAGGCACCAAAATCTGGCTGGTTGCCGGTATCACCGACATGCGCAACGGCTTCAATGGTCTCGCCGCAAAGGTGCAGACGATGCTGAAAGATGACCCGATGTCCGGCCATGTCTTCATCTTCCGGGGCCGCAGCGGCAGTAAGGTCAAACTGCTGTGGTCCACCGGCGACGGGCTGTGCCTGCTGACCAAACGGCTGGAACGCGGCCGCTTCGCCTGGCCCTCTGCCCGCGATGGCAAAGTGTTCCTGACCCCGGCGCAGCTGGCAATGCTTCTGGAAGGCATCGACTGGCGGCAGCCTAAAAGACTGCTTACGTCCCTGACCATGTTGTAGGCCTCTTTATCCTGGTTGTCGTTGAATAAGCCTGGTAAAATGCGGGCTTATGAACAACACCTACCCTGACGACATCCTTCTGCTGAAACAGCGCCTGTCCGAACAGGAAGCGCTGAACCGCGCCCTGCTGGAAAAGCAGGCCGACCGGGAGCGCGAAATAGACCATCTGCAGGCGCAGCTGGATAAGCTTCGCCGGATGAACTTCGGCAGTCGTTCTGAATAAATCTCCCGCCGCATCGCGCAGATAGAAGCCGACCTGAACCGGCTTCAGACAGAAAGCGATACGCTGACGGGTCGGGTTGCCGATACGGGCCGGGCCCCGTATCGTTTTAACCCTGAATATTCATCGCAGATATTGTTTCGGGTTTTCCGGTATACCAGCCCTGAACTAGGTAACCGGGGCCAAGAGAACGGACGAATTCAAACTGTCCTGGCGTTTCCACCCCTTCAAACACCAGTGGTTTGCCAGTACCACGTAACCCTTTCACCACAGAAACAAGTAGCGCTCGCTTCACCGGGTCATCAATATTGGCAATAAAAATACGGTAATGCTGTCAACCTGTTGATGACTATTTTAATCTGTAGTCATTCAATCCTTGTAACATCAGGATGATCCTGGTGTCAGTGAAAATACGAAATCAACACGTTGGTATCATTACCCACCTGTGAACTGACGTCGGCATTTTGAATCTCACTTCGGCGTGCCCCCTCCGAATGGCGCAAAACATTTCGTGGTATGGCATGATAGCACCCGAAGAGAGTCAATTCAGGGTGGTAAATGTGAAACCAGTAACGCTATACGATGTCGCAGAGTATGCCGGTGTCTCTTATCAGACCGTTTCCCGCGTGGTGAACCAGGCCAGCCACGTCTCTGCGAAAACGCGGGAAAAGGTGGAAGCGGCGATGGCGCAGCTGAACTACATTCCCAACCGCGTGGCACAACAACTGGCGGGGAAACAGTCGTTGCTGATTGGCGTTGCCACCTCCAGTCTGGCCCTGCACGCGCCGTCGCAAATTGTCGCGGCGATTAAATCTCGCGCCGATCAACTGGGTGCCAGCGTGGTGGTGTCGATGATAGAACGAAGCGGCGTCGAAGCCTGTAAAGCGGCGGTGCACAATCTTCTCGCGCAACGCGTCAGTGGGCTGATCATTAACTATCCGCTGGATGACCAGGATGCCATTGCTGTGGAAGCTGCCTGCGCTAATGTTCCGGCGTTATTTCTTGATGTCTCTGACCAGACTCCCATCAACAGTATTATTTTCTCCCATGAAGACGGTACGCGACTGGGCGTGGAGCATCTGGTCGCATTGGGTCACCAGCAAATCGCGCTGTTAGCGGGCCCATTAAGTTCTGTCTCGGCGCGTCTGCGTCTGGCGGGCTGGCATAAATATCTCACTCGCAATCAAATTCAGCCGATAGCGGAACGGGAAGGCGACTGGAGTGCCATGTCCGGTTTTCAACAAACCATGCAAATGCTAAATGAGGGCATCGTTCCCACTGCGATGCTGGTTGCCAACGATCAGATGGCGCTGGGCGCAATGCGCGCCATTACCGAGTCCGGGTTGCGCGTTGGTGCGGATATCTCGGTAGTGGGATACGACGATACCGAAGACAGCTCGTGTTATATCCCGCCGTTAACCACCATCAAACAGGATTTTCGCCTGCTGGGGCAAACCAGCGTGGACCGCTTGCTGCAACTCTCTCAGGGCCAGGCGGTGAAGGGCAATCAGCTTTTGCCCGTCTCTCTGGTGAAAAGAAAAACCACCCTGGCGCCCAAGACGCAAACCGCCTCTCCCCGCGCGTTGGCCGATTCATTAATGCAGCTGGCACGACAAGTTTCCCGACTGGAAAGCGGGCAGTGAGCGCAACGCAATTAATGTGAGTCAGCTCACTCATTAGGCACCCCAGGCTTTACACTTTATGCGTCCGACTCGTATGTTGTGTGAAATTGTTAGCGGATAACAATTTCACACAGGATACAGCTATGACTATGATTACGGATTCACTGGCCGTCGTATTACAACGTCGTGACTGGGAAAACCCTGGCGTTACCCAACTTAATCGCCTTGCAGCACATCCCCCTTTCGCCAGCTGGCGTAATAGCGAAGAGGCCCGCACCAATCTCCCTTCCCAACAGTTGCGCAGCCTGAATGGTGAGTGGCAATTTGTCTGGTTTCCGGCACCAGAAGCGGTTCCGGAAAGCTGGCTGGAGTGCGATCTTCCTGTCGCCGATACTGTCGTCGTCCCCTCAAACTGGCAGATGCACGGTTACGACGCGCCCATCTACACCAACGTGACCTATCCCATTACGGTCAATCCGCCATTTGTTCCCACGGAGAATCCGACTGGTTGTTACTCGCTCACATTTAATGTTGATGAAAGCTGGCTACAGGAAGGCCAGACGCGAATTATTTTTGATGGCGTTAACTCGGCGTTTCATCTGTGGTGCAACGGGCGCTGGGTCGGTTACGGCCAGGACAGCCGTTTGCCGTCTGAATTTGACCTGAGTACATTTTTACGCGCCGGAGAAAACCGCCTCGCGGTGATGGTGCTGCGCTGGAGTGACGGCAGTTATCTGGAAGATCAGGATATGTGGCGGATGAGCGGCATTTTCCGTGACGTCTCGTTGCTGCATAAACCGAGCACGCAAATCAGCGATTTCCATGTAGCCACTCACTTTAATGATGATTTCAGCCGCGCTGTACTGGAGGCAGACGTTCAGATGTACGGCGAGCTGCGCGATGAGCTGCGGGTGACGGTTTCTTTGTGGCAGGGTGAAACGCAGGTCGCCAGCGGCACCGCGCCTTTCGGCGGTGAAATTATCGATGAGCGTGGCGGTTATGCCGATCACGTCACCCTACGTCTGAACGTCGAAAACCCGAAACTGTGGAGCGCCGAAATCCCGAATCTCTATCGTGCGGTGGTTGAACTGCACACCGCCGACGGCACGCTGATTGAAGCAGAAGCCTGCGATGTCGGTTTCCGCGAGGTGCGGATTGAAAATGGTCTGCTGCTGCTGAACGGCAAGCCGTTGCTGATTCGCGGCGTTAACCGTCACGAGCATCATCCTCTGCATGGTCAGGTCATGGATGAGCAGACGATGGTGCAGGATATCCTGCTGATGAAGCAGAACAACTTTAACGCCGTGCGCTGTTCGCATTATCCGAACCATCCGCTGTGGTACACGCTGTGCGACCACTACGGCCTGTATGTGGTGGATGAAGCCAACATTGAAACCCACGGCATGGTGCCAATGAATCGTCTGACCGATGATCCGCGCTGGCTACCCGCGATGAGCGAACGCGTAACGCGAATGGTGCAGCGCGATCGTAATCACCCGAGTGTGATCATCTGGTCGCTGGGGAATGAATCAGGCCACGGCGCTAATCACGACGCACTCTATCGCTGGATCAAATCTGTCGATCCTTCCCGCCCGGTACAGTATGAAGGCGGCGGAGCCGACACCTTCGCAACCGATATTATTTGCCCGATGTACGCGCGCGTGGATGAAGACCAGCCCTTCCCGGCTGTGCCGAAATGGTCCATCAAAAAATGGCTTTCGTTGCCTGGAGAGACGCGCCCGCTGATCCTTTGCGAATACGCCCACGCGATGGGTAACAGTCTTGGCGGCTTCGCTAAATACTGGCAGGCGTTTCGTCAGTACCCCCGTTTACAGGGCGGCTTCGTCTGGGACTGGGTGGATCAGTCGCTGATTAAATATGATGAAAATGGCAATCCGTGGTCGGCTTACGGCGGTGATTTTGGCGATACGCCGAACGATCGCCAGTTCTGCATGAACGGTCTGGTCTTTGCCGACCGCACGCCGCATCCGGCGCTGACGGAAGCAAAACACCAGCAGCAGTTTTTCCAGTTCAGTTTATCCGGGCGAACCATCGAAGTGACCAGCGAATACCTGTTCCGTCATAGCGATAACGAGCTCCTGCACTGGATGGTGGCGCTGGATGGCAAGCCGCTGGCAAGCGGTGAAGTGCCTCTGGATGTCGCTCCACAAGGTAAACAGTTGATTGAACTGCCTGGACTACCGCAGCCGAAGAGCGCCGGACAACTCTGGCTAACGGTTCACGTAGTGCAACCGAACGCGACCACATGGTCAGCAGCCGGACACATCAGCGCCTGGCAGCAGTGGCGTCTGGCGGAAAACCTCAGCGTGACACTCCCCTCCGCGCCCCACGCCATCCCGCAACTGACCACCAGCGAAACGGATTTTTGCATCGAGCTGGATAATAAGCGTTGGCAATTTAACCGCCAGTCAGGCTTTCTTTCACAGATGTGGATTGGCGATAAAAAACAACTGCTGACGCCGCTGCGCGATCAGTTCACCCGCGCACCGCTGGATAACGACGGCGTAAGTGAAGCGACCCGCATTGACCCTAACGCCTGGGTCGAACGCTGGAAGGCGGCGGGCCATTACCAGGCCGAAGCAGCGTTGTTGCAGTGCACGGCAGATACGCTTGCCGACGCGGTGCTGATTACCACGGTCCACGCGTGGCAGCATCAGGGGAAAACCTTATTTATCAGCCGGAAAACATACCGGATTGATGGAAGTGGTCAAATGGCGATTACCGTTGATGTTGAAGTGGCGAGCAATACGCCACATCCGGCGCGGATTGGCCTGACCTGCCAGCTGGCGCAGGTAGCAGAGCGGGTAAACTGGCTCGGATTAGGGCCGCAAGAAAACTATCCCGACCGCCTTACTGCGGCCTGTTTTGACCGCTGGGATCTGCCATTGTCAGACATGTATACCCCGTACGTCTTCCCGAGCGAAAACGGTCTGCGCTGCGGGACGCGCGAATTGAATTATGGCCCACACCAGTGGCGCGGCGACTTCCAGTTCAACATCAGCCGCTACAGTCAACAGCAACTGATGGAAACCAGCCATCGCCATCTGCTGCACGCGGAAGAAGGCACATGGCTGAATATCGACGGTTTCCATATGGGGATTGGTGGCGACGACTCCTGGAGCCCGTCAGTGTCGGCGGAATTCCAGCTTAGCGCCGGTAGCTACCATTACCAGTTGCTCTGGTGTCAAAAATAATAATAACCGGGCAGGCCATGTCTGCCCGTATTTCGCGTAAGGAAATCCATTATGTACTATTTAAAAAACACAAACTTTTGGATGTTCGGTTTATTCTTTTTCTTTTACTTTTTTATCATGGGAGCCTACTTCCCGTTTTTCCCGATTTGGCTACATGACATCAACCATATCAGCAAAAGTGATACGGGTATTATTTTTGCCGCTATTTCTCTGTTCTCGCTATTATTCCAACCGCTGTTTGGTCTGCTTTCTGACAAACTCGGGCTGCGCAAATACCTGCTGTGGATTATTACCGGCATGTTAGTGATGTTTGCGCCGTTCTTTATTTTTATCTTCGGGCCACTGTTACAATACAACATTTTAGTAGGATCGATTGTTGGTGGTATTTATCTAGGCTTTTGTTTTAACGCCGGTGCGCCAGCAGTAGAGGCATTTATCGAGAAAGTCAGCCGTCGCAGTAATTTCGAATTTGGTCGCGCGCGGATGTTTGGCTGTGTTGGCTGGGCGCTGTGTGCCTCGATTGTCGGCATCATGTTCACCATCAATAATCAGTTTGTTTTCTGGCTGGGTTCTGGCTGTGCACTCATCCTCGCCGTTTTACTCTTTTTCGCCAAAACGGATGCGCCCTCTTCTGCCACGGTTGCCAATGCGGTAGGTGCCAACCATTCGGCATTTAGCCTTAAGCTGGCGCTGGAACTGTTCAGACAGCCAAAACTGTGGTTTTTGTCACTGTATGTTATTGGCGTTTCCTGCACCTACGATGTTTTTGACCAACAGTTTGCTAATTTCTTTACTTCGTTCTTTGCTACCGGTGAACAGGGTACGCGGGTATTTGGCTACGTAACGACAATGGGCGAATTACTTAACGCCTCGATTATGTTTTTTGCGCCACTGATCATTAATCGCATCGGTGGGAAAAACGCCCTGCTGCTGGCTGGCACTATTATGTCAGTACGTATTATTGGCTCATCGTTCGCTACCTCAGCACTGGAAGTGGTTATTCTGAAAACGCTGCATATGTTTGAAGTACCGTTCCTGCTGGTGGGCTGCTTTAAATATATTACCAGCCAGTTTGAAGTGCGTTTTTCAGCGACGATTTATCTGGTCTGTTTCTGCTTCTTTAAGCAACTGGCGATGGTTTTTATGTCTATTCTGGCGGGCAATATGTATGAAAGCATCGGTTTCCAGGGCGCTTACCTGGTGCTGGGTCTGGTGGCGCTGGGCTTCACCTTAATTTCCGTGTTCACGCTTAGCGGCCCCGGCCCACTTTCCCTGCTGCGTCGCCAGGTGAATGAAGTCGCTTAAGAAATTAATGTCGGATACGGCGCGAGCGCCTTATCCGACCAACTTATCAGGACGGAATGTTAAAAATGAACATGTCGATGACAGAAAAAATAAAAGCAGGCAATCTATTTACCGATATGTGCGAAGGCTTACCTGAAAAAAGACTTCGTGGGAAAACATTAATGTATGAGTTCAATCACTCGCATCCATCAGAAGTTGAAAAAAGGGTAATGACTCCAACTTATTGATAGTGTTTTATGTTCAGATAATGCCCGATGACTTTGTCATGCAGCTCCACCGATTTTGAGAGCGACAGCGACTTCCGTCCCAGCCGTGCCAGGTGCTGCCTCAGATTCAGGTTATGCCGCTCAATTCGCTGCGTATATCGCTTGCTGATTACGTGCAGCTTTCCCTTCAGGCGGGATTCATACAGCGGCCAGCCATCCGTCATCCATATCACCACGTCAAAGGGTGACAGCAGGCTCATAAGACGCCCCAGCGTCGCCATAGTGCGTTCACCTAATACGTGCGCAAACCGTCTTCCGGAGCCTGTCATACGCGTAAAACAGCCAGTGCTGGCGCGATTTAGCCCCGACATAGCCCCACTGTTCGTCCATTTCCGCGCAGACGATGACGTCACTGCCCGGCTGTATGCGCGAGGTTACCGACTGCGGCCTGAGTTTTTTAAGTGACGTAAAATCGTGTTGAGGCCAACGCCCATAATGCGGGCAGTTGCCCGGCATCCAACGCCATTCATGGCCATATCAATGATTTTCTGGTGCGTACCGGGTTGAGAAGCGGTGTAAGTGAACTGCAGTTGCCATGTTTTACGGCAGTGAGAGCAGAGATAGCGCTGATGTCCGGCAGTGCTTTTGCCGTTACGCACCACCCTGTCAGTAGCTGAACAGGAGGGACAGCTGATAGAAACAGAAGCCACTGGAGCACCTCAAAAACACCATCATACACTAAATCAGTAAGTTGGCAGCATCACCAAATATCCTTTTGAAAATATTGATAACCAACTGATAATATGAAGGTTTAACCAGAGTAATCTGAGGAGGTTATTCTGCTAACCCAGTCAAACATGATCTGCATATGGTTGCCATTAGGTCTAATCATTCCGACTTGACAAGCATTAACGCCAGTTGTTTCCCCTATCAGAATACGCCCATCTAGCATATGTACTTTTATACCCACCCCTTGTTTAAAGCACTTATTGCAGATAGAGAAAAAGTCTTTCCTTGTTGGGTCACATGGCTGAACATTAAAAACATCAGCAGCAATAAGTCTTGCGGTTAAACTTTCGCCAATCGGCAATTCTTCGAGTGATGCGAGAAACTCAAGTTTTACCTCAATCCTATTGCTTCCCTTAGCTTCATCAGATGCCAAGATCATATTTTCTTTCTGATTAAACTTTGAAATATAACCGATTATTGATTGCCCGTTGCCGCTTACCAACTTTACAGGATAATCATTGAAGCGTAGAAATTGTATCCTGCGAGCAAGCGTAGAATATTCACGGGGCCATTTTTCCGCTTCTCGACCATATGAGATATCATTCATAACAGTTGTACCTTAGAACCAGTTTTAGCACATTAAACAAAAAAGCCCCGCAATCACGGGGCTTAGTACTATAAACTATATTAACGCAGCAGAGACAGTACGTTCTGCGTGGTCTGGTTAGCCTGTGCCAGAACAGAAGTACCCGCCTGTTGCAGGATCTGAGCACGAGACATGTTAGACACTTCGGTCGCGTAGTCAGAATCTTCGATACGGCTACGAGCAGAAGACAGGTTGTTCACAGTGTTACCCAGGTTAGTAACGGCAGATTCAAAACGGTTCTGAACCGCACCCAGGGAGCTACGGAACTCATCAACTTTTGCTAATGCAGAGTCAATTTTCGCTAATGGATCGGTTGTACCTACAGTAACTGTGTTAGCAGTTGCGGTCACCTTACCATCATCTGCAATAGCAGCTGCGACATAGGTTGATTTACCGCTGTTTGTATCAGTTGTTTCGATAGCATAGGCATCATTCTTATTGCTATCTTTATATACAACCAGCTTCTGGTTCTGAGCCAAAGCAGCGGTATCAACCGTCACTTCTTTGCCAATTTTAGTAACCGCATTTGTCTGCGCTGGGGTTACCGCTGCATTTTTACTATCAATTGATACTGTACCGTTCTTATCGACTGTTGCGGCATACCAATTAGTGCCATTATTCGCTGTAGCATAGTATGCCCCCGCATTATCTTTAGCGAGTTTTACATTACCTGCATCCGCAGCTGCGAAATCTACCTTACCCACACCTGTATTTTTATCCGAAAAATCTGCTTTATCAAGCGTGTGCTGAATTGTAGCTTTCCCACCATTAGCAACCGATTTTGAGGTATTTTCAACACTCAGGTCACCTAAACCAAGAGTGGTACTGTCGATTTTTTGTAAATCAATGGTAATTGTTTCACCATCTTTTGCACCAACTTGAATAGTCAATTGACTATTCTGGTTCAACACTTTTTTACCGTTGAAGTCAGTCTGCTCGGAGACACGGTTGATTTCTGCCAGTCGCTGATTAATTTCATCCTGAATCGATTTCAGATCAGATCCGGAGTTAGAACCGTTTGCTGCCTGTACGGACAGTTCACGAACACGCTGCAGGTTGTTGTTGATTTCAGACAGCGCGCCTTCAGTGGTCTGTGCAACGGAGATACCGTCGTTGGCGTTACGGGAAGCCTGAGTCAGACCCTTGATGTTAGAAGTGAAACGGTTTGCAATCGCCTGACCAGCAGCATCGTCTTTCGCGCTGTTGATACGCAGACCAGAAGACAGACGCTCGATAGCGGAGCCCAGAGCGGACTGAGATTTGTTCAGGTTGTTTTGGGTCAACAGCGACAGGCTGTTAGTATTGATAACTTGCGCCATAAAATTTTCCTTTTGGGTGTATAAGCCAGGCTTACCTGTGTCATTCAAGTTATCGACCACTTTGGCCTAAACTTTATCTTTTTTTTATTTTCATCAATCCATTGTTTTTTATTTGGTTTTTGGCAGACAAGGGGCAGTTAACAGTACACAACCAATTATGTGAATTTTTCATCAAGTCTTGCTCTCTGTTGCTACTTCACAAAAAATTGCTAAGCGATTGCCAGATTGGTCAAGCAGATTCCACCGACTTCCAACGGCAACTCTCGATCTTTTACAAATATCATACAGGTCAATGGCATTGACCTTGTTAGTGTCAACATTCGAACGTTTTATGACACCAGTAAACCCTACCTTAAATTAGTGTCATTAAATTAGCACATTGACATTATGATACCATTAGTTAATTATGATACCGTTTTTGACACCAATCAGGGGAGCGATTATGAGCCGTACATTTGCATATTGCCGTGTGTCCACCAGCGAACAGTCAACAGAAAACCAGATTATGGCGATTCGTCAGGCTGGCTATGCAGTGAATGATAGCAGGGTGATATCAGAAACCGTGTCAGGGGGAGTACAGGCAATGCAGCGCAAAGGCTTTGCTGATATGGTGACTCATAAACTGGAGGCTGGGGATCAGCTTGTAGTATTGAAACTGGACCGTCTGGGAAGGGACAACATCGACGTGCAGCAAACCATTACGATGCTGGTGGATAAAGGGATTGATGTTGTTTCACTGGATCTGCCTGTGCGTAACCTTTCCAGCGCGGAAGGGAAGTTGATGCTGCAAATGTTTTCTGCGTTTGCAGAGTTCGAAAAATCCCGCATCATTGAACGCACAAAAGAGGGTTTAGTAAGAGCCAGGAAGGAAGGGAAGAAGTTAGGCCGTCCGGTTGCGTCAGATACCCTTCAGCGTGTACAGGAAGCCAGAGCTAAGGGGCTGAGTCAGTCCAAAGCGGCGTTAGCACTGAATTTAAGTCTCCCGACGATCAAACGAAACTGGAACATCAAAGAGGCGTAAGATTTAACCTGTCTTCACTCAGATTCAGATGCTGCCCTGCCAGCGCGTGAGGCTTAATTATGGCTATTTTCGGGTCAATTAATCCGAAATATTCCGGCGACAGTAAATCCAGCGGAGCCGCACACCAGCTTAAATCTACGTGTAAAATATAGAGATGTGGTGCTATATTTAAAAGTTAAGCCGTGATATATGAGAGAAGGCATTGTTAAACGCAATGAGCGCTATCGTGAGCGCTTTTTGTGGCGTGGGTAATGCTAAGGTACTGCCTCCTGATTTGAAGGCCGTAGAGAGCGTTACGCGAAGGATTTAGCAATTATGGTTTTTATTGCTCAATTTTGATGTTGAGTGTACCCGATCCCCATTTCCGGTCTGATACTTCCCACGCTCTTTCGCCAGATACGATACCCACAGAAAAGGACCCTTTAGCGTTTCCGGCCTATTTCTTTCGATAACGTAATGATTCGGATATCTTTCCGTTGCTTTTGGCAGCTCCACCAGCGCTGCTTTACCGCCCGTCAGGCCCATCCAGATTTCAACAATACTTCCGGCAATGCCGCTTGTTGGTGTCCCAAGGCGTCTGACCTGTCGATGCGGGAGAGCAATCCAGCAATGATAATGCACCTGCTTTGCTTCCTCTTTCTCCCGTACCCAGCCATAAGCAAAGTTGAGGATCGGCTCTGCTAATCCCTCAGGTCTGTTTAATTTATACTTCAGGCGTTCACGTAGTTTTTTAAACAGATCGCTTACCCACCTGTTGCCTGTGTCTATTGGGGTATTCTCAGGTAAGCGTAAATCGAAGCGAGAGAAGTAAACCCGGCTGTAGATGGATAGTATTGCATCAAGCTGTTCTGCTATAGGGTTAAGGATATCAAGGCGAACACCAGATTGGTCGGTGGCGTTGATCGGGTAGGCGCAACCATGACGAATGAAAACATCACCTGTGATGACCCTGTAACGCCCGTGTGTATACACACGTATAAGTTATTACCATCTGACCACCGTAAAACGGAGCGGGGACAGGTAGTTCAACCCCCATCAGGCAAAGCCTGACGGCAAAAAAGATAGATAAAATTATCTCGAAGAAAGCTTACATGAGATATAGAAGTCCATAATAACAATATCTCAAAACAAATGGCAGTGCAAAGATTATTTTAATCTGCGTTTTTTTCGGGTTTGCTTATGCAATTTTTCCACTTTTGCGATACCCCGACATAGTGCTTCCCTGTCGATAAGTACTTAACCACGGCTAAGCAAACCCATTGAATTAGAATAGCTATCACTAAAACCAATCAACACTATCAACAACTGGAAGCAAATCAGAAACTTTCATCCTGCCTGTGTAAACCTTGGTTTGTCCTTGGTTTGAATGTTCGTGACCAATCGTCTGCTGAACTAAATAGCTGCGCGGAATAGTAGATCACTGAAAGGGAACTCAGCCCGGATTGTGCGATCTGATCAATCGCCAAACCAACCAAAATCACCAACCGGACTGAGCGATGCCGATCATAGGGGGCAGTTTGGATATCGAAAATTATTGTACTATAAGGACTTCCCCGGCATGTCAAAGCCGGTATTTATGGTTTCTGTCTGCTCTTCAGTAAAAATAAAGGGGAGAGACTGCGGTACTATAAACGGCCATGATGAATCGTCATCGATTCGGGCCCTGATGAAAGACGCGCGTGAGGTTCTTGTTCGTTAAGCGGATACGTATATCCTGTACAATAGCCAGATAGGCCTCACGGGGTCTAACCCTTTATCATCAACGAATTGCAGGTCAGATGGTTATACAGCTTCGAGCTTTAGTTGACTGAGTACAGCCGGAAATCATCACCGTAATGTAGTGATGCCCAACACAGCCGCGCATTTTTGGCGGCGATGGCCACAACAGCCCGCCAGTACCCTCTGCGCTCAACCAACATACAAACCCAACGGCTGAATGAGTCAGTCCTTTTCCCGGCGCCAATAAGCACTGAACGAGCCCCCTGAACCAGAAGCGTTCGCAGATACGAATCACCGGCTTTTGTGATCCTGCCGAGTTTCGACTTTCCCCCGCTGCTGTATTGTGATGGCGTCAGCCCCAGCCAGGCTGCCAGTTGACGTCCATTTTTAAAATCATGTGCATTACCGATACTGGCGACCAGTGCACAGGCCGTTGTGGGACCAACGCCCTTTAGCTCCATCAGCCGCTGACTGCGATGATCTGTTTTGGCTATGTGGGACAAAATTCGGTCATATTCAGTGATGTTAGCTTCAATGCGATCAACGTGTTCCATCAAATCATCAACACATTGCTGAACCTGAAGCGGTAAAGAGCTCTTCTGCACAGAAACCATGTGGCGCAGGGCATCAGCACTTTGTGGCGCGATGACACCGAATTCAGATATCAATCCTCGCAGACGATTATACGTTGCTGTTTTCTCTTCGATAAAACCCTGACGGGTACGATGTAAACACTGCATGGCCTGCTGGCTTTCGTCTTTCACTGGTACGAACCGCATATGCGGACGACGAACAGCTTCACAGATAGCCTGAGCATCAGCTGCATCATTTTTTCCTGATTTTCCGGCCATACGATAAGGCGATACAAACTTAGCAGCCATCAGACGTGGCTCATGACCATACTGCCGAAACAATCTTGCCCAGTAGTGAGCCCCGGAGCATGCTTCCATCCCGATAACACAGGGAGGCAAACTTGCAATTAACTCAGGAAGTGCAGCACGCGATACTTTAGGCTTAACCAGAACAGTTCTACCATTTTGATCAACACCGTGAACAGCAAACACATTTTTAGCAAGATCGATACCGACAGTCGTGATAGTCATAACGAATTCCTCCGGGACGATGTGTACCCCATGATTGCACAAGAGTTAATCAGGCGCATAATCAGGGGAAGTCCCTTCCATTCGTTAAGGCTGTTTTTTGACCTTCCGACTTTAGCTGGTCTCAACCGACGAAACTTACCGGAAGCCGGTATCCGGTTGCTTTTCCAGATATAATCACCTGTCAGATTGATGTGCTCCCAGCCTAACGGCGACAAATGCGACAGCAGTTGTTCGTTGATCTTTAGTCCTTTACGCTTCAGGGCATCGATCGCCCTTTCCATATACACAGTATTCCACAGCGAGATCGCAGCCGTCAGAAGCGTCAGTCCACTGGCGCGATAGCTCTGATTTTCAGGCTTTCTGTCCCTGATTTCTCCCAGCCGGTGCATAAATACCGCCCGCGCCAGTGCGTTACGTGCCTCACCTTTATTCAGCCTCGCCTGTACTCGCCGACGCAATGCAGGATCGCGGAACCAGTCAAGCATAAATAGCGTTCGCTCAATGCGCCCAATTTCTCTCAGTGCTTTGGCAAGTCCGTTTTGCTTGGGGTAGCTCGCTAGTTTTTTCAGCATCAGAGATGCTGTCACGGTTCCCTGCTTTATCGAGGTCGCCAGACGCAGTACTTCACGCCAGTGAATTTCGATCTCTTTCAGATTCAGGCTGGTCGTTGATATCAGTGACTGAAGCGCCGGGTACTGGTCCGCTTTCCCTTTGATAAACAGCTTTTTGTCGTGGAGATCCCTGATTCGCGGACAGAACGCAAACCCCAGCAGATGCATCAGGGCAAAGACATGATCGGTGAAACCTGCGGTATCGGTGTAATGCTCTCTGATTTCCAGGTCGCTTTCGTGGTATAGCAGGCCATCGAGAACATGGGTTGAATCCCTGACCCGACTGATTATGCAGGTGTAAAACGGGCTGTATTGATCCGAAATATGGGTGTAAAACTGACGTCCAGGCTCCTGCCCGTATTTCGGGTTAACCTGCCCTGCGTAGCGGCCAGAGCTGCCTGTTCTGAAATTTTGTCCGTCTGATGATGACGTTGTCCCGTCTCCCCAGAATGCCGCCAGTGGTCTTTTCCCCTGCGCGTTTACCAGCTCTGCGAGGGCGGCTGAATAGGTTTCGTCGCGGATGTACCATGCCTGGATATCTTCCAGTGATGATTTGGTGCTTCCGGGACAGGCTTCCGCCATTTTGGTCAGACCAAGATTGATGCCATCCGCAAGGATGGTGGTGAGGAGCAGGCGGGTATCGGGACGGGTAATGTCGTTTTTTATATGCGAAAAATGTCGGGTAAACGTCGTCCAGCTGTTTACCTCATCGAGAATTTCCGTGATTTTAGGGCGCGGTAGCATGCTGTAAACCAGCTCTGCCAGCGGTGAAACCTGCACCGGGACGCAGTTATCCAGCGGAGAGACTTTTACTCCCCTGTCAGATATTTCCACATCGGGCAGTTCACCAAGGGCTGCCATGGCATTGACCTCTTCAAGTCTGGACTGAAGCAGAGTCATACGGCTGGTAATGTACTCATGATTATCAGCTGATACGGGCAGGGGCAGCGCCGGTGTGAGTTTGTCAAAGTCCTTTTCGGGAATGAGGTAATCATCAAAGTTTTTGTAGCGGCGTGAGCCTTTAACCCAGATGTCTCCGGAGCGCAATGCCCCCTTAAGCTCGCTGAGCGCACAAAATTCATAGTACTGCCGGTCAATACCCGCAGGTGTAATCACCACCTTGCGCCAGCTTTCAGGGACAAACTCAAGCGGCGCTGTCGCCGGAACTTTACGTGACTGCTTCCGGTACATATCCTGGATCACAACCAGCGCATCAGCCAGAGGTTGCGCTGCCGGGGTGGCGACTAACTGTAAAGCAGACAACATGCGCGGGGCATATTTCCGTAATGTGCTGTATTTCTCAGTAATAATATGCAGCGGATCAAAATTATTTTTTCTGGCGAGATGGCGCGTTTCTTCCAGACTGGCGACAAATTCAGGCCATGGCAGTATGTTTTCTATTGCGAGCCATGGATCGCCACCGGAATCACGAGCTTCAAACAGTGCCTGGCCGATATCTATGTACTGCCTCAGTTTTGACTGGATCAGCTTTCCGGTCTGCTGAAGGCGCTCAGCCTGTGTTCTTTTGGCTTTGCTGAACAGGCTGTTCAGCATGCGTTCATGCAGCTCAATCACTTCATCTGTCAGTGTGGCTCTGGCTTCTTCCAGCACGCACACCAGGATCGCATGACGCCGGGCTGCTGAAAATCGGGTCAAATCCCGGCTGCTCATCTTTCGGCCTTCCCGCGCCAGTTTCAGCAACCGGTTCTGGTGAATGGTACGATCTATACCTTCAGGTAATGCCAGCAATTCAATGCTACTGAGCCGATCAAGGTGTTGCAGCACGTTCTTACCATTGATTTTACCCGGCGGTTGCAGAAGCCATGTCAGTCTGGAAGACTTATTATCTGAGGACTCAAGTAAACGATCCAGGGCATCCCTGTGAGCCGGAGTTAACGGGGCATTCAGGGTCTGAAATACGATTTCATCGCCGCCAGCCATGGCCTCCGCACAGGTACGCTCCACGACATCAATCGCGGGGATTATCACGTTGTTCTTCCGGAGCCAGACCAGCAGTTCTTCGGCCAGAAGAATACCTTTATCGGTGCGCGTCGCCATCGGCAGCAGGTGTGTAATACAGTCCTGCTGTATTTTGCCGGTGAACGATTTTACGCCAAGGTAGCGGTACAGTTCGGTTAAATGTTCGCGTCGCGTGGTTTCCCTGCCGGAAAGGTAAGCAGGCCAGAGATCCCCGGTAAGTTTTAGCCTGCTGGCGATATGCTTCAGCAGCATATCAGAGGGTGGGATTTTTTTATCCGGTGCAAAGCCGACATTTTTCAGATAGCAAAGAAGGACAGCAAAACCAAAACGGCTGGCGGGTTTACGGTGAGCACTGATAAGCGCCAGATCATGTTCACTGAAATAGGCCATTCGTGTCAGCGTTAACTCATCGTCCGGTAATGCCAGTAATGATTCTCTTTCCGACAGAGAAAGAATCTGCCTCCTTGCCATATAGTTTCCTTCATAAATTATTCTGTGCGGTATTTTTAACAAAAATGCTTATCGCATAAGGGTACACCCTGACGCTATAACTAAAACGTGACGGCACATCATGAATGAAATAACCTATATGCGATAGATTAAATGCAATAACCTAAATGCGATAACACGGTGAAAAAATGTTCATCAGAGCTTATTTAAGGGCATCGACGGAAGATCAGTTCGCCGATCGGGCAAAAGAGATGCTGGAGCAGTTCGTTCAGGAACGAGGCTATAAAATAGCCAGTTACTACCGGGAGAACATCAGCGGAACAAAACTTGACCGCCCGGAACTGGGACGCTTACTGATGGACAGTCACCACAGTGATATTTTGCTGGTCGAGCAGATAGACCGCCTGACCCGTCTGAGTAACAGCGACTGGATGACGCTGAAAAAGCAGATAGAACAACATGAGCTGCGGATTGTCAGCCTGGATGTCCCCACGTCATGGCAGGCGCTGTCAGATAAAGACCCTTCACAGACTGACCCAATCACCTGCGCAGTGATAACAGCTATCAATAATATGCTTATCGACCTGATGGCTGCGATGTCGCATAAGGACTGGCTGAGCCGCCGCCAGCGGCAAAAACAGGGAATTGAACGGGCCCATATACTGGGGAAATATCGAGGCAAACAGGCTGATCAGGAACGACATCAGAAAGTTCTGTACTACCGGGAGGTCAAGAAACTGAGCATCCGTGAAACGGCAGAAGCAACAGGCTACAGCACTTCACAGGTTTGCCGAATCCAGGCATATCATCGAGATAAGTTAGATTTTAAATCAATAAGTAATAAATAATGCAAGTTCCATTCAATAACACATGATAATAAATTTACATTTATTTACATAAATTCACTTTGTGCATACATTTTGGTCATGTAATAGTGAAACAGCACTTTATGTTAAAATTTATAAGAGGGATTTTTATGTCAAATATCAGAGAATTGAGTTTTGATGAAATTGCATTAGTCAGTGGTGGCAACGCAAACAGTAATTATGAAGGAGGCGGAAGTCGTAGTCGTAACACCGGAGCCCGTAACTCACTGGGACGAAATGCACCGACACACATTTACAGTGACCCGAGCACAGTTAAATGTGCTAATGCTGTCTTTAGTGGAATGGTTGGTGGTGCCATTAAAGGTGGTCCTGTAGGAATGACCAGAGGAACTATTGGTGGGGCAGTTATCGGCCAGTGTCTCTCCGGTGGAGGAAATGGTAACGGAGGCGGAAACAGAGCTGGTTCCAGTAATTGTTCAGGAAGTAACGTCGGTGGTACCTGTAGTCGATAAGTAAGTATCAACGGAGGATACTGCAGTGTTTATTAAATTATTGTCTTTTATATTAAGTTTATTACTGGGTTTTGCGCTATTAAGTGGTTCCTCCATTATTGATTTGTCATGGTTTTCGTTGCCTGAGGAATTTTCAAAAATAGTAATTACATTGATCACCTTGTTTTCCACTGCTAAATTTACAGATATAGTTTTAGCAAAAATAATAACCTTCATAAAGTGATGTTTTGTAATGGATGAACGTTCGAGCCAGTTTAGATATAGTAAATACAGCGCTATTATTTTTCTTGCAGTGGTTATTATATCAACTATTGTAACATTATCGCCAACCTTTACACTGCGTTATGTTGGACTGGATATTGCATTTTTCATTGTGTTCATTACAGAGATTCTAATTTCAACTCTTGTTTACTTATTTTACCTAAAGGAATTTCCTGAGTGTAGAATAAAAATAAGAACAGACTCAGCTACAGTTAAATTTTCAGCCCTGTCATTCCTTATAATTATTCTGATACAGTTAGCTGTTTACTGCTACAGAGACTATTTATATCATTACGAACCATCACAGATAAACTGGATAACAGTTTTAGTGATGACACTGGTCGTACCCTACTATGAGGAGATCGTATACAGAGCCTGTGCCTTTGGATTTCTGCGTTCAATTTTCAAGGAAAACATTATCATTCCCTGTGTGATAACATCTTTGTTTTTCTCTCTGATGCACTTTCAGTATTATAATGTTCTGGATCAATCAGTCCTTTTTGTTGTATCTATGCTGTTATTAGGGGTCAGAATTAAAAGCAGATCCCTTTTTTATCCTATGTTAATACATTCAGGCATGAATACCTTTGTTATATTATTAAATATTCAAAATATTTTATAACCATGAGTATATTCAGGGAGGAAGCATTAGAACATAACAGTGATACAGAGTACGGAGATATTGTCTTACCCGCGTCATTTGGCATGTCAGTATGCGCCGTTGCTACATTACTTATATTTCTGAGCGTCTCATTATTCGTTTATTATGGTAGTTATACCCGCAAGGCTCATCTTACAGGTATAGTGATGCCTTCATCAGGACTGGTGAAAATCACACCGCAATATGCCGGATACGTCACCCGACAGACTGTTTCAGAAGGTCAGCACGTAGCTGCCGGTGAGCCTGTTTACCATATCAGCGGCGAGCATTACAACGGGCAGGGCACAGGTACACTGGCAGCCATGAGCATGTCCCTGAAGACTCAGTATGCCATGCTGTCTTCCCAGCAGACTCTGGAATTGCGTGACAACAGTCAGCAGCAGCAGGCCATACTACAGCGAATTGCCTCCCTGAAACCACAGATTAAAAGTGCAGAGCTGCGCCTGTCGCTTGCCGGGCATCAGGCCACGCTGGCCGTGTCCGTCATGGAGCGCTATAAAAAACTGGCTGGAACGCATTACGTATCAGATATCGAATACCAGCAGAAGCAAATTGACGTTTCTACGTCACTGCAAAACGTTGAGGATCAGCGTCAGGGGCTTCTGCAACTACACACTGCAATGGAGGCTGCTGAAGAAGATCTTAACCATCTCATCGTTCAGGGGGAAAGCCGTAAAGCTGAGCTGGACAGGCAGTTGCAGGGGATCAGGCAACAGCAGGACGAACTGGCCGGACAGGAGAACTTTACGCTGACGTCACCGGTATCCGGAACCGTTGCTGCCGTGCTGATCAGACAGGGACAGTCTGTCAGGGCATCTGAACCGGTCATGACTCTGGTTCCCGACAATGCTCGTCTGCAGATAGAACTCTATGCCACCAGTCAGAATGCCGGTTTTATTCAGCCGGGGCAGCGTGTTGCACTTCGGTTCGCCGCATTCCCCTATCAGAAGTTTGGCGTTCAGTACGGGACTATCCGAGAGATAAGCCGTACAACGCTGACCCCTTCGGATTTACTCTCCGTATCCCCTGTGACCTGGAAAGAGAATGAAGGGCACTACCGCGTCATCGTCGAACCTGAGAATACCTTCATTCTGGCTTATGGAAAACAGGAACCCCTGCGCCCCGGCATGACCCTTGAGGGGGATGTCAGCCTGGATACCCGCCATTTGTGGGAGTGGCTGACCGAGCCACTCTGGAGCCTGAAAGGAAAACTGTAATGGATACCCTTAAATGGACCGGGAGAAAACAGCTCCCCCTCATCAGGCAGACAGAGTCTGCGGAATGTGGTCTGGCATGTCTGGTCATGATGGCCTGCTGGCATGGTCTGCAGACAGATTTACCCACCCTGCGCGAACGTTTCAGTATCAGCACACAGGGGATGACCCTGCAGAGGCTGATAGAGTGTGCAGCCGGTATCCGGTTGTCCTCCCGGGCCGTCCGGCTGGAGCCGGAAGACCTGAAATCCCTTTCTCTCCCGTGCATTCTCCACTGGAACATGAACCATTTCGTCGTGCTTTATAAAGTTCGCGGGAGCAGGCTGGTTATCCACGACCCGGACAAAGGGAAGATAACGCTCTCCCTGCAGGATGCAGGAAAACATTTCACCGGTGTCGCGCTGGAGTTGACGCCGGCCAGTGATTTTACCGCCCGGGATGAAAGAAAAAAAATTCGCCTGCGCCAACTGACAGGCAGGACACCCGGGCTGCTGGCCGCGATGTCGCGCATCATCATTTTTGCCCTGGCGCTGGAAATCCTGACGCTGAGTAGTCCACTTCTCAACCAGCTGGTAATTGATGAAGTGCTGGTTGCCGCCGATCGAAGTCTCCTGACCGTTATAATCATTGCCCTGCTGCTGCTGTCAATGACCCAGATGCTGCTGTCGCTGGCACGCCAGTGGGCCAGTATAACTCTGTCCGTCAATTTTAACATGCAGTGGACAGCCCGGGTTTTCCATCATCTGGTGCGTCTCCCGCTGGGCTGGTTTGATGCGCGCAGTAAGGGAAGTATCAATGCCCGTTTTGAGGCCGTGGATACCATCCAGGAGGCGCTGACCACGCAGGTACTGGAAGGTATTCTGGACGTGTTGCTCGTGATAACTGCGCTCTGTATGATGCTGCTGTACAGTCCGGAAATGACGCTGATAGCCGTACTGGCAGCCATTATCTACGGTGTGCTGAGGGCGTTGTGGTATCCGTCCCTTCGACAGTCGGCAGAAGATGCCTGGGACGCAGGTGCCAGGGAGTCCGGGCATTTTCTTGAAACCCTCAACGGTATTCTGAGCCTGAGAATTAACGGCGTGACAGCGCACCGTGAGGCCGCCTGGCTGAACCTCAACATTGTTCGCAGGAATACGCAGCTGCGACAGAGCCGTCAGCTGATGTGCTATGACATTGCACACACCCTGACCGGCAGCGTGGTATCAGCGATTATTTTGTGGAAAGGTGCCGGGGAAGTACTGAACGGTACCTTCACCGTCGGCATGCTGGTTGCTTATTTGTCCTACCAGATGCGTTTTTCATCCAGTATCAGCAGCCTGACCGATAAGTATTTTTCCTGGCGTATGCTTGATATCTACAACGAACGCCTGGCTGACATTGTGCTGACCCCGACAGAAGACTATCAGCAACAACCCGCTCAGGAAGACAATGATACTTCTGTCTTCCCGTCCGTATTCCGGGGGGATGTGGCCGACGGTGCCCGTGTTCCTTTATCCCTTGAGCATATAACCTTCAGCCACAAGGGAGGGAATAAACCGATACTCCGCGGGGTGTCGCTGACACTCCATCCTGGCGAGGTGATGGCCATTACCGGTCAATCCGGATGCGGGAAATCGACACTGGTGAAGCTTATCCTGGGGATCCACATCCCGGATGAGGGAACAATCAGGGCATTTGGCATACCGCATACCCACCCGGATTATTTTCAGGTACGTCAGCGAATCGGTACCGTACTGCAGGATGACCATCTTTTCAGGGGCTCCATTGCAGATAACATCATTTTTTTCAGTGGAGACCGCAATCATGAACGAATGATCCAGTGCGCCAGACTGGCACTTATCGACAGCGATATCATGTCTATGCCGATGGGGTATCAGACGCTGATTGGTGAAACCGGTGGAGGGCTTTCCGGAGGGCAAAAACAACGCATTCTGCTGGCCAGGGCTTTGTACAAGAAACCGGGATTTTTATTACTGGATGAAGCGACCAGCCATCTTGATGTTGAAAGTGAAATTCAGATAAGCCAGACACTACGTCAGCTGGGGCTTCCTGTCCTGCTGATAGCCCATCGCCCGGAAACCATAGCCTCTGCAGACCGGGTTCTGTATCTGGCAGACGGCTGCTTTATGGAGCTGAGGCACAAGCGCACCATTGATGATGGGCTGAACAAAAATTAACCTTAACGAATGGAAGGGACTTCCCCTGATTATGCGCCTGATTAACTCTTGTGCAATCATGGGGTACACATCGTCCCGGAGGAATTCGTTATGACTATCACGACTGTCGGTATCGATCTTGCTAAAAATGTGTTTGCTGTTCACGGTGTTGATCAAAATGGTAGAACTGTTCTGGTTAAGCCTAAAGTATCGCGTGCTGCACTTCCTGAGTTAATTGCAAGTTTGCCTCCCTGTGTTATCGGGATGGAAGCATGCTCCGGGGCTCACTACTGGGCAAGATTGTTTCGGCAGTATGGTCATGAGCCACGTCTGATGGCTGCTAAGTTTGTATCGCCTTATCGTATGGCCGGAAAATCAGGAAAAAATGATGCAGCTGATGCTCAGGCTATCTGTGAAGCTGTTCGTCGTCCGCATATGCGGTTCGTACCAGTGAAAGACGAAAGCCAGCAGGCCATGCAGTGTTTACATCGTACCCGTCAGGGTTTTATCGAAGAGAAAACAGCAACGTATAATCGTCTGCGAGGATTGATATCTGAATTCGGTGTCATCGCGCCACAAAGTGCTGATGCCCTGCGCCACATGGTTTCTGTGCAGAAGAGCTCTTTACCGCTTCAGGTTCAGCAATGTGTTGATGATTTGATGGAACACGTTGATCGCATTGAAGCTAACATCACTGAATATGACCGAATTTTGTCCCACATAGCCAAAACAGATCATCGCAGTCAGCGGCTGATGGAGCTAAAGGGCGTTGGTCCCACAACGGCCTGTGCACTGGTCGCCAGTATCGGTAATGCACATGATTTTAAAAATGGACGTCAACTGGCAGCCTGGCTGGGGCTGACGCCATCACAATACAGCAGCGGGGGAAAGTCGAAACTCGGCAGGATCACAAAAGCCGGTGATTCGTATCTGCGAACGCTTCTGGTTCAGGGGGCTCGTTCAGTGCTTATTGGCGCCGGGAAAAGGACTGACTCATTCAGCCGTTGGGTTTGTATGTTGGTTGAGCGCAGAGGGTACTGGCGGGCTGTTGTGGCCATCGCCGCCAAAAATGCGCGGCTGTGTTGGGCATCACTACATTACGGTGATGATTTCCGGCTGTACTCAGTCAACTAAAGCTCGAAGCTGTATAACCATCTGACCTGCAATTCGTTGATGATAAAGGGTTAGACCCCGTGAGGCCTATCTGGCTATTGTACAGGATATACGTATCCGCTTAACGAACAAGAACCTCACGCGCGTCTTTCATCAGGGCCCGAATCGATGACGATTCATCATGGCCGTTTATAGTACCGCAGTCTCTCCCCTTTATTTTTACTGAAGAGCAGACAGAAACCATAAATACCGGCTTTGACATGCCGGGGAAGTCCTTATAGTACAATATTTAATGAGATGGTCACTCCCTCCTTCCCGGTACTATGCTGAGGACAGGCTTTCATTCGGAGAACTATCATGGAAAACATTGCGCTCATTGGTATCGATCTGGGTAAAAACTCTTTCCATATTCATTGCCAGGATCGTCGCGGGAAGGCTGTTTACCGTAAAAAATTTACCCGGCCAAAGTTGATCGAATTTTTGGCGACATGCCCCGCTACAACCATCGCAATGGAAGCCTGTGGCGGTTCTCACTTTATGGCACGCAAGTTGGAAGAGTTGGGGCATTCCCCAAAGCTGATATCACCACAATTTGTCCGCCCGTTCGTTAAAAGCAATAAAAACGACTTTGTCGACGCCGAAGCTATTTGTGAAGCTGCATCGCGTCCGTCTATGCGTTTTGTGCAGCCCAGAACGGAATCTCAGCAGGCAATGCGGGCTCTGCATCGTGTCCGTGAATCCCTGGTTCAGGATAAGGTAAAAACAACCAATCAAATGCATGCTTTTCTGCTGGAATTTGGCATTAGCGTTCCCCGAGGAGCTGCCGTTATTAGCCGACTGAGTACCATTCTTGAGGATAATAGTTTGCCTCTTTACCTCAGCCAGTTATTGCTGAAATTACAACAGCATTATCACTATCTTGTTGAGCAGATTAAAGATTTGGAATCCCAGTTGAAACGAAAGTTGGACGAAGATGAGGTTGGACAGCGCTTGCTGAGCATTCCCTGCGTCGGAACACTGACAGCGAGTACTATTTCAACTGAGATTGGCGACGGGAAGCAGTACGCCAGCAGCCGTGACTTTGCGGCGGCAACAGGGCTTGTACCTCGGCAGTACAGCACGGGAGGTAGGACGACATTGCTGGGAATTAGTAAGCGAGGTAATAAAAAGATCCGAACTTTGTTGGTTCAATGTGCCAGGGTATTCATACAAAAACTGGAACACCAGTCTGGCAAATTGGCCGATTGGGTCAGGGATTTACTGTGCCGGAAAAGCAACTTTGTCGTCACTTGTGCTCTGGCAAACAAGCTGGCCAGAATAGCCTGGGCCCTAACGGCACGACAGCAAACTTATGTAGCATAACGGCAGAAATACACCGGTTTAAAGAATTACTGATCTGGTTTTGCGAATACTGATATTGATGATACTAACGGCCCACCGGCCTGTTGAGGAACCTGTAAAACGGAAAGGCTCATTGAAGCCGTATATTTTCTGGAGGTTCATCAGGCGCGGAACTCATCAAGGCGCGGGAATAAAATCCCATTCAGACGCCGGATAGATTCAAGCAAGCCAACTTGTCGTCAAAATCAGTGTTGCAAAAACGGGAGTGACCATAGATTCCGTTTCCCAAACGGAGCCTATAAGGTGTTCGCCATGAACAAACCTCTGCTGATTTTTCATGCGACTGAAGATGATACCGTGTTAATTGAGCAGGCCGAGAAAATATTCAAAGCAGCTAAGCATCCCAAGAGTTTCATTTCCCTGGGTAAGGCTGATCACCTTCTGACACATGCTCAGGATGCTGAATACGTTGCCGATATCATTATATCGTGGAGCGAATGTTACCTATAAACAGAGTAAATGCGTTCAAACTCGTAGCGCTGAGGGCGATTTTCTACAGAGATCGGACGCTGTTTATGCTGGACTGATTTTGCGATAAAGGCTTAGGCCGATGCATACAGGCGGGGCTGAATAAGGGTGAGGCCCTTGGGCGAGCATCCTTCATGCACCGGCTGAATGAAATCAGGGATCTGGGGGTGGGAGGATCAGCGTTACCACGCCACCGGCGCTGACACTACATACGGCGGCGATAACACTCTGGAATACGGTTTATATAGAAAGAACCATTGAGCCGCTTAAGCAAAAAGGAGTCCCTGTTAATGAACTGCTGGTCTCTCATCCTTCTCCACTGCTGTACAAAATATAGTCTTAGCGTGGGATAATTAATGAGATGGTCACTCCCTCCTTCCCGGTACTATGCTGAGGACAGGCTTTCATTCGGAGAACTATCATGGAAAACATTGCGCTCATTGGTATCGATCTGGGTAAAAACTCTTTCCATATTCATTGCCAGGATCGTCGCGGGAAGGCTGTTTACCGTAAAAAATTTACCCGGCCAAAGTTGATCGAATTTTTGGCGACATGCCCCGCTACAACCATCGCAATGGAAGCCTGTGGCGGTTCTCACTTTATGGCACGCAAGTTGGAAGAGTTGGGGCATTCCCCAAAGCTGATATCACCACAATTTGTCCGCCCGTTCGTTAAAAGCAATAAAAACGACTTTGTCGACGCCGAAGCTATTTGTGAAGCTGCATCGCGTCCGTCTATGCGTTTTGTGCAGCCCAGAACGGAATCTCAGCAGGCAATGCGGGCTCTGCATCGTGTCCGTGAATCCCTGGTTCAGGATAAGGTAAAAACAACCAATCAAATGCATGCTTTTCTGCTGGAATTTGGCATTAGCGTTCCCCGAGGAGCTGCCGTTATTAGCCGACTGAGTACCATTCTTGAGGATAATAGTTTGCCTCTTTACCTCAGCCAGTTATTGCTGAAATTACAACAGCATTATCACTATCTTGTTGAGCAGATTAAAGATTTGGAATCCCAGTTGAAACGAAAGTTGGACGAAGATGAGGTTGGACAGCGCTTGCTGAGCATTCCCTGCGTCGGAACACTGACAGCGAGTACTATTTCAACTGAGATTGGCGACGGGAAGCAGTACGCCAGCAGCCGTGACTTTGCGGCGGCAACAGGGCTTGTACCTCGGCAGTACAGCACGGGAGGTAGGACGACATTGCTGGGAATTAGTAAGCGAGGTAATAAAAAGATCCGAACTTTGTTGGTTCAATGTGCCAGGGTATTCATACAAAAACTGGAACACCAGTCTGGCAAATTGGCCGATTGGGTCAGGGATTTACTGTGCCGGAAAAGCAACTTTGTCGTCACTTGTGCTCTGGCAAACAAGCTGGCCAGAATAGCCTGGGCCCTAACGGCACGACAGCAAACTTATGTAGCATAACGGCAGAAATACACCGGTTTAAAGAATTACTGATCTGGTTTTGCGAATACTGATATTGATGATACTAACGGCCCACCGGCCTGTTGAGGAACCTGTAAAACGGAAAGGCTCATTGAAGCCGTATATTTTCTGGAGGTTCATCAGGCGCGGAACTCATCAAGGCGCGGGAATAAAATCCCATTCAGACGCCGGATAGATTCAAGCAAGCCAACTTGTCGTCAAAATCAGTGTTGCAAAAACGGGAGTGACCATAGATTCCGTTTTCCAAGCGGACCCCAATAAGGGCGAGGCGCGCAACGCGCTGGCCAGGGCGGTCTTCTTCTACCGATTGGGTGAAATCCGCGACCGCAGTTTTGAGCAGCAGCGCTACCGGGCCAGCGGCCTCAATCTGGTGACGGCGGCCATCGTGTTGTGGAACACGGTCTATCTGGAGCGTGCCACCAGTGCTTTGCGTGCCCACGGCAAGGCGCTGGACGACACGTTGCTGCAATATCTGTCACCGCTGGGGTGGGAGCATATCAACCTGACCGGCGATTACCTATGGCGCAGCAGTGCCAAGGTCGGTGCGGGGAAGTTCAGGCCATTGCGACCGCTGCCACCGGCTTAGCGTGCTTTATTTTCCGTTTTCTGAGACGACCCCTGAATAGTCCATCCTGTTTTCTCCACTGCGAATCTGTTCAAAATTACGGCGCATGCTCATTATGCCGCGTAGCGGCATGGAGACGCCAGCAGGAGTCACACTGAGCGCAGTCGGTGGGAGGCGTCGTGACCGGCGCAGCCGTTACGGATTGATAGTTTCTGCCTTGCCCACCCCATTCCCTGCAAAGCCAAATCCACTAAAAGCTACTCCGGTTGATGATTTGCGCCGTCGGAGTGGTCACGACAAGGCATGGCCGAAGTCGGGGCGTATCTCCGCGTTAGCGGGCCGTTAGGGCCGCTTACGGGCGTGTACGGAAAACTGTCAGCAGCACCACCCACAGCGACACTGAATTCTAGTTACAACATCCCTTACAAAACGGGGGTGTTCCGGCCCTTTGGGCCGGGGCGGCGTCGGTTTGGCAGGGGTAAGGGGTGTGCACTGGGGTGGCTTTTTGCGCCACCGGGGCCCGGCGCTTGGCGACGGGAGGTACTTTTGTCTTTTTTCTGAGCGCGCGGCCGGGGGCCGCTGCATGCGAAGGCATTACCGGTTTTCCCCGTTATCCACGGAAGTTATGCAGTGAACAGGAGGTCTCTTTTATGAATATAAGTAAAGGGTGAAACCCTGAATATTTTGCAGGTATGTGGATGTCAGTTGCAGGTAACTGCTTTTCCCTGTTTGCGGGTATTTGTGGATAAACGGGACGGTATGACATCCCCGCCGGGATATCGTGCAGGCTGTCGCAGAAAAAGGGAGGCATTCACGGGGCAGGTGTTCATAAAACAGGCAGGGATAATGTCGGGACGTGAGAAGGCCTCCGCCGTCAGGCGGATAAACCAGAAAAGGGGTCAGTGCGGCGGGGAAGCGCCCGGAATGGCCAGGTCGACCAGTTCCAGCTGGTACAGCTGTGACCAGACCATTTTCTCAAACTGGCGGGGCGTCAGGTGCTGCGTCCGGCCCTTCAGACTGCGCCAGAGCTGCTCTGACACCTGGCGCTTGCGTTCATCAAAAGGCAGGTCAGACAGTTTCTGACGCATTTTACCTTCGATGGCCCGGGTCCGGCGGCTGAGAAGGGTCTGATGCCGGCAGCGTTCGTACCAGCGGCGACGGGCGGCTTTCAGGGACAGGGTTTCGCCGGGCTTCAGCTGGCCATCGTCGATGGCCTGAAGACGCATCTCCTGCTCCGCGCGCAGCCTGTCCATGTTCACCCCGGTCAGCTGCCAGCCTGCGTCAGTGATAATGACGTGTTTCGGAAAACGGCAGCCGTTCACGCAGTCCCATTCCGCCGGCGGGCATTTGACCACCCCAAAGCGCTCCAGTTCGTGGATCAGGCGCGAAACGCGTGACGTTGTCACAGCCTGCTCCGCAATGATGTGGTCATCCGCATCCCGCGGGCTGAGCGCGGCCGCCAGGGCGGAGACATTGATGGTCACCACACTGGTGGCCAGATCGACTTTGTTGATGAACAGGATGAACAGCGCATCCAGCAGCTGCCGGCGCTCCGGACGGAATGCCCGCCGGCGGCCGGCAGTATTACGCAGGAACACAAAGACGGGATCGGCAGAAACCCGGCGGCGCACCACCCACTGACCGGTGGTTTTATCCCGGCTCATCAGGTTACGCAGGGCACGACCGTGCTCCCGGCTTAAGGGTTTGTAGTGCGACGGCCGGATATAGACCGGGGCCGGGCATTTACAGGCCGTGGAATGAAGGCCACGGGCACGCCTGTCGGCGCGGGGGATCAGTATTTCATTCACGCCGGCCTGTTCTTATGGCGGCCGGGTGTTGTTTTCTATGGTGCATGCGTTATAATCCTTCACAGGCCACGCGCCTGCTTTTGGACCCCCTGATATCTGATGATTCCGCCAAGTTTCGTACAGATTTCGGGGGGTTTGTGCATTCAGGCTCCGGGAACTCCCCGTCACCTGCTCCTGAGCGTCTTTCCGGACACGCTCCCGTCCATGTTCCTGCTTCCGGAAGTCCGCATTTCTTCCGAAAAACGTTCTGCCACCTGCCAGCCTCACCACAAAGCCGCCCACATAAACTGGGGTCAGGTCACAAAACTAAACTGAATCAACAGACTGCCCCACCACAAGACACCTGAAGACGCTGACATTCTACCTTCTCACACCTGAATTTGCCATACGAAATGATCCCGGATCATGGTGGGATACCGCAGGATCGACAGCAAAGAAAAGGGACAGACGGGAAAGAGAAAACATCGCAGCGCCCGCCGCAGGGTCAGACCTCTGGTCTGACTGAGGAAGCGCCAGGGCGCAAAGGCCGGCCCGGGCAGGAACGCACCGGGGCCACCTGACAGCAATTTCTGGCGGGAAAAGGCTGTCAGTCCCATTACCGGTACGTGACCGGGGCGGTCACTGACTCAGCTGCGCGGGCAGCCGCCGGTACTCTGTAAGGCAAGAAATTCAGCGGTCATTGTCTGCAGCGCCTGACTGTCACGGTTTCTCAGCAGCGGAATACCGGCCTGGCGCATGACCTCATTCAGCAGGATATCGCGCCGGCGACGGCTTTTTTTCAGGTGCGAGGCATCATCCAGCTCCAGCGCGGCCACAATCCGGAATGACAGCCGGTCCACGATGACCACATCACAGTGCCACCTGGACACCAGGCTGAACAGTTTCCACCACGCCCGGCTGCGCGCCCTGACGCGGGGGGCTATCTGCACAATATCGGCCACCCGCACCTGCGGACACAGATACCAGCGATTCATGTCCACGGTGCGGAACAGTCCCTGCATAAAATTCACTTCCCGGTCCGTCATCAGGTGTGCCTGACGCGCCAGGAATACGCCGCCGGCGATGAGATGCTCTGTTTCTCCCGGCCGGATGCCCGCCTCCCTCAGTGTTCTGATGAACGGAGACTGAGGGCTGTTCGCTTTTATCACGCGGAAAAATAGCGCCAGCATGACCATCAGCGGGAGGATAAACCACAGAATGGTTGTATTCACGGGTGCTCTCCTTCGCCGGCGGATGTGGTGTTCCCGGGCACGGTCCGCAGCTCCGGGTGGTCAGCAGGGACGCTCAGGGAGAACCCGGCGGAGAACAGCCAGCCGTCCAGCGTGACCCGGTTTTCAGGTTCGTCAGGCGCACACAGCGTAATGCTTTGCGCTGTAACGTCTGTGATTTCAAAGTTTTCCTCCGAAAGAATGCGGATAAGGTCATCACGTGAACGGATAATGCCCTGCCCCACCAGGTTTCTTAGCGCTCTTTTTAAAATTGCGCAGGCTTCTTCGTTTTCTTTCTGACTGTCTCGGTTGTCTTCTGACATGCTCTTTCCTTATCTGACCGGACCGTTGTGCCCCCGGGCGACACGGTCCCTGGCCTGTGTCATGCGGCCGGCTGGCCGCGCCTGATGATTACGGTTTCGGATTACCCGCGGCGGTATTAATTGCCCTCTGCAGGGTATCTGCGCGGGTAAGTCCGGGGATGACGGTCACCCTGCCGGCACGGGCCCCGGCAGAAGGAAGTACCACCAGGGCAGGCGTCCCGCTGAAGCCCAGTTGCTGCGCCAGCGTCTGAATTCCGTCCAGCGTGCCCTGTACATCAGCCGCCTGCCCGGCGTCGAAATTCACGGCGGTTGCCGCCGCACGGATATCGTCATCCGTCAGCCGGCCCTCGTTATGGCCGGTGGCATACAGTGTGTTGTGATAGTGAAGCCAGGCCTCAGCCCCTTTCTGCAACCATATCTGCAGCCCGGTTTTCGCTGCACGCCCGGATTCCGGCCAGCGCGTCTCAAATATCGGGAGTGCCTTGAACACAAAACGCACGTCCGGGTTGGCCGCCATGACTTTCTGGAGCACCGGAGCCAGTCGGGCACAGTAGATACACTGGTAATCGAAGAATTCGACGACCGTCACCTGCGCATCAGCGGGACCATACGACGGGGTGCCTTTATCATCCAGCAGTGCCCCCTGATGCTCAGCGACAGCCGCCGTCATGGCCTGCATCTGCCTTTCCTGCAGTTTCTGGCTGACGTTAACCAGTACCTCCGGATGGGCGACGAGGTAGTCTGCGGCCACTTCGCCAATTCTGGCCTCCTGCGCCGGTGTGAACACCGGCTGAGGGGTTGCTGCGCGTGCTGTCGGACCAGAAATAATGAATGTTGTAACTATTAGTGAGGCTAAAACTGTTCTGCTTGTGCTTTTCATTTGCATATGCCTGATTTCATTGTGGTAGAGGCTGGATTAACGTTCTTTCTGGATGGTACGGCTGAGGGTCTGTTCTTCGTGTTCCGGCATCCGGCCACGTTCCTGCGTGTCTGTCTGCCGTGCTATATCCCGCTCATTACGGGCAAGTTCAGTCACCTGACGGGAGACACCGGAAACCTCAGCAACGCGTCCCGCATCGTGCTCCTTATCGGTACGTCGTATTCTTGCGAAATCACTGTCAGAGTTTCCCTCTCCGCCCGCAATCCTTCTGAGTGTATTCTGGTCCGGTTCAGGCTCACCCTGTTGCCCCTGCATATCGTTAAAAGAGGCTCTGACATTCAATTCCTCTTCGGCGGGGAAAACAATCCTGCCAGGTATCTGTTCCGCTGTTTCGCTGCCTGCTTTTGCTGCGCTGATGGCCAGATTTTCTTCTGCGTGACGACGCTCTGCTTCCTGTTCTTTTACCGTACTGATGTCCACCGGGGGGCTCTCTTCATTCCGTAAATTGTCCGTCCCGGGCAGGGCAATTTCGCTGTCTCTCTGGCTGATGATTTGCACTCTGCTTTCTTCGACCTCCCGACGCTCGCCACCACTGATTTTGAGCAACTGAGCCGCCACGGATTCATCCCCGGTCTGCCACACCACACCGTCCTGCGGATGAGTACGGACAGCGTCGAGCGCGGCGGCCAGTTCACCGACCACACGGGTGTGACCCGACCGGCTTCGCTGCAGCAGCGCCCCGCGCCCCCGCTCACTCATCACCATCCGGGTGTCACCCTGCGTCAGTCTCCCCTCCGGGCTGGCAACCAGTGAGACCAATGCCAGACCGGCACCTTTACCGTTGTTGTCGTAAACAGGCAGGGCCAGTGCGGGCTCCGGGAAGCGTCGCGTCGCCGGGATAATTTTCGCCGTCAGCGACGTCTCCTGCATTCCCTGATGCCGCAGCCAGGCCCGCCCGATGGCGGTCTTACTGACGGGCTGCCCCATTGACCAGATGGCTTTCGCCTGTTTACGCTGCGTCTCCGGGGCCAGCGCATCATGGGCCGTTTTGATATCACGTTCCGGGGTTTTCACCGCCCGGACCCAGTCCGCTTTCCCGTCGGTATAAATCTGCACATGCTCCTTCACACGCGATGCGGAAATATAGAAGGCCCGACGAGTGGCCAGCATCTTACGCCCGGCGTCCGTACCCTCCAGTGAAATAACGTAATCCGTGCTCGCCCCCTGTGCGCCGTAACCCGTCACCGCCCAGCCATAGTCGATATGCTGCTGAGCACGGACCGCCTTCGGGTTAATGATAATGCGGCCTTTTTCTGACGTCAGGCGGATATCCCCTGATTCGCTGACAGACTCCACGGTATAACGCTGGTTACCGGTCTGTCCCTGCTCGCGGTCCGTGAGCGTAAATTTCAGCAGGTCACCGGCCCGGACTTCCCTCTCCTCGCGCTGAAACAACTGTACATCGCCGGTGATAAGCTCCTTCGGTGAATACAGCCCGATATTGCCCTCTTCATCACGGACGGTGACCGTGCTGCCGTGCCGGTCTACAGCCAGCACATCCTGATAGCGGTCGCCACGTTTCACCACCATTCCCGCCTGCCAGGCCTGCGTCTGGTTGAATTCATGGCGGGTGTGGGTGATTTTCTCCAGCACCGGCACCCTGACCGCCAGCCCCCCCAGCTCTCCCCGCGCGGTCAGCGTGTCATGAATGCCGGCATTCACCGCCCGGCGGTCAGCGTTCAGCTGCGTGATGATAAGGGTCTGCGCCCGCGCATCCACGGTCCGGCCTGTCCAGTCCGCCACAATATCGCCCACCGGCGTGGCCGTTTCCTGAAATGCACTGGCCGGGACCGGCACGCCAGCCTCACGTGCCACACGGTCAGCGGGCTGCGCTTCTATACGATTCAGGGCCGCATCGATACGGTTATCGATAATGTCATGCACCGCCCCCCGCAGATGAACATCCTTCTGACGCACGATTTGCTTCATGATGGCCACATCCATCGGGCTGCGCTCCTGCATCAGCTTAAACGGTGCCCCGGAATCGACAGACTCAAACTGGTCAATATCCCCCATCGAGACTGCGCGGCCCTCCCCGGCAGCAATGGCCTGAAACAGGGCGGCCGTGTCCTGGTTACCCACCATCGAGGACTCATCGATGAGAAACACCTGGCCCCGGTAGTCAGGTTTTTCACCGCCTGCAGTGGCCTGTTCATACTCCACAATAAAGGATTTAATGGTCTGCGCCCGGACGCCAACGTCGCTCATCTCTTTCACCGCCTGATGTGTCGGGGCAAGTCCCGTCAGCTGCGGTCGGACATCTGACGGCAGCGTATCGAGTGCCGCGACCACCGCCTTCATCTGCGTGGTTTTCCCCACCCCGGCATAACCCTGAATCCCGATAAACTGGTCCGTGGTACCGAGCACCAGGGTGGTGGACTGTTTCTGCCCCTCTGTCAGCCCGTTCAGCACCACATCGGGAACCTGATCCAGTAGCGGAAGCTGGGTGTTTTTACCCTCCTCCACCGTGCGCAGAATGGCTTTTTCCATCTCCCACGTTGAGCGGGCAATCAACAGTGGCTCCCCCCGGACCGACACACGCAGCAGTTCCCCGGCCTTTACCATTGCGGCAATTTCATGCTCTGTCTGCTCAATGTCAGGATGGTATTTCCCTGCAGCCTCCGTGAGCGCCAGTTCGCTGAACGCCACGCTGCGCTGGTCATTCACCGCGCGCCAGACGGCCAGGCTGGCATCGGTCCGCACGCCGTCGTGCAGGCTTCCGACCGCCTCACTCACATCCTCTTTTCCACTGAGGCTGCGCACCAGTTGCACGGGGGAGACGTTAGTCTTCATTCGCTGCAGGCGGGCTTCAGCCCGGTCCTGCACTTCGGCGGTAAACACCTCCGCGCGATGCCCGCTCTGTGCCAGTGAGTTCATGGTCTGCGATGAAATATCCCGGCTGTTGAGCGCTGCCAGGACCACGCCCCGGTCGTTATCACGCCCCCCCGGGGCGCTGACGTAGGCATGCGTGACATACAGGGGCCGGTCTTTCGGGAGAGTCAGTGTGTCGGTACCGCGCGTGACCTGGATACCTTTCTCACTGATGCCAGTGACCCCGAGGCGGTCTTTTGCCTTAAGCCCATGCTCCCGGTCGCCGGCAACGGCTATCAGCCGCTCCCCACTGGCGACGTTCAGCGTCTCACGGTTAAAGAGACGCCAGTCGGCGGTGACATCGCTGATTTTCATCCGGGTCAGGACGCCGTCACCGTCAATCAGGGACAGTATGCGCGTGTCCTCATGGATACGGTCGATAACAAATGAATGGCGTTCTTTCGCGTCGCTGCGGTTCTCGAGCACCATGCCCGGACGGTACGAGCCCGGCATACGCCGGGTCTTACTGTCGAGCCACACCGGGGAACGGGCCTCAATGCTGATGCCGTTGCGCTCCAGCTGCCCGGCATTCTGCAGCGCATCCCGTATCAGGCCGGTGAGGTGGGCCTGTTCACGTTTACCAACCACCACGGCGGTGACGTTTTCATCCCCGCCGCTCAGGTCCGCGAATCGGGTGGCCAGCGCCTCATAGCGGTCACGTTTGTTGGCAATACTCACCACGTCAGCCTCCAGCCCCGGTGCCGGTTCGGTGCGGCGGGAGCGCGTCACGCCGGCAGACTCCAGCACCGACATGGCGTTGCCATTCGCCTGACGACCGGCGCTGTCGAGAAAGACCAGCTGCGCATCCTGCGCCCGGGCTTCGCCCAGCAGAACCAGCGTTTCCTTCAGCCCCAGACGTTCAGCCCCTTCAATAATCAGCGTGCTCTGCGGTTTCAGCTGGAATTCACCGCTCAGCACATGCTGCCGGCTGATGATCCGCTCCCGGAGGTCATCGGATTTGGCCAGCGAAATGGCGCGTTCGGCAGAACTGGCCAGCACCCGGACGTCGCGACCGCTGGCCGTGGAGATACCGGTCAGCTGTGTGGTCAGATCCCGGATACCGGCCACGCCGGACGGGGCATTCATCAGGACCAGCGGGTCCGTCTCCACGACCGCCAGCGCCGGCGGCGCATACTGCTGTGGTCGGGTAAAGCTGACCACCTGCGTGGATTTCAGGTGGTCCTGGCTCAGCGCCTGAATGGAGAGTTCGTCCAGCAGGTGGATGCGGGAAGTGAACACGCCTTTCTCGCTGTCCAGCGGCACAAGCATACCGTCCTTCAGGGACGCGTCGATGGCCTGGCGAATGACATTCATGTCCGGCAACTGTTCACTCAGTTCGGCGGTCGTCAGCATCAACTCCCCGAAGGTGAAGCGGGTCCGGCTGTCGCTCAGCTGCGAGATGGCCATTTTCACGGCGTCCTTCACTTCCGGCGCCAGTTCCGGCACCTGTCTGGACGGCATGGCTTTTGACCGCTGAACGGACGGGACGTCCGGTGCCGCCTGTACCGGGCTACTGTGAGTCTGCTGCGCATCAGGCTGCCGGGACCAGGAGCCTGCAGACGCCTCGCTGCGTTCAGCAGGAACACCGGTTTTCTCTTCCCCTTTGGCAGAATGTTCAGGTGCCCCACTTCCCGGTACCTCCGGCGCTGACGGCTCCGGCTCCCGACGTCCGTCCCGCATCGTATCCTCGCGCGGTACCACGCTTTCCTGATAGGCCTTTAAATCGTAGCCTTTATCCTTCATCTGACCGAGCCACCGTTCCATCAGGCGCAGGCGGGACGGATCAACCTTCGCCCGGCGGGTGTCTTTTGCCGCTACATCGCGGCTGCGCAATGTGGCTTCTGCGCCGATAGCCCCCTGAATCTCCCGGCCGCGCGATGAAAACTCTTCCCGGACCGCTTCCGGCACGCCCTTTATCTCCCACATGCCATGCTTGCCCACTTCCTCCACCTCATGGCCCAGCGCCTCCACGCGCTCACGCAGTGCGCTGCGGTAGATTTTGCCGAGCGTGACCTGCATTTTCATGACGGTTTCGATAAAACCGGCATTGTGGATGTAGTCGGTGGCCAGCGCTTTCCACTTCCCGTCCTGCTCTGTCATATTGGCCACCAGAAGGTGGGTGTGCAGCTGGGGATCAAGGTTTCGCGAGGTGTCGTGGGTGAAGGCCGCGGCCACCATTTTACCGGTGTGCACGATGGAGGTGACGCCGTCTTTCGTATCCCGGGCCGAAATCAGTTTCTCCACATACCCTGCCGCAATACGGACAGCATGGTTATGGGCTTCCAGCATTGCCTTATCCCCTCCGATAAGTGCCAGGATGGAGACACTTTTGGGGGCAGAGAAGGTCAGGTCATGACCGGGACGATGAACATGGTTGCCATTAATCTCTTTACCGAGACGTGACCCGTCCGGCAGACGGCCTTCCAGCACTGCCGTCAGGTCAGCGCCCCGGACCTGTCCGTCCAGACCCAGCGCATCCGCGCCTTCGCCCATCCAGAGGCTCTGCAGGTTGCCGAGAAAATAATAGTTATCGGAATTGCTGTAATAGCCGGCAGCATCCGCTGCCGACGCAATGGGGGCCACTGACATCATAGTTCAGGCTCTCTGTCGTAGTAATGGTGATCGTTCTCGTCGTACCCCGGGTCGTCTGCATCGCGATGACGGAGAATGTTTTCTTCGTCCCGGGCCAGCAGGCGGTTCGTCCGGTGTTCCTCATCCGGCCTGTCCGGTGACACCGGTTTTCCGGCCGTCGTCACGGTCAGTTCCCCGTCTGGCCGGACGGTCACCTGCATATCCAGGTTCATGGACTCACCGCCTGCCCCCCCGTCTTCCTGCGGACCTGCACCTGTAACAGCAGGGCGCTGGCGGGCCCTGTGCAACATACTCAGGCCGGATGTGGTTGGCGGTTCGGGCTCAGGATGGCGATGGCGGAGTGCACGCAGTGCTGCCGGTAATGCAACATGCTGTCCGTCAGGTGCCGGAACAGAGGGTTCCGGTGAAACCGTTGCCACAGTGGTGGATGCAGGTAAAGTGCCCGGGGCTGGTACGGGAATATCTGCATGATTCTTTTCTGCTGAGTAAGAGGGCTTCACTGCACTTTTGCTAACAACTGGCGGGGTGATGACCGGTGACGTCTGGCAATCTGACTCCGGAGCCTGGACAGGTTCAGGCAGTATGGTCTTTTTCACCTCCACGACCACGGGCTGCTGAGCCGTCCCCGCTGTGGCAGTGGCAGTGGCAACTGCTGCGCCAGAGCCTGCGCCTTCCAGCACCTCGTCCCCGGTCGGGAAGGTCAGCCCTGCAGCAGAGGCTGCACGCTCATTTTCCTGAATCACCTTCTCGAGTTCCGGGCTCAGCACATCGCGGATATTCCGCGCCATCAGGCCGGGGTGATGCTTCTTCACCTTCCGGTATTTCAGCTTCAGGCGGACAACCGGGTATTCACCGGGCAGACGAACATAAAAGCTCAGGTTCGGCAGACGCATGACCTGGTCATAATCGACAATCGGATCGTTAACCTCGTCCTTGCCCAGCGACACCCCGTCACGAACCTGGTCCAGACCGTAACTGTTTTGTTCGCGGATTTTTCGTTTACGCTGATGCCCCAGTTCATCCTCAACCACTTTGGCCATCTCCGCACTCGGGGAACGGCCATACATGCGGGTGTTCATCAGGTCAAAGATACTTCTGGCCAGTTCCCGACCATAAACGTGGATCATCTGCGCCGTGTTCTGCATGCCCAGCACAAAACAGCCGCCGAATTTACGGGCTTCGGCAATCGTTTCAGCCAGCTCGGGGATACGCTGCAGACTGGGAATTTCGTCACAGATAAACCACACCCGCCGGTCACTGTTCTCCCCCATACTCTGCAGATACAGGGTGGACAGCGATAACCAGAGGGATATCAGGGGACGGACGCTTTTACGGTGCCGGGCCTGCGTCGAAATAAACAGCCAGCTGTTGTCATAGCGCTCCTGGGTCATCCATTCCCGGATGGTAAACGGAGGCTTCGTCCCGTCATCCAGTCCCTGCAGGTAGCGCAGTGCTTTGGCGTAGTTGGTCACCACGGAGCGGATCGAGATGGCCGTTTTCTCAATTTTCTCTTCGACCAGGTTAGCCGACGGGGTGTTGGCCAGATAATCACGCAGACTTTTCATGCTGAGTGACAGCAACGTTTTGAGGAACTTCTCAATGCTGCGGTCCGGGTCGGCAGACATTCGTATGGCGAGGTCAGCAAAAATAGTGCGCGAACTGGACACCCAGAAGGGGTCAGACTCCCCTTCCACGGGGATCAGACTCGCTGACAGGTTGTCATAATCCACCGCATCCACACATTCCCCCCACATATGCCAGTTAGCACAACGTTCATCGTGGGCATTGAGAATGAAATCAGTGTCGGGGTTATAGTGTGTCTCGGTAAACGTACAGCCTGAGTCATAGATAATGGCGCGGTCACCGCGTTTCCGGATGAAGTCCAGCAGCCAGCGGATCAGTGTCGATTTACCCACACCGATGGTGCCGTGGATCAGGAAGTTCATCACCTCGGCCATTCTGACCATATGCAGTTCGCCCACGCGCAAGTCGGACAGTTCGCCGTTCTTACGCAGCAGCCTGTTCACCTCGGCAGGTTTTTCTGTCAGCTGCATACCCGAAATGTACTGGTCTTCGCTCTCCCTGCGCCCGATGCCGGCAATGTACCAGGCGATGGCCACGAACACGCTCAGGCTGAACGTACCACTGGCCAGCACTGCCCACTGCAGTTCACTGAACACCTGATCGCCCATTGCCTTCATATACGCATCGCCGTAAATCTGTGGCAGCGTCATTTTCAGAACCATGTGCGTCTGTGTGGGGGCATACCAGTAATGGACGTCATAGATTTTCGGTGTGCCCGTTGCCGGCATGAGGTCGATAAAACTGCTGTTAATACTGGCAAACCACCACAATGAGCCGTTATCAAAGGTATCCTGGGGTATACGCCAGAAGAAGATGGCCGAGGCCAGTACCGCAAACAGAATGAAGATCCAGAATCCTATCCAGTTGTTAACCTGAAAGAACATGCGCCACCGGTAGGCAGTCATCTGCCCACCCTGAGTGAGATTTTTACCAGCGAAGCTCATAGATTTTTGTCCGACAGTCATCGCATCACCAGTGAGGTGATGACGTGGTCTGTGATAAAAAGGGGGGAAACAGGCTATCGCCGTCGCAGCGACAGAGAACCGGAGAAAAAATATCCGGGTTATTCGATCAGGCTCAGTTCATACTCCGCCTGCAGACATCCGGCCCGCCAGTCTTTTTCATTGACCAGCATTGCCAGAAAACGGACCGATGCGGCCACATCAACATAACCCACGGTATGGCGTTCACAGGCTTCCATGCCCCGGAAAGTGAACACATAGCCTGCCCAGTAGGCTACGGTCGCCATGCGATGATATTCGGGGAGTGAATCAAAGACGCTCAGAAACGCCTTTGCTCTGACCAGCTCGCTTTCCAGCTGAATGAGCGACCAGAGTTCCTCTGAACAGCCTTCATTCACACAGGGTTTCATTGTGTTATTCCTCATCTGTCAGGCAGATAACCGGGTTCTCAGAGATTTAAGGGCACCGGAAGTAAGACAACGCAGCGCGTATAAGACTGCATCCCCGGCTTTCAGAAGAAATCCGCAGAACCAGGTGCAGAATAAACCACCAGTAAGGCAGAGCAGGAAAGTAGTCAGTGGGAGGAGAACATCCCATTGAGGAAACCCACTGTATTTCAACGCATTCAGGTATGAGAAGAACATTGAGTGTGACAACTGATACTTAATAATGTCAGGGGCGTACATTTCCAGGAGCAGGATTGTCGAGACAATTGTGATTAAGACGTAAGACAGAACGGACAAGGCAGTCCGGGAGTTGTATGAGTTCATGATGATTGACCTTTGGCTGTTAATAATTCAGCGCTCGCCGCAGACAGGACTGCGCCTGTGCAGTCATGTGAGGAAGCGAAATATCACTGGGATAACCACGGGCACTTACGCTCAGGAGCAGAAATGCGCTATATTTATGCGCACAGATGATGCGCAGAGGATTTGACAATGAATACGACTATGCGGTCGCGCAAAAGAAGCACCAACATTTCGCTGGATGCCGCCCTGGTGGACGAAGCGAAGATGCTTAACATCAATCTTTCAGCTGCTCTTAACTCTGCGCTTGAACACGTGGTCCGTGCTGAACGTCAGGCCAGATGGCGACAGGAGAATAAAGCGGCTATTGATGCCATGAATCAGTTCACCGCTGAACATAGTATTCCCCGCAGCAGTGCAGGACTGAGAGTGTTTAAATGAATCAGGGAACAGTATTCAGAAGGCCGGATAATCCGGAATACCCGTATTTCGTCATCGCTCAGTCCGATCAACTTATCGATCTCAACACCCGGGTCATTATTCCTTTTGTCCGGTGGCGTCGGTCATTACCCGGGATGAGCAAAATCAATCCCGTTGTTAACATCGATGGTGAGCGATACATTCTGATGACACAGCTGATTCAGACGGTTTATCTTCATGAGCTGGATGAGGAGGATATTCACAGTTACCGCCCTGAGATGAGAGACATCATCGTCAGCGCGGTAGATTTCCTGACAACGGGAAGTTGAAAGAGGTTACATAATGCCGGCAATGGATTTGGCCAGCTGCGCTTCCAGAACGGGTTTCGCCTCTTCAAATTTGAGGTTAACCTTGTTGGCGTTGGATACCACGCGGGTCTGATATTTTGCCCTGTTTCCCTCTTCTGTGCTGGTCTGCACCTTAATACCGGAGGTTCCCTGCTTCAGGGCAGCAATATTATCCGTCGTAACTTTGGCTTTGCTGCGTTCGGAGATTTGCAGATCAGTCACCATTGTATAGTTAACATCTTCCACCATCGCATCTGCGGCCATACCAATCAGGCCAGTGGCCAGCCCGACACCCAGGGTCGCACCTGCTGAGCTGGAATTGTAGGCAGTGATGCCAGCCCCCAGAGCAGCGCCCATTGCCGCCCCTTCATAACCGGTTTTCAGGAATCCCTGGGCTTCACGCAGGTCCATCTTTTCAGCTTTCAGTACGTTTGCCTGAATCCAGAAATAAGCACCATCAGGTGAACTGGTGACACGATAACCTTTTGCTGCCAGTTCGTTGGTTATTTGAGACTGAAGGCCGGACATATCTTTGTCAGAAGTATTGCGGACCTGGAGGTAAACTGTTTTTTCAGATGAAGGCTCCAGCCAGATGGTTTCGCTCATCTGCGTTTTAACCTCGAGATTACGCTTTTTCACCGCGGTGGACATGGCGCCACAACCAGACAGTGCCAGGGTGGAGGCAATTAAAGTTACAACGGCATATTGTTTTAATTTCATGTATTTTCCTTTGCATAAAAAAATGTCCTGCTAACGGCGGAGCGCTAACAGGACTGTTATCGGCAGATTAGATGAATATTTTAGGTTTTAAATAATTGGAATTCGTAACTAAACGTGGGAAAGGGAGTCAATCACTCCCATTTCACTTAGTAACCACGATTAGGGTCATACGTATTTGAAGGTTCATTGAAGTTTGTTCCCCAACTGTTCCCGTGTATATCCAAACCTGAGATACCTCCAGCCATTGGCATACCCGAGGCAGGGTTTACAACTAACCCATGATCGAAAGCATCATTCGAGGAACTATTTAGAGGAATGCTAAAACCATTATTTTGAAAGCTCGTTTCACCACCTGAAAAGCTAACTATTTTCATGTCTTCCGTGAGTATGTATTGGGTGTCATTATCAGCAAATGGTTGAACCATTCCACCTCTGCTGACATATAACCTGCCAGTCTCTTCATCCCTTAGAATGATATTATTCTTATATCTGCTGGTTGGACGAAGGACTACACCCGCATAGCCGAAAGCTATGAGCGAATGAACGACAATCCCAGCTATTAGTACACTGTCTGCATCGCTTCCCACGAAACAAACTAAGGATGTAAGTAACAGAGTAAGCAGGATGTTACTAAGCAGGGTGATTTTTAAGCCACTACCTTTATTACCGCTTAGTAACTTCCAAAAGCATATCAAATATATCGAGCTGGGAATTATTGATAAGACCATACTTTTGGCCATGAACTGCGCATCATAAAGCAGTTGCTCGCTTAATGAATAAGTCGCATAAATGCAGATTGGTATGAAACAACAGTAAGCACTTATTTTTTTGTTCACCCTACACTCCTGTTCTTTTCCTTAATTCAACTACTTTTTTCTGTAACTCATCAGGTTGGAGATCATTAAACGGGTTTAATTTACTTGATTGGTCGAGTTCAGCCTCAGTACGACCAAGTTTAAATCTACTTTGACCAATTAAGCTCTCTCCCTTCAGAATATCACTGGATGCCTGAACAGTAGATTGTTTTTTGTCAATTTCGCCAGCAGATTTATTCATATTTCGTTCAATTTCAGATCGTTGTCCCGCAACCTGCCGCTGTAAATCATTTTGCGCTCCAAAACCCTGCCCGGACTGACCGTGTAACCTCATCTCATTCTCTCTGTAGACGTCCTGCATATCATTGCCGGTAACATTTCCCCCTCTGATAACAGTGCCACCCCGCGTCTGGATGTCACCTGGCGAGCCATTTTTAATCACATGACCCTGGCCCTGAGACGGGGCCTCTGTTACATCTGCCCCTGAACCAGAATACGGTGCTGAAGTACCAGAAATGCCGCGATTATTCCCCCCCTCCCGGTCATAATGTTGTTCAGGTTGCCCGGTATAAGTTCGGGTTGTGACTCGCGAACCTGACTGTTCATACTCCTGACCGCTCTGAGTCCCTGACGGATACACCCGATCATGCTGTACATCATAGCCACCACCCGGGCTTTCATGACCCTGCCCTGCGGTCTGCGTGTTAGCAGGAGAGTACGGTCCGCCTGCAGGCACCTGGGCTCCAGAGTCACTGTCACTCATCGATGACGAGTGAACTATATGGGCGCCACTGAAGGCAGGATGCTCTGCCCCACTTTCAAGGTCAGACCGCCCCTGATGGTAATCCCCCATAATTTCAGGTTTAAGACGTTCATTGACGAATTCCATCGCTGCTTCGCGCGCGCTTGGAGCACTTGTCAGCATACTCTGTGCCTTATCGCCATACCTATTCGCAGCCCAGTCCACAAACTCTTGGGTGTAGTTGGTATCGAGACTGGCACTCTGGTTCTGCGCCAGCGTTGCCATCCGGCTGAATTCGCTGCTGTTGGTGGAGCTGGTTGTGTACTGATGATACTGGCTTTGCGCATCATTCAGTGTGGCGGCAAACTGCTGGACATTGCTGGTCGCTGCATTCTGTGCATGACTTGAACCGTCCGTCACACGGCTGCTGGTAACCATATCCATCCCCTGGCGGAAATCATTAACAGTCTGGCTGTTCTGGTCATGGCGCGTATCTTGTGAATGAGAGTCTGAGTTCTGAATCCCTCTAGAACTGCCAGTTGAATGTCTTATGTCGCCTGAAACACTTCCTTCAGCACCTAATTTAACGACACCTAAATTAACACCGCCCCCTGCAGTACCTTTAATACCTGCAGATACAGAACCCTGATTACTTATATCCATCAGCTTGTTATAGGCTTCCTGGGTGGAAATGTTATTTGCTTTCGCGTAGCTTTCCGCTGCCGACATCATCATGCTGGCACCACGCGTGGCGTTAGCCACCTGGCTGTTCTCACTGCCCTGCGTCAGACTGTCGCTGGTACCGGTCTGGTTTGACACCTGCGAAAGCTGTGACCAGCCACTGGTGACACTGTGGTTATAGCCATCCAGCGCGGTCTGCGCCTGAACCTGCGACTGCCGCGCGGACTCCTGGAACCCGCTGCTGGCCAGCTGGCTGAGCCGCATATTCACCGGCAGGTTTGACATCGCCCCTGAACCATCTATCACCGTGTGACCACCGGCAGTCATCGTCTGCGAGGAACCATTATCAGCCTGCCAGGTCTGCTGGCCCTGACGTTGCACCAGGTTGGTATCCATCTTGTTCTGGTTAACATTGTCCATCGACATGTTGTTAAACGACCAGTTCCCGTCTGCCGTGGTTGATGACACGCCGGCTGCCGTGAACGCCGCCGAGCTGAGCATTCCGCCCGCCACCTGGGAACCTATGACTGCGGCCCCCCGGGTCAGGTAATACGACAGTACCGGTATTGAGAGCGACAGATAACCGGCCAGATTCGCCACATCCGAATGCTGGAGTGCCACAATATCCCGGTTGGCCAGGACCAGAAGTGTCCCGCCGGTCTTTGACTGCAGCCAGTAGTTCGAGGCGTAGTTGAGGATCGCAAACATGATGGGCCACATCTGGAAATAGATGAACCCACCCACATAGATCTTCAGTGTGGTCAGGCCGAAGAGACTGTGGCTGGTTGCTGCCAGCGCTATCATCAGCGGGAACAGACACACCAGGATCAGCATCAACAGTGACTGCGCAAACGGCAGCGTCCTTGTGGCCAGTTCCGTCCCGGATGCCCAACTGAGACGCTGTTTGGTCGCCGCGTTTTCTGTTGCAAGATTCAGCAGGTTGGCTGTATCCGAGGACCGTGCCGCAAATCCTTTTATCCCCTGGCGCACTGCCGTGTTGGTGATGTTGTTCTTCATGATTTGCGCCGCACTCATCCCCCCGGCATAGAAGTAACCATAACTGTCTCCCATGGCATTCGCGAGCAGGGTCGCCCCGTTGACCTTGTTGCCAAATATCTTCTGTGTCAGCCAGGTGAAGGTGGCGCTCCCCAGGTTCGCTTCAATATTGGCCAGGGTTTTGATTTCCGCTGCCGCCTGCTGGCAGGTCAGAAACTGCCGTGAAGAGGACGTCATTTTAAAAATACCGCGTAACGGACTCGGGTTGCTGGTGATGAGCGTCAGAGGGTCAGTGGAATTCAGCAATTCGTTGATCGAATATTTGCCGTTAAGCAGAATGTCTCCTATCACACAGTTTTCCACATAATCCGGCAGCATCTGTGCCAGTTCAGGATTCTGCGTGGTGAAATCACTGGTTTCGGCCACAATCTGCGAGCCAAACAGCATCCCCGTCCGGCTGTAAGTCACCGAGTCAGGTCTGGCCATCAGGGAGTCGTACAGCGAACTCATCCTGTAGCCGATACTGGTCGACAGCGAGGCAATCCCGGCAAGCCCGACCGGCACATTATCGGTTTTCCAGACCGCGCCCGGGTCAGAGATATCGATAACCTGCACAGAGCGTTTGGGTACCAGCAACACCGTGCTGATAATCATAAAGACAGCCAGCCAGTGCACAAACACCATCGGGTTGTGCTGTTTGATAAACAGGACAAGGGCGGCCAGCACCCCGAAGGTGCTGGCCATGCGCAGAAGTGTACTGAAGGTACTGGAGCCAATGAGGGTGACAATCGCATCCAGCGCTGTTTTCCACATCCCCCCGCCATAGATGGTGTAAATCTCAAGCATCAGCGCACCCCCCAATGGTAATTGCTCTGGTATGAGCCCGAAACGATCGTGGAAACCTGCTGTTGCAGGTACTGCATGTTGCGGTCAATACCATCCAGCGCATTCTGGTCTGCGGCGGACTGCAGTTTCATATCAGCCAGCAGCCCCTGAGCATGAATGACGTTGTCACGCAGCTTCGCGGCGGCTTCCTCCGGGAAGTTCTTTCCGGCCAGTGACATGCTGGCCTGTTTAACCAGCTCCTGCAGATACTGGATCATCAGGTCCTGCGCGATAAAATCGGACACCTGCAACAGATAGGTGGCACTCATTCCCATACTCTGGGCATTGGTCAGGTATTTCAGCACCGGTACCGACGTGGTGTTCACAAACCCTTTTTCCTGGTCGGTCAGCGGCCGGTCATCAACCAGCTTGTTCTGCATGGACAGCATCAGGTTCTTGACCAGTGTGACAAGGGCATGTGACTCGGAGATACTGAGATTAGCCACCACCGGCCCCAGGCACTGTGAGGCTTCATCGCATCCATACACCTTTGCCGTCCCGCCGCGCATCAGCACTTTGATCAGGTCGCGGTTATCAACCAGCGGAGTCAGGATAGTGACGTCGCCGTCCTTGTTAAATATGATGGAGCCGACCGTGCTCATGACCAGCTCTTTCAGAGCCCTGTCACCGCCCAGTAACCCATTTTTACTGAGTGAATCCCAAATGAGATTTTTGTTTTTCAGTACCTGGTCTTTCTCAGCATCACTGGCTTTGCTGGTTACATTGTCGCCCTGTTTCCCGACGGTACACCCCTGACGCGACGCAGCCCAGTCAGCAAATAAGTGGTTTTCTCCGGCGATGTCCTGACAGATTTTTTGCTGGGATACCTGCGTCACCGGCCACAGCCCGCCGATGATGCCCTGTGCCGCCTGACACGAACTCATGTTCATCGAGTTCACATCGCTGGCCAGTTTCTGCAGGAAGTCTTTGGCCTGCTTCAGCTCGGGCACCATTGTCTGCAGTGCCAGATCGAAGGCATATCCGAGGGCGTTACTCATAATCTGTTTGGCAAAGCGCTGGATTTCCTCGCCACTGATCATACTGAAAGCCCCAAGATAGGAATCAATCCCGCCACATCCGGCGTTCAGAGACGGGAGCTGCATCGAGATAAGCTGGACATTTTTCACCGGGTTACGCAGGTAGACTGACCCACCTGAAAAGTAACCGGCCGCCTGTCCCTGCCAGGCCTGTGCCTGGGAGACGTTACCGTTGTAGCCGAGACTGCCAAAAAATCCGTTCAGGTCGCCATTGACGTCGGCCTGTGCCGGGGACACGGACAGACCGGTAAAAAAAATACCGGCAGCGACCGCCAGTGGCTTAATCATTAGCATTCTCCTTTGGTTCAGGCGTCTGTAGCTTCAGCTCCGTTGCTAAAAACGTCTCTGCCAGCCTGCCGACGGGGAAGCCAGAACATGTTGCGGACACAGGCAACGTCAAGCTGGATGAAAGCCAGACGCGCCCGGTACGCGATAACGCATACGAATGTGAGGTCATTTTGTAGTCCGGTTGGTTTACTGAGGGGTAGCCTGGCTGCTTGCCGGCATGGGTGGCAGCATTTTCGGGTCAACATTGTCCAGGTCAGCCTGAATGAGACTGGCCATACGGCTTTCAAGGGCGGGAATATCCATCATCCCCTGGGTCAGCGGGTAGGCTTTGAGCGTATTGACGTTCACCATGAACGCCGTTGGTGTGGCAATCGGCAGCCCGTTGCCAAAGAACGTGATAATTTCATCCGCTATGGGAGACGCCGGATCGGTTTTTCGTGGGATCAGCGGTGTGGGAAACGATGTATCACCGCCTCCATCGAGCGTATACGGATAGATTTTTATCTGATGCTGATCGGCCCAGCCTTTAACCAGTGGGTCAAATTTTGCGCTGTACTGGCAGTGAGCCTGCATAAACAACACCACCGCATAGTCCTTCATATTTGCCTGACGACCATCGGGTAACGCCATCAGGCTTTGTGGTGATACGGCGGATTGCGGTCTGGCAGATACCCCGGCCGGAACGTTCGTTTTTGCGGCATCCAGCGCGGCCAGCTCATCACGGACACCTGCGCCGGCCAGCAGAGGAAACATAAGAAGCAGACTAACAGCGAATTTACCGGCCATGCGTCACCTCCCGGGCTCGTCTGGCGAGCCATTTCAGCCGGCATTCGTGCACGGCGGTGATGGCCAGCAAAACAGCCGCCACTGCCCACATCAGATACCCGGCCCACAGCAGCAGGCCCTGGGTGAACGTCACGGACACCGAAATTAACTCACTGAGGCACTTCGCCACCATGCCCCACCAGAAAAGAGGAACCAGCCTTACAACACATGATTTCATGATTTCATTTTCCTGAAAACGTTATGGGGAATGGAAACACCAGGGAACCCGTTGAATAGCAGCCAGATGACCAGCCCCAGCAGGGCGGACGTCAGATACAGGGAACGAATGGCGCTGTCCGTCTCTTTCTGCCAGCCCATTGCATCCACATGGACAGTCTCCCGGGTGCAGATGACCGGAGGGGCGGGTTTTATCTGCCTCACGGTTTCCGCCCCGGTTTCTTCGGGGGGTAACGGCACGACCTGACACACGGACATATTCACTTTTCCTTCCGGAGTATCCGCAACCAGCGTTCTCGCCTCTGAAAGAAAACGACCGGCAATCGACTCGTTGAAGGACAGCATGATGAACAGGACAAACAGCATCAGGGAAGGGGCCGTCACCAGGGAAAAGAAAACGGCACGGCGCAGTGCCCGGGAGGCACGCGCAAAGGCAAATTTATTCACAGGAGTATCCTTAAGACTGGGGTTTAAAACCGGTGGACACATTCAGGAATCGCTTGGAAAGTTCATCCTGTGTCATGAAGCCGTAAGACAGGGCGCGGAAGGTCTTACCCTTCGGGTCAACCAGAAACAGTGCCGGGAAATGCGTGATATTCATGGTGCGGGACTGTCCCGAATCAGACCGGCTTTGTGGCAACGACGCGGCGACCTGGCCGTCCACCGAAACGGGGATCAGCGATATGCCGTTGGTTTTGGCAAAGTCAGCCACCACGCCGGCCATCTGGATATCAATCGGGTCACTGCCACGATAGAAGTAGAAAAGGCCGTAACGCTGCGCTATCTGTTCCACCGCATTCTGCCGGGCCTGCTGGTCACGGGTCTGCACGAACGGGGCCATACTGTTGTAGTGTGGATATTCCAGGTTGTAATCCAGGTCCGGGTGGCTGAGTTGCGCCGCCGCAAATGACTGACTGAACATCGACCCCCTGTCCGTCCAGAATTTCTGCCAGCGCAGGAACGTCGCCGTATTCTCCCGCGTGGGGTACAGGATGGCGCGGTTCAGCGCCTCCATCGTGTACCCCCGGAGGACCTTAGCCTGCTCCTGCGCCGACAGTTTACTGAGGTCGAGAACCGCCTGCGGGGGCGGTGGTGATGTCTTTTGTGGTTTCTCAGGCGGCGTTTTCGGCTCGTTGTACCAGAACCAGCCGGTAAACGGGTCAGCCGGGATCACAATGTCCTCAGCCGTGGCGGACAGACTGATGACCAGTAACGCCAGCGCATAAAAACACGGCTTCATTTCTGGCCTCCCTGACTCTTCTGCTGATTGACCTGCGCGGCAATGCGGTCCTTGATGAGCTTCACCTGCGTCCCGGTATCCGGGATTTTCTGGTTGTTCATCAGGTCTTCGTAAAAGTCAGCAAAATTGATCAGGTCGAAGTTGATAGCCTGTAGTTCGCTGACCGAAATCCCCCGGCAGTCCGGGTTTTTACCACTGCCAAAGCCGACATGCAGCTGATCCCGGCGCCCCTGCTCCTGGATAATGCGCGCCAGCTTGCCCTGGAAAACGCAGTACACCTTACTTTTCTGGAGGCAGACGCCCATCACCGCCCGATCACATCGCTCTCCCACACTGACGGTGATTTTTTTCGCTTTCGCCTTCGCCAGTGCCATCTCATCACTGTTGCAGGCCGCCAGTCCCGAGTCTTGCCCCCAGCCTGAATCCTTGCAGCAGTTTGAGAAGCCTGCGACCGCTTTCCGGCAGCTCGTGACCTGACCGGTGAAAGCGCGAACATCCATACCATCCTGGGTGTTTTTCACGTCATCCGCCGCTGATGCCAGCCCGGCCAGTTTTGACACCGCCGTATCAAACCCGCTATCCCCGGCCCCGCCGGTATCACTGCAGTCCCCCGTTTTGCAGAAGTACTCACCCCCGCAAATCACGCCACCAGACGTGAACGTTCGCTGACACTGCCATGTTTCTTTCTGATGAATACAATAACCGGATTCAATCTCCGTACAGGTGTGCCCTGTTCTCGTACAATTTTTGTCATTCATCAGACTGCCACAATTGCCAGCCGAATCAGTCGATACAATGTAGTTATCAGTATATTTCCAGCAGTCGCTGTGCATGGTGTAGTTCTGCCCGTCAATGGAAACCGTTTTATCCCCTCCCGGTTCAGTACAGACAGAACCACTCATTGAAATCGCGGTAGTTTTATTAAAATCACACGCCTCATTCCAGACCAATTCTGGCTGTGCTTTCTCAGCCTCCAGCGTTACTCTTATCTCAAGTAATCCGGAGTTCAGTGCGGCGCACGTCGAACCGAACATATTGCAAGCATCCGGCATCTGGTTGACAGAATTTCCAAAATATTGTCGGGTCGAAAATGAAACAATCTGGCCTTTTTTAATATCCATTCTGGGAAACGTTACTGGCATAGGTATATTCTTAGCAGGGCGGACAACCAGGCCATTAACGCGCACGTCATCGTTAGTTGTTACTCCCTCTGTTCCTAAAGGATATCGAACCTCAATTTTCCCCTTCGTTACAATCATGTCGTCCGGCGCAACGAAATCGAACTGATACCAGTAACCAGCGGTGAGGCTTCGTTTTATTGACTGCTTTGCATCCAGAACCCAGTCTGCTGCTTTTGTTTTGCCTGATTTGCTGAGCTGGATTGATGCGGTTCTGGAGCAGGTTGAAGAAGAGTTAACGTCACGTTCGCAGGTGAAATTTTCAAACGTCGTTTTTGAAACCGTCGATTCCTGGCACTGCTGCGGGTTTCCTGTCCCGTTGATCATATTGCCCGCATTCGACTCCGCACTTTTACCTGCCGTAATAAAAGGGGCTTCAGGGTCAATCACCGGTAGCGGGTTTTTGATCCCGGAGTCGATAATCGCCTGACCAGCCTGGCTGTCCTGCAGGGCGTTCTGCCCTTTTTCTGCCAGCCCGCCGTCACCGCCTTTCACGCCGCCGTAGTAACCACTTTCCGGCGGGTTTGAGGTATAACCAGGAATATCGCCCGTGACCGCGTCCGGATTTTTCAGGCTACTGGTCCCCTGTCCCTTATTCCCTTTCCCAAATTCCGCTCCGGTATTAAAGGCATCACTGGTTGCATCTGCCAGCACCAGTGAGGGCAACAGGATTAGCGCCCCGACAAGACGAGCTTTCATTCTCCCTCCTTCAACAGTTGTCTGGCTGTTGCTGCACAGTCCCCGTTTTCAGCCACTCTTTCCAGAGCCTGTTTCAGCGGAAGGCTGCCGCGAATCACATCAAAATGGCCCGGGCAGGTCACCACCAGAGCCGGTATGGTCGTAATGTGGAATTCGGAATACAGCGTCGGGTCAATCTGAACACCAATGTTTTTATCCTCTTTGGACAGTTCAAACATCGCGCTGGCGGTCTGTCGCAGGTCGTTATTTACCAGTCCACGGAGCGTAGCGGGAATACCGTAACGGTTTGCGTCCCGTAGCATCGGTAACAGACCTTCCCGGGGAAGCCCCAGGCTGACAAAGTAGATGGCAGGGAACATTTTTTTTTCGCCCCCCGGGCGTTCTCCCTGCTGTCGGGCCACATCCCCCTGCATCCGGTTTATCAGCGCCTGTTGTTCCGGCGGCAGAGACAGGGTCTGGCCCTGAAGATTCTGTTTAAACGCGTCCATCGCCTGCTGTTGTTTTTTCATCCACGTCATATCCCGTGGGGACACACCTGCCTGCTCGCTGGCTGAGACCAGCGACGTACAGGCCATCAGGGCACTGGCAAGCAGTACCCGGTACAGAGTCTTGTTCATGGGAGGAACCTCATGTATAGACGCAGTTGCGTTTGCGCCAGAGCAGATAACCGAAATTTTTCTTTGAATGGGGCGCGTTGTGCGGTGTCCCCCAGGTCTGGGTACTGGCACCAAACGCGTGGCAACTGTTGGTTTCGGGATACATGTTCACCATCTGGTAACGCCAGCGTTCTTTCGGCGCGATGGGTGAGGGATACTGATAACACACGGCATAATCAGCCCCCACCGTATTCATCACCAGACCTTCCCGGTGTAGCTTGAAGGCCATTCTCTCACTGACCAGCAGTGAGGATTCCAGCGGCGAAAACTCCCCGCTGGTATACCCCGTAAAGGGATACATGCTTCCCTGGCTGCCGGCACACCAGAACAGGGGAGATAACGGTACGCCAGCGGTACTGGCCACCGCATCGGCCGCACAGGCCGCCTGCGCAATCAGGTTGCCAAACAGTGCGGCCTCCGGGTTAATCATCATGGACAGCGTACTGTCATTCCAGAGCGGGTCGACTTCAGACATGTAGGCAATATCCATGTCGCCCCCCTGAAAACAACCGGTGCTGGTCATGATGCTCAGCCACGAAATCAGCGGGTATTTATACCAGTGAACATGGTAGAACGCGCCGGCAGCGGGTCGATCGCTCTGACCGGCGGTGCCGGTTCCCGTCCGCCCGAGGTCTATCTTAAATCCCCCCATGTTGACCATCACCCCGGGCTCGCGGGTCACATCCGTCATGGCTGTGGGCTCCCAGTAGCCAATTGCCAGCCCTATCCGGTACAGCACACCGTATGAACACATCTGAATGGGAATGGAGGGGTTGCTGGTATCCGGCTGCGGTCCGGACGCCAGTTTGATACTCCCGACCGACATCGGGAACAGGCACTTCCAGCAGACATCCGAGATGGGGTTTACCCACCGCCCCTCCCCGGCATTACTGCTGGCTGCAGATACCTGCCCCGGCGTCCATACCGTCAGCGCCAGAATCAGCGCGGCAAACCAGACACCGCGTTTCATGGTGCCTCCCGCAGCCAGACACAGACGGGTCCGTCTTCCGTGTCGTGAATGGAGCCGGTAAACCAGCCCTCGCCGGCAGGCATGGAGGGCTGCCACTCACTGATGTCGCAGGCGCCATGCTCCCAGGCGTCAGTGACATGGGGAGGGGCGTCGTTCTCCAGCCAGCAAAGTGCGCAGACCAGATTGTTCCGGCGCAGCCAGTTATTGAAATCAGCCCGGGAGGCTTCATCGCCAGCAGGCTTAAAATAGCGAGGGTGAGTCCAGAAGCCGTTACGGTCACGGGTCACCGCCACCGGTCCGACCGCTGTTGAATGGGTCATGGGGTATCTCCGGATATGCCCGGGCCACCGGGATGATGGCGGGCGTGGGGAAAAATCAGTGGTTCCGGGCGTTGCTGGCCGCTTTCATGATGATGACCAGCCGTTGTTCCCGGGTCATTTCATACAGGGCAAGAATGCCGCCGCGCATTACGGCAGAAGGTTTGTAGAGCGGATTTTCATTGAGGATCTCATCCAGCTGTCTGGCTGAACCTTCATCGTGGCGTAATGACGAGATGGCAACATTCCGGCCCTTTTCACCTTCAGGGTCTTTTTTCATGGCATTACCTTGTCAGGGTTTTAAGAGATACCGGGAGGGGAGCCCGGCTGAGGCGAAGCGCCACGCAGTGAGCACCGGAGAGCCTGAGTGCCTGGGCGGTTGAAACATCAGAACGAGGCAGGCCGGATAACCAGGAACGCGTAACCACAGCGGTGCTCATCAAAATTGCTGCCCTCTGACGCGCCCGCCGCAATCGCGTCTGCCGCCTCAGTCAGAAACCAGGCCAGTGTGTCGCAGGAGGTGCGGGGTGTCCCCTGGAGGATCACATAAATATGGCGGGCCAGACTCCCCTGCGACAACCGCCCCGCCATTTCCAGCCAGGGCGGAAGTGACGGACCGTCCTTATCAGGAAAAAAAGCCTGCTGGTCAGTGCACAGGCGGGCATGAACACGCCAGTGCACTGAATACTGAGGGACGGCGACCCCGGTGTAACCATAATCCCCGTGATAGTGGCATCCGTCGGTGCTCACAGGCAGTCCGTTTGTCCGCAACGCGCCGGTCGCGCGCGCCAGGCAATACACCAGATCGCGCGTTAACATGCCCGGCTGTGCATCCACACTGACGGTTACCTGCGTAAAGGGGGACGGCTGTTCATCTTCCTCCTGCGGGGGCAGTGCCCCGCTGTCTTCGCATTGACCGGAATACCTGTGCATCCTTTTTCCCGGTGCGCCCGACGCCAGACAGTGCAGCCCGACCAGCAGGGCCCATAAAAGGTAGCCGAACGACGTTAAATCCATGCTTCCGTCTCCTGCATATGCCTGACTATCAGACCGACCAGATAGTCCGGGAAGCGTTCGTCACGCGCCTGCGGTTCGACCAGCGCCATCTGATTTTCCCTGAGCCAGTTAAACCAGGCCTGGGTAACCAGCACAGGGTTCCAGGATTCAATCTCGGGATACAGCATTTTGAGCCGGTCCGCCGTTCCCTGACGGGTAACATGACGGGCGGGTTTCCCCGGCGATTCTGGAGTGGGATGGCTTTTTCTTTCCCGTCCCGGTACCGCATGACGCATTTCCGGGAACAGATCACCTAACGTTGTGGCTGTCATTTCTTTGCTCCTTTTACGGGGATCTCCTCAACGTTCAGCATGCGACCGTCGCGGGATATCCGAGCGGGGATGTGTGAGAAGCCAAACTTGCGGGTCAGGATACCTGCCTGGTCGAAGTAGATACGTTCATTAAGCGCATCACTGGTTTCCTTTATATTGCCGTTCACCAGGATAACTTTGCTGTTCGTCTGTCCGGCGATTTCCTTTCGGGTCCACTCCACCTGTGCCTGGTCATCACCATCGATGAAATAGAGCACCTGGGCGAAGGGCACCTTATCAAGCGGGTTGATCGTGTCACCTTTACGGGCAATCACTTTCCCCTGCATATCCGTAATGGTTTCTTTCACGGTAAATGTCGGGTCCCAGGGGAAGCTGCGGTATTTCACGGCCCGGCTCAGCCCCTCAACCGGGGCCGGGCGAACGGCATTTTTTTTCACCCGCGCCGTAGCTTCTTCCCGCAACCGGTCGAGTTCCCCGCTTTGCTCCATCCCCTTCAGTCGGGTCTGAATAAAGTCCAGCATGTCCTGCTCTGCGGGTTCAAAGACGTTCCCCCAGGTACCGAGATCTCTGGCACCACTGCCGGCTGACAGTGCCAGCAACAGTAATGCCATCAGTGGCTGACGTTTCTTCACTGCCCCTCCTGCGTGCGCCGGGCAATGTCGCGGCGAATATCGGGTGTGATATCCGGCAACGGACTGACCACCGCAGGTTTCACCAGAATGATGGCGTTGTGCGAGGTTTGCCACGCCGCCAGGCTGTCAGACATTGCCGTGTTGAAACGGGCCGTCAGTACTTTCGCTTTTCCTTCATCGAGCTGCAGCTGTGCCGACTGCTGCATAAAGAGGTCGATGGTGCCTTTCATGTCGAAGACCACCACGTCCGGGGACGTGGATTTCATATATACCCATGTTATTCCGGTCATGACCAACTGTGAAATCAGCACACAGGCGGCTATTTTCACGCTCCGGGCTTTCAGCCAGTCCCGCGGCTTTATACCTGCGCGGACAGTGGCGGCCTCATACGGTTGTTCATTCTGTTCACTCATGCGGCTTTTACCCATTCTTCAAGTTCACGAAGTTCGTCACCGAACTTCTTCTCGGCCAGCAGATATGCGGCCTCATCTGCCGTGGCACCGGCTTTCTGTGCGTTCTGCATATAAGCGAAGTCCTCCCCACGGGAACTGAACATGGCGCGGGTAACAGGATCGACAAACAGGCGATGAAACGAGCTGTACTCCCCGGCGCTGATAAGCAGCGAGCTGTAACCGGTCTGCAGTGCAGGCTGGAAACCCCGGATAACTTCCTTTTCCATATCCGAGAACTGGTCAGGATTGTCGGAGAGGTACTGTTTGAACGCTTTGGCATCCTGCAGGAGGGTGATTTTGGTCGAACTGTTGTTCCAGGCCGCTTCCGCTTCTTTACTGGCGCTGAAGTCCCTGATGCCCTGCGTGATGGTGATGAACGCCCCACGGTGACGGCGCACAGTACGGTAGCCGGTTTCAATAAAGCGGGCTGCATGGGGATTGGAGCCACCGAGCAGTCGCCAGGCCTCGTCGATGATGCAGACTTTTTTGAGGTCACGCGGGCTGTGATACATCTTTTCCTGAATCGCCAGGATGAGCGAAAACAGAATGGACGAGAGCAGTTTCGGTTTGTTCTCCAGACTCAGCAGCTCCAGTACGGCAAAACGTGTGTCACCATCCAGCGTCGGGTTGTCCGCATTGAAGTATTCGCCATCCGGTCCCCAGGTGCAGTAGGTTTCCAGCAGCATGGCCAGTTCAGCCAGACGCGCCGTGATGGTCGGTTTTTCGGCAAAGCGCTGATTAACATCAGCGCTGGTCAGGAAACTGAAAACGTCATCAATACGCGCCTTACAGCCTTTTTTCTCCCACGCATCCATCACCGCTTTCTGCAGAATCGCTTCACACACAACATCCAGCGGCTCGGTCGGACTCGCCAGTACCGTCAGCAGACGCACAATACCTTCAGCGGAGTGCCTGATGTCTTTCACGTTAGCAAACGGGTTAAAGCGAAGCTTCGAACCGTCGAGATAAACCCCGCCAGCCTGGTGACAGTAGTTCTTGTAACTGTCACCCATATCGATGACCCAGGCAAAACCGCCTGCATTCAGGACATCACGGAGAACACCCTGCGTCAGGAATGACTTACCGGCCCCCGAGGTTCCCGTGACAGCGATGTTAAAGTTGGTGCTGCCGTTTTCTTCCCCGAACATATCAAAGAAAGCCACCTGGTTGCGGTAGGTCGGCAACGGCATGCCCACATGCGACAACTGGCGCTCAGCCACCACAGGCATCAGGCTCACGGCGTTCCAGGATTTCCCCCGCAGGGTGGCCCCCGTCATTTTGAGATCTTCCCACATCCCTTCCTGCATCACGAACGGGAAGCCGGCCAGCCAGTTACGCATCTGCTGGTACTGCACCGTAACCATCTCCAGCTCGTTCTTACGGAAGACGTTAATGGCGGCCAGCTCACACTTCTGCGCCTCCGTATTATTGTCGGGCGTGAACAGCGTCAGGTTAAAGTAGGTCCGGCAGAGGGCGATTTCGTTGGTCGACAGTTGTTCACGGGTTTTACGCCATTCGTCTGCCGCTTTTTTGGTCCCGGGGAAAAGCGCCCCGTAGGCTGAGCTGGCCTTTTTGGACAGGTCCGTATCCTTGCGAAAGGCCTCACTCTGGCTTCTGGTCTGCTCCTCCAGTTCAGTGGTCCAGGTGATCATAAACGGGCACGGAATACCGAGATCAGGAAAGCGGAGATTCTGCAGATTATCGGCTCCCTGCCAGAGGGCAAACCGGCGGGGATTTTTGCTTAGCTGCATATTCACCACCCGGCAGGCTGAGGCCGGAAGCCGTGTCCCGTCTGTTTCGATTTTTTCCGGTAATTCGATACGGATATGTGACGGGTGAACACTCAGGTCAATGGCAGGATCAACCACCTGGCGATTGAGCAACTCGTCCTCGTTATAGTCGCCCGGCGACATCATGACCTGCTCATGACGGTAGTTCATCAGCTCACGCATGACCGACAGGAAGGCATTCACATCGGTGTTAACGGAATCGATCCGCGCCGCCCCCAGGGAGACACGGATGGTGTTGCGTATCTGAACCAGGTCATCCATCACCTGCTGGGAGAACCGTTTCACCGCTTTACCGTAGACGATAAAGATACGGTAATTTCGCAGATAGAGCGGGTACTCACGCTCATTGGCCAGTCCGTGGAGTGCCGAACGCTCCCAGAACGCACGGGTAATGTTATTCAGATGATCGGCCATCTGACCTTTCCACATGTCGGTACTGACACCCCGCGCAATGCGCTCGCCCACACATTTACTGGCGGTCAGAACAACGGTGACCGGTGTTTTACGTGGGAGTTTCTTACGCAACATGTCATCCAGCGCAGCCATCACCTGCTCATTGGCACCCGGCAACGGCGCCAGTTCCAGAACAAATCCTGCAGTACCGGTATTGATGAAAAGCTCATTTTTTTCATCGTAATAGCGATAAGGAAGACTGGCCACCAGGGAGGGATAATCCCAGGTCTGTTCAAGGTTGGCACGCGCGGTCGCGGCACCGTCCTTACGCCGCCCGCTCTCAATCAGCCCCATCAGGCTGTCCAGGACACTGCTCATTCCCCGCCCTCCCCGATAACACGGAAGCTTTCGTCCCAGTGGGATTTGTTTTTCACAAACTCAACCACAGAAGGCTGATGGAAGTTGTCGTCCGTATCCACCCACGGTGCAATCCACAGACGCTGGGTCGCATCCGGGATACGCTGGACCTGTACGCGTCCGGCCGTATTAACAGGGGTGACCGGAACAACGGGACGCGGACTCACGCGAGGTATCACGCCCGCCAGCATGGTGCCTGCCGGTGCCGTGGCCAGCGGACGTGGCGCGATGAGCGGAGTAGCCGGGGTTCCGGTTGCTGCGACTGATACAGGACGTGACGCATTCACGACAGGTGCCACGTTACGCAGTGCCGGCAGGGTTTCACCCGCAGGCTTTTTTGCGGTTTTACCGGCGTTAAGTTCGTCCAGGCTTTTGCCCTGAGCGGCGAGTTTGTTGGCCTCGCCGGTCGTCAGGCACTGGTCAGTTGCAGTTTTATTGCAGTCGAAATCAGAATTCATGCCGGCACAGCCGGTCAGCGCGCTGCACAGCAGTGCAGCGCCCATCAGTTTTTTCATGGGATAACTCCGGTTAATTTATGGCAGAACCAGTAAGGAATGGGGGCGGATAAGGTTGATTTAATTTTTCTGGTGCAGGACTAATATAAAAACAGCCTGGGCCACTGCGCTTAAAATAGTGCCAGCCAGAAAGAGGTCGACATTCATACGCGCCATGCTCATATCAATAAACGCCCAAATCAAAGAACAGCAAAGCAGTATCAGCCAAGGCGCTATAACCCCCAGGGATGTGAAAATAATCCCTTCGATTCGTTCCCCGAAAGTAACGGCTGCTGTACAGAAAAGAAGGAACAGCGCAACAAGCAGACCAACACGCCAGCTACTCCACTCATACGTCACCACCCCTTTACGTATCAGTACCGCCCAGACAGTCAGTTCAGTGCTGTAGACCATAAAAGGAATGAACACATGGCGAAGGTCAGAAGCACATTTCATGATGCAGGAGGATTCGGAATTTAACGTCACTGGTTCCTCTCCTTGCCGGGGTTGCTGTCGGGATGGTTATGAAGGAACTGAAAGCGACCCGTTACGGATGATTTACCAGACAGCCTTTCCACCTGAGTTGCTTTTTCCTTTTCATACCAGCGTTCCACAGCTTCACGTGTAAGTACCCGGTTCTCCACAACCGAGGCCTGTAACTCCCGCCATGCCACAGGGTCAAGCGGTTTATACCGGGCCAGTTTCCTGTCCAGAGCATCAGGCCATGTCCGGGGTTTACTGTCGAAAAGCCGCTTGAATAAGCACAGAAATAAGATTATTCCCCCAAAGCTGGCTGTACACTGAAGCCACCAGGTGATGTCCAGATACATCCATACCCCGCCGTTCGCAAAAGCGAATATCAATGAAAAGGTGTAAACCCACTGTTGATGTGGGGGATAATGGTTAGCCTGCCACATATGCAGGTCCACCCGAATATCGTTCAGCAGTCTTCGGTTTGTATCCATCTTCCACCTCAGTTTATTGTGTCACCGAGCCGCAGCTGGCTGGCCTGGCGCAGAACGTCATCCGGGTTGATGTTGCCCACCGATGTGGTGCTGTGCGTGGCGGTCTGGTTGACAGGCTGCGGAGTCACAGAACCCTGTGCGGCGTTACCGGCTTTCTGCAGCTCTTCTTTCGCCTTCGCGTCCTCAGCATCTTCCAGCGTTTCAAGACGGAAGCCTTTCTGGAACACCACAGTGACGCGGTTCCCGGCCCCGATATCAATAATCGGATGATACTGTTCAGCACGTTTTATCCAGTACTGGCTCAGGGTGTCAGCGGCTTTACTCGCACCGCCACCCAGCCCCTGTTTAAACACATCACCGGCACCGATATCGGCAGTGGCCCCGAGGCCGACCGATGGCGTGGCGGCCGATTTAATCCCCTCACCAAAACCGGAGAGCAACCCGGCGGCACCGGCATAACCGACAATCATACCGTTACGCATAACCGGCTTCCCTCTGATGCCCCCTTTGCCCTGGTAGCTGACGTGTCCGTCAAACTCCATATCGATATGTTTGCCGTTCTTCAGCACGCAACTGATAGACCGGGTTCTGACCTCACCGCGCTCACTGGAAATATCCCCCCATATTTCCCCCACAACGAAACAGCCATCAGCACTGTATTCCTTGTTATTGGGCATCTGGATATTCCCCAGCAACCGGATAGTCACGGGGCGGGTATTCTGCTGACCGGTGACGCTGGCGTTGGCGTCAGCCCCTTCAATCATAATGGCGTCAGAGAACGACCCCGAAGGTATCCACGGCAGTTTCGTGGTTTTCTTTTTAAGGTTCTCGTAGGTAAATTTTGAGGTGGTAAGACCTCCGGTCATACGTTGTCCGGAGCCCCCCGGATAGAACGCTGCGCCCTGTCCCATATTGACTGCACCACTGGCGGGGGGCGCTCCTGTCGGGGTCACGGAGTATTCTGCGGGGCGGGACTGGCCGGCGGCAACGGGACCCGGGAGCGGTGTTCCGTTCTGGTCTGCAGGTGGTGTCTGCGGGTTACTGCCGGCAGGTCGCTGGTTAAGTTGCTCAGTCAGGCGCTGAATTTCAGCGTCCTTCCGGGCTATTTTCTCGTTCGTGTCGAGTTTGTTCTGTTCAAACTGTTGTGACAATGTGGCGAAATTCTGCTCCAGCGCTGACGTTTTGGCCTGCTGTTGTGCCAGTGCAGCATCGTTCACCTGTTCATTAAACGTGGCAGTCACCACACCGGTCATATTCGGCACAGCAGCGGGCGGAGGCGCTTTTTGCTGTTCCTGATAATGCCCGTACCAGGCAACGCCACCGGCCATCGCGGCCCCGGAGGCAACTACTGCCGCCAGGATGGCGATCTGTTTGCGGCGGGTTTTCAGGTTTTCATTCAGACTCATGAACGTGGTTCTCCGTCATCTGAAAACACAATCCAGGCATATCCTTCTCCGCCCGCATAAAGCTGATGCTGTGAGAGCATGACGGCGCGGACCCCTTTCTGCCAGAAATCACGCTCTCGCAGACTCTGTGTGATATTGCCGGGATTGCTCATCCGAAAACGCACAATGCGCAGATGGTTGCCCACGAACTGACGTTCCGGCGTCAGACGAACGGTTGCGCCCGGGTGGTATGCCGTCATGCGGCTGACCGGGTATTCCTGATAGTCATCAGGCACCTGGCCGTTAACGATGGCACGGGACAGAGAGACCAGCGTTTTTTCGTAGCTCTGTCCCTCTTCCCAGGCTTTTGCATCGTCATTCCTGCGCAGTGGCGGTGACATCGGGGTAAAGCGCAGTGTTTTTCCGTTTCCGGGCTGAGGCCGGACGTTCAGGCTCAGGGAAGACCCGTGGTCGGTCTGGATAAAGACAGTGAAGTTCTGGCCGACAAGTGGCGACAGAATAAGGGCGCCGTCATCGGTCTGGCTCTGGTCATAGGCACCGGATGGGCCGCTGATGCTGGTGATAAGTTCTCCGTTAACAACAACTTTGGTCGGGTTGGTGTTGCTGAGCGTGACATTAAAGGCGGCGTCGTTCTCAAACGGAATGGCGGCGGGAGCGGAAGCGGCCAGAAGGCCGCTGGTAAAAAGTCCCGTTGCCAGTAACACAGCAGCAGCTGCCGGTGAAATTGCGTTTTTCATGGGCAGTCCTGTCAGTTTGTGGTGGTGACCGGCTGGAGTTCTTCGAACTGGTGAAGTGTGACCAGCCCGTCGATGTAACGGATTTTCAGTCGGTATGTTTTTTCCAGGTCTTTAAGCGGAATGGTGATGGCGCCGTTTGTTGTGGAGGATTTCAGCGTACCGCTGAATTCGACCACACCAGGCGCATCCATGACACGGATTTCTTTCGTATCAAAGCGGGTGGTTATCCCCCCTTTTTTTTTTTTTTTAGCTTCAATATCGAGCGCTTTTTTCAGTTCATCCCGTTCGACGGAGGGGACGAAACCGAGCAGCATTTTCTGGTTATTGTCGACGTTCTCCGGGCTGACATTCAGTCGCCAGTATATAAAGGCAGAGGCGAACATGGTCATACCGGTGGCATCTGCGCCGGAAGCATCTGAGGTGAAGGGTTGATTAAAAGACATGGGCGTGGTGACGGTTTTCTGTGTGGTGGCAAAATGCCACGCCAGAGAGCCGGTCAGCACATTTCCCACCCCACTCAGCAGAAGCAATGAGGCCAGCGCAATAAACGCATAACTGAGTTGTTTATCGCGCTCACCTTTAATTTTAAGCTTCATAGTAATTACGCTCTCCAGTGCCGGAAACTTGAATCAGGTATCTGCCTGAAGGTCACCCTGAATAAAAAAGAGGGAAGATGCCAGTAGCAGAAATTCAGCAGCCAGAATGACCCCTGACCTTTTTTCAGATATCTGATGGTTGCCCACAGCAGGCCCGCGATAACAGAAAGCTCCAGTGACATATTGTTCAGCACACCCAGGATAATTAAAGGTGCGACAATTAACAGTTCATCGAGAGGGAGACCGAAATAGCGTTCCTGCTGATTGAGTGTTTCCGGGAAGTAGTATTTATCCTCTTCCCCGTTCATGGTCAGCTCGCAATACTGAAAGCAACGCGGGTGAAAATGATACACATAACAATACCGACAAAGACCATCGGCGAGCGTACTTTGATGTAAATAAACAGGCCCATGATAATTTCGGCAATATAAAACCATTTTACAATGGAAGAGCCAGAACCGAAGGTTGAGTTAACGGTTGTGTTTTGTGATGCAAGTAAATCAGTTCCGCTGGCCAGAGCTGGGTGTGCGACCATAAGTGAAATTAAAATCAACCCTCCGTTTTTAATAAATTTTTTTAACTGTCGGTTTTCGCGAGCTTTACGAAATAAAGACGCTACCGCCCATCCCTTCATGATATTAAGGGCATTACCGTTTGTGGACATGCTTGTTTCTCCGGATGTAAACAAAATGAGTGTACGTAAGTGCTTGTTTACGCACGCGATATTGTCCCATGACTCTAAAAAAAAAAAACTGTGACGCATGTCACATTATTTAAAATATTTAGGATTTTTCTGAATATATAAGTGAGTAGGCTTGGTCATTCAGGTTGTTGGAGTGTTGAATGCGAGATCTATAGCAATGAAAGTAAAAGAGAAAATGTGGGGTGCCCGGGGAAGGCCGCGTAAGTTCCGCCCGGGTGAGGCTGTTGAGTGGCGACTGCGGGCGCCGGATAATTTACTGATGGAGCTGAGAGTATGTGCCAGAGCAGGAAAGAGAAGTGTTAATGACGAAATTATTGCACGCCTGTTATTGTCTCTGAATTATCAGCCGGATATTCCTGTTATTAAAACGGCGAAAGGTGAGAGACTGATTTCTCTGGCGGTGAAGTTTGAAGACTGGCTGCATAACCTGCTTGATGTGGATACACGTTGCGGGGAGGTAAATAAAAGGGATAGTCCCCCTGCGGAGCATCTTTGGGTGTGGCGTGAGGGTGAGCGAATATTACTTCCGGGTAAGACAACAGGATATAGTATGCGTATTCCGGGGAATCTTGCCGAAGAGATTCGCACAATGGCCAGGGTTCACAGGCGCAGTCTGAATGATGAAATGCTGACGAGGTTGATGAGTACACTGAAATATTTTACAGGGCGGGTACTTGAACAGAATGAGGATGCTCAAGCCCTGAAAGTGCTGTGCATGGAATTTGAGAGTTACTTAAAAGAAAAAATTAATGAGGCAGAAAAAAGCGCGCTTCCGTGGGATAAGGATGGCGCGCAGTGATCGACGGAGGCCGGGTCGTCCGGCCTCTCGTGCTATTTATCATCGATAATGAAGTGCTGTTTCTCTGCTGCGTCTTCAGCAACATTAATGGCGCTGATGTTATTGTTTATCAGGTCATCAAGTGAAACTCCCGCCTGTTGCCCCTTGAGGTTAACATAGATTTCAGAGACCAGTGCGGTCAGAATCATAATACCTTCCCGGGAGCCTGATACTTTCTTTATCAGGTCGCGGCGGAATCCATCAAGGTCGAAGGTTGACCCCTCTTCTTTGGATTTATAAACCATAAGACCAAGCCGGACAAGTTCATTGACTATTGAAGAATAGTTCATTTCAGAGGTGGTTGCGCCCTTCTGAAGTTCAATATCCAGTATATCCTGTATTTCCCTGTCGATTTTATCTTTGAAGTATATGTTCTTGCGCGGCATAATATTTCCCTGATTTTTTCATGCAGTGCCGGATACGGCACTGTCGACCATTTTTCATGTGAGTAAATTCACCCTCAACCTGAAGAATGCGTTCATATAAAGCCTGTTCTGACTTAAATGTGTGTGTTAATCCGGCACTGTGATGTGTGTGCATCCGGCACCATCAGGTGTGTGGATTAGGCACTGTGATGTGCGTGCATCAGGCACCATCAGGTGTGTGGATTAGGCACTGCATATCACTAACCTACTCTATTATCAGGATACACACAATCCCCACACTTTACAGTGCCTAATCAGGCACTGCAAGGTGTGGCAATCAGGCACTGCAATGTGTGGTAATCAGGCACTGCAAGGTGTGGTAATCCACACACCTTTTTCCCACATATTCCAACTTTCCGCATAACGGCATAAGTTATTTCACTGAATTCAAAGAGAAAAACTGCAAGATGAAATCTTGCGTGGGGTGTGATGTTTTAATGGGTGAGCAAAGAGCGGCAAGTTAATAACCGTGTCATGGTTGATTCCCTTATTTGAGGCTGTGGCTAAATGCATGATTTGAAGCGCTTCCGCGCGTTTGTAGGAAATTATCTTGATTAAAATGATCTGGCGGGATATTTTTTATTGCATAGCATGCACAGGCTTATGGTAGACATAAGGGCCACAAGATGAAAATAACTAAAACCCCGGCCTTATTGCTGGCGTTCTCGCTCTCAGCAACGGCTACTCCTCAAATGTGTTTCGACCAGGCGGGGAGAGATTACCAAATAGATCCACTTCTACTTATGGCAATATCAATTAAAGAGAGCCGTCTTAAACCTGCAGCGATTAATGGATCTAATGGTAATGGAACGGAAGATGTCTGTGGTATGCAGGTAAACAGTTCTCATTACGGAAAACTTAAAAAGTTTAATATTACCCGCGAAAGATTATTAAGCGATCCATGTATATGTGTGTATTCAGGTGCATGGGTTCTAGCACGTAACTTTCAGTCTTATGGGCGAAACTGGGATAGCGTAGGAATATATAACACGGGACCTCGTGATGAGATGATAAAAAAACGAAAAGCTTACGCCACAGACATTAAGAACATCTATCGAATTCTCCTTGCAAGAAAAATAATCATTGCAGGCTCATCGGGAGATCGAGACTCCCTATCTATTGAAGAGATAAAAGAAATCGATGTAAGTAAAAACCAATAAAAAAAGCCGCTCACTTGAGCGGCTATTATTCAGGCTTTAAGTCTTGCGAATTCCTCTGCCATTTTCCAGAGTGCCTGGTTAAGTTTTACATCACCATCAATACCAGTGACTTCTCTTGTTTTTGTTCTTTTTCCTTTTGCTGTCTTTCCTGAAATTCCGCCTTTGATGACGTTCTCCTGAATACGGTTAAATGTACTCCACAGATCCAAACCTCTGTCTTCCCAACGGCGAGCCTGTAATAACTGGTCAGGTGTCACAGGTGAATGAGTGCCATCATATTTATACTCAAGGGCTGCAACGCTTAACAAACGTTGCTCCGGCTCAGTCAACTGAATACCTTTCATGATATCAATATTTTCAATCACGGTATCGAACGTATCCATCACAGTGTATGCGCCTTCAATCACCTGTCCGACAATATCACCTTTATGCGGTACTCTAATTTCGCCAAAATCTTTCCACGCTACCAGACCATTGGTACAAATCTGGCGGAACATACCTGGAATCATTTTATAGCTACTGGAACCATCGTGACTGTTCAGCAAAATAATCTCTGGTACTTCTTTCCCCGCAATCTGATCATGGCGACGCAGACGTAATAAATGTTTTGTGAACTCACGCTTTTCAATATCGCGTGTACGGGACTGTGTTGCATAAAAAGGTTGAAAGCCTTCTTCACGAAGACGGTCCAGTATTTCAATAGTTGGAATATAGGTATAGCGTTCTGAACGTGAATCATGTTTTTCGGAAGAAAATGCACTGGGTACAATGCGCTGTAATTCATCATTAGTCAGCGGACGATTCTGACGAATAGAGGACGGTGCGCGATAACGATTAGCAAAACTGATCATAACATTCCCCTTTAGTTAATACTTACTGGCGTAATTGTGCGAAAGAAATTATCTACTGGTGCAGCAACAGCTACCGGATAGCCGTCCAGGATCCAGACAGAGAGATAATCAATGCAGTTCTCATTGATTAATGACAACTCATAACTCCCGACTGGCGGTTCAAAAATCAGAGGTTGTAATTCCCCTTCCGTCGCAGCCATGACCAAGCAAAACAGATCAACGATTTGTTCAGCTGTGATTTCTGATTCACATCTTCCGGAAGATTCTTGAGCGGCGGTTTTGACGTTGACGTTTCGTGTGTGCATCCTGGTTTTCTCCTGTGGTGATGGTTTTCCATCTCCCTGGTGAGTTCTCTCGCGGCCAAGGGCAAAGGAGCAACGGCTGACGAATGAACGCAGGGGCGTCACCGCAGGCCGCAGCGCAAGCGAGCCGACAGGCGAAGTGCGAACGGGCGAGGAACGGCGAAGCGTACCCTTGCGGGCAGGCGGATGACGGTGCTACAAGCAGCCCTCCGCGTGAGGACACACAGGGCGATGGCCTCACCGGATGAACAGGATGCACACACCCGACACGTCGGAACGGCGTGGCGGCATCAGAGCGACGGCATCGCCGGCGCGGTGGAGGCGGCGCGGCCGGTACGGGCGCAGCAAGCCGCAGGGGTTGACCTTCGCCATCAGACCCTAGCCGCATGGCCCGAAACCCGCAGGGGTTCGGCGGAGACTGGCAGGTGCGCAGCAGCTGCCCTGGCGGAGTGAGGCTCGACGACTGGACAGCGCCAGCTGGTCAGGAGCCGAAGGGGGCCAGTACCCGGAGTTTTTTGCAGAGAAAAACTGACCAGCAGTTATGCTGCTACCAGAAATAAAACGGGGAAATCAATTTCATATTTAACAACCTTATGTTGCATAAGGCGGGGAGTGTGAGCATGAGGGAACCGTAAGGTTCCCTCACTTTATACAGACTCCCGAAGGAGCCTTATTTTTAAGGGGGAATGTTGTCAGACAATCAATCTTTTGGAACATATCCTTTTTCCCACAAGCTTAACGCTGTCTGCCGTATCCATCCGAGGAAATCCGGGCCATAAAAGGCCTGTCGGTCAGCCCGAAGAGGAAAAGCCTTTATACTGACAAGACGCCTTAATTCTGTCTTATAGTCGTAATCGCAAATCCAGACAAACTGGCGTTCGGATACGATTCGGTCAATTTCTGCATTCACCTGCAGCGCAATGATGTGCCCCTCTTCTGCCGGAGCTTTTTGATTTGAATTAACACACCATTGCCCTGCGGTTCCAGTATCTATATTGCCTATTACTTTCAGTAGATTAGCGGGTGCATTATACATTGTATTTTCTGCCATCTTAGTACTCCTTAGCAGCGGCAGGATTTATTACCGCTGCGTTTTCCGGCATGGTCATAACGACCATATTCGGGATCAGTAATCGGCTGCCAGTTCGTTCATCAGCGACCCACACTCACGATCTGCACGTTCTGCTTCTGACATCGTCAACATGTAGCCTCTTTTTGTTGCAGCACCCATGAATACCGGACGATCTTTCAGTGGCAGCTTTACAAGGTAATTCATGGCCATACTCAAGAGACGGGATTCATAAATCTCATAGTGCAAACCACAACCCCGGTTAGCCTGTTTTTCCATACGGGCCAGCACCACATCTGAGCGAATAACGTCAAACGGGTTACTAGATTGCAAATTCCGCACAAAACCATCGGTACGCAGAGTTACATTTTTACGGTTCATAACTGTTCACCTTATCGTTCAGGATTTATGAAAAATTGCAGACAGCGCGCCACGAATGAAGTACAGACAGGCATCAGTGCGGGTAAATGTGTCGGCATAATGAGCATGAGCCTCCTGAGCTGAGGCTACGTTGTAGTGCGCTCTGTCGATGATCCACGCAATTTTTTTCATCCATCTTCCGGAAGATTCTTGAGCGGCGGTTTTGACGTTGACGTTTTGTGTGTGCATCCTGGTTTTCTCCTGTGGTAATGGTTTTCCATCTCCCTGGTGAGTTCTCTCGCGGCAAAGGGCAAAGGAGCAACGGCTGACGAATGAACGCAGGGGCGTCACCGCAGGCCGCAGCGCAAGCGAGCCGACAGGCGAGTGCGAACGGGCGAGGAACGGCGAAGCGTACCCTTGCGGGCAGGCGGATGACGGTGCTACAAGCAGCCCTCCGCGTGAGGACACACAGGGCGATGACCTCACCGGATGAACAGGATGCACACACCCGACACGTCGGAACGGCGTGGCGGCATCAGAGCGACGGCATCGCCGGCGCGGTGGAGGCGGCGCGACCGGCACGGGCGCAGCAAGCCGCAGGGGTTGACCTTCGCCATCAGACCCTAGCCGTATGGCCCGAAACCCGCAGGGGTTCGGCGGAGACTGGCAGGTGCGCAGCAGCTGCCCTGGCGGAGTGGGGCTCGACGACTGGACAGCGTCAGCTGGTCAGGAGCCGAAGGGGGCCATCAGTCTGTTATTACTGAGACCAGAGGAATAGAACAGAACCATGCAGACAGTAGATAAATGATCCGCAATCAGTAAATCACAATGGACAGGGCGGGAAGAGAGCGGGCGCGCCGCAGGCGCTGCCGCCCTGCCCCGTTCCCGGAGGGAACCGTCCTTCCTGGCTGTTCATGCTTGCGATCGCACCAGAAGAGGAAAAAGGGGCTGCAAGCGAACCGGCAACCCCTTCATAAAGGCGCTTCAGGCATAACCAAACCACCACAGCCCCTGATTGGCGGGGGTTTCCCCCCGCCGGGGTTAGCTACTTAGCGGATTCGTAAGCCATAAAAGCCGCCACCTCCCTGTTCGTGTCCCTGTAGCGGATTTCGCAGAGCGATTTCCTGGTCAGGTAAGTGAATATTAACAATGTGAGACACACTATCAATACACACCAAATCAGGGTACTTCGTGGCAGTTTCATAGCCTTCTTCTCCTTGCCTTGCGGCATCTAAGAGGCTATTCTGTTGGTGTCTAGTCAAGCAGATCGCCTCGTGTGTTGGTTAATTTAATTAACTTCCTACGGGGCTTTCTTCTTTCTGCCACACAACATCTGAAACGTCATGAGGCAAAAAGCCTCAAGCGCCACAGCCATTATACCTCACCCCATACCAGACTGACCAGGTATCTTCCCTTTATCTCGCTGATTTTATGTGAAATATCGTGTTTTTTTCGATATATAAATCTCGGATTTACCCAAAAAAAACTGCACCTTAATCAGTCGGGTATCCAACTTTTGGGGCGCAGTCCAGTTCAGGCGCAATTGAAATTATTCAAATCCTAGAACGGTTCTAATTACCTGATAGTGGAAAATAAAACAAAAAATATAATAATTTCATATTGTTATATAATAAGTTATTAACTATGTGAAGTTTTTAGTAAAAAATAGCCTTTATTACGACTAAAAACTTTACTTTCCTCTCTTGGCTGTTGCTCACCGCAATCATTCCAATTTTCTGGAATTAGTCTAAAAGAGAATCAGAGCAACTCTTTGCCTATTAGCAGCCTGAAGTCAACTCTGTTGTGAAGATTAACCTCATAAATTCCCTCAATAAGATTTTCAAGGGAATATTTAACCAGTTCCGCTGGGCCAATAATGATACAGCCATTTTTGACTTCAATATCAATAGCATCGCCGATACTGAAGCCAGCTTTTTCCATAATTGCTTCTGGTATTTTGAATACCGGGCTATCTCCGCATTTCTCAATAATTGTCTGGATCATTGGAGCTCCCCCGCTAGTACCATCACACATCATTTCTATAACTATACTTATATATCAACAACTTATATCACATGATTTCAAACCATTTAGTACGCATCATTCCACTAATCAGTATTAGTAAAAATAATTCAACTATCTTTTATTAATAGATAATTGATACATCCCGCTACAGCACATCGTCCGAACCAAATAGTATCTAATTGATTAGAAATGATTTTAAGTTAAAACAGATGAAAAAAGTCAGATGTGCTGTAGTGGGAAAATGATTTTTAATGGAGTGGCTTGCGGTGCCGAAACCTCCTGATCGATCACCATTTAACAAATGAACATCTACACAAACTTACAGACAGGCTCAAAAATTTGTATACATAGCGCAGTTGAGGTTAGGATAATCAAAGCTTCCCGCCTCCGGGTTGCTACTTACCAAAAATACCAAAGCGGGGTGCTACCCCCGCTTTTTTTGTATCTGGTACTTATTCAGTAACCGTGACTTTCGGCCCAGTGACGCGCAGGATGCTGAGTTAGCAATAGAGCTTATGCTATCCAAAAAAACCATAAAACCCGACAATACTGATAAGGATTGAGCCCCCCTGAAAACAGGGCCAGGGTCAACTTCTATTTCATCGTGCTCACGGTTTGCCATGTGCAGAGGGAACATCAGAGTCTGTCAAAGATTGATCCTTTGCGCGGAACAAAGATTTTCTCATACAGCCGAGTCGCGTACTCGTCCGTCATACCTGAAACATAGTCGCTGATGACCCGCATTTTTTTATCGTCAGCTTTTTCAGCTTCTCTATACTTCTTGCACGTCTCAGCCGGGAGAAAACGTGTGGGGTCGCTTGCCAGCACATTGAACAGTTCTACAATCAGCTTCTGACCTTTGAACTCCAGTAGCTGAACGTTTTCGTGCCGGATCACCTTGTCCTCAACCAGACTGAAAATGGCCTCACGTAGGGCTTCGACTTCGGCAGGTAGTGCCACTTTATAGCGAAGCATTCCGCACTTGAAATCAGGATGCTGCACCTGAAGCGTGACGCTTGTGATCATCAGGTGGACCAGCGTTCCGATGCATTCCTTGCGAAGGTAGCTTCTGCCGAACAGCTTATCGGCTACGTCTTCAGCGGTCAGGTAAAACGAGCTGCGTTGGCATGCTTCAAACAGGTGTGACTTGTCACTGAAGTAGTCCATCCACATGCTTTTGTCGATCATTCTCAGCGAAATCGCGTCCTCAAGATCATGGAGTGAATAGGAAATCTCATCAGCTAAGTCCATAATCGTTGTGTCCAGCGCTTTATATTTCGTTTTTCTGTGCTCAACCGGCTTGGTGGTCTTTCTTCCGGATCTGAATAACAGCGCATCATCATCATCAAAAGGTCGGAGTGCGAAGCTGACAGTATCCGCTTCGGAGTCCAGATAGCATTTCGGGGGCTTAAAGCCGGAGGATTTAAACAGCCATTCACGGCTTCCTGCCTGTGGCTGGCCGTAAGCGCTCTCGTTGACTACCTCAGAGTAGCTTGCCGGGTATTTCAGCACGCCTAGAATAAGCCTGCGCGTGGGATCCAGCCCGTTGGACTCGGTGTACTTATCCAGTTGGGTGAGTATACGCAGCGTCTGTCCGTTACCCTCAAAGCCTCCATAGGCTCTCATGCAGTAGTTAAGCGCAACTTCACCGCCATGACCGAAGGGGGGATGGCCGATATCGTGGGCAAGACAGATAGCCTGCATAAGGCTTGGGTGAGGCAGGAATTCCGCCTCAGTCGCTATCCCAACGGGATAGCGTATATTCAGCTGCGACAGGATGCCGCTGCCAATCTGCGCTACCTCCATAGAGTGAGTCAGCCGTGTGCGGTAGAAGTCGCTCTCGCCCAGACCCAGCACCTGCGTCTTCGACTGTAATCGCCTGAACGCGGAAGAGTGGATTAGTCGGGAAAGATCGCGTTCGTATTCCGACCTTATTTCATCTGGCCTACGGGTATTGCTCCCTTGGCGTTCAGACCAGATCTGTTCTTTGCTGTGTGTCATACAGGCTCCTGTGGGCAGGATATAGCAATCAGCCTGCTTAAGTGCAGACGTGAGAAATGTAAACCCGGGGCTGAGTTTCGTCCCTGTTATTCGGAATGAATCCTCTGTGCCAGCAAACTACCCAGGTTTTATCATCGTTAAAGAGTTCCGGGCGAGCGATCGTCCGTGCTGCACTCTGGAAGTGAAAATGCATCCGTCGCATACATCATTGAGCAGAATAAATTATCTATCACATCTATTCCTGTAACGAGAAAAGTTATTTTTTAAAATCATCACGTTGCTATGCGTTAGTGTGAACAGCTCTGCAATAGAGTTTATAAAAAACGAACTATCAGGTTATTGATTATGTACTTTGTAGTAAAGGAGCGCGAACACCAATATCGATTGAAATTGACATCATCGTCAGAAATGACGATGATTAGTGCATGAGATATCCCGGTGGTAAAGGCAAGTGCTATCAGAGACTCATCAACCTGATGCCAGTGCATGAGACATATATTGAAACCCACCTTGGTGGAGGAGCTGTGATGCGCAACAAACGGCCCGCAGCCCGTAATATTGGAATCGATATTGATCAACAGGTTATTGATGTATGGCGCGGCGGGGATATTCCCTGCGAACTCATTCAGGATGACGCTATAGCGTATCTCAGTACGTTTCCGTATCAGGGTAGTGAGCTAGTTTACGCCGACCCACCCTATGTTCATAGCACGCGTAAACGTAGCAAAATCTATCGTCATGAATATTCAGATGACGATCATCGCCGGCTGCTGCAAGTGCTTGCCAAGTTGCCCTGCATGGTCATGATATCCGGTTACGGAAATACTATCTATGACGAAATGCTCAGCGGATGGCGCTGCGAGCGATTTAACGCCAAGACTCATACGAACGTGCGTGAAGAATGCGTATGGATGAACTTTGATGTTCCTGACAGGTTGCATGACGCGCGATACATGGGCAGCAGTTATCGGGAAAGACAGACTCTGGCCCGCAGACGCACTCGGCTTTATGACCGCATAGAACGAATGGAACCCGCAGAGCGCAACGAACTGATCAACTGGCTGAACGCAACTTATGGTCTGGAGGCTGTATGACACAGCGCGGAGCGGTCTTCATTGGACCGACAATTATCAATCTTGACTTTCCGGCTCCGGAACAGGATATCCTGCCGGGTGTTCAGTGGGGAAGAATTGAGGCGTTCCCATCGCCAGCGTACTGGGCCTATCAAATACTCGCCCGTCGTCTGGAAGTCAACGCCGTCAATTACAAGCTTGGGCGAACGCTCAAAGAGGAAGTGGGTGCCTGCCTGCTGGGTGGACACGGCATACCAGCTGCGATAGGCCTTGCCGCATTCAATAAGCTGAAGGATTGCGGTGCGTTTGATGCTCAGCCACCATCTGAAGCCACTCTTTACGAATGGCTATCAGAGCCCATTAAAACTGGTAAAAAATCAGTACGTTACCGCTTCGCTCGGCAAAAATCGCGCTATCTCTCGGTTGCGCTAAACAGGCTGGATGTAGAGATGCCGCCGACGGATTCGGGCCGTGCTCTCAGAGACTGGCTGACCTCCATTCCCGGTATTGGTCATAAAACGGCATCATGGATAGCACGTAACTGGCTCTGTGCGGATGATGTCGCTATTCTGGACATTCACATCCTGAGGGCGGGACTACTTGCAGGTTTTTTCCCGGGAGACCTTACTGTTGAACGTGACTACCTGAAGCTGGAACAAATCTTTCTGAAGTTCAGTGAAGCTATGGGCGTAAAAGCATCTGAGCTGGATGCGCTTATCTGGTATGAAATGCAGGCCTCTTCCAGTACAGTGTTCAGTCTTATCGAAAACATGCGCGGCCAGCCTCTTGCGAAATTGCGCCCCCGTTCATCGCGAGCCAAAAACCGCCAGTCCGGTACCAGCCAGACGACCTTCCAGTTTTAATCCGGAGCACCAGTCATGGCCTGTAATGCCCAGCGGGCAAAAATTGCATTCCAGCGCTTCGGCAACAAGCGCCATCTGCCCTACAAGAACACCGGAATCGCGCCAAACAAGGCTATCAGCATCTGAATATTTTGCTGACGTTTTTCCTGGCTCAGCGATAAGTCTGACAATAATTCCGCTCTGGATATCAATTACCGGCAAAAGCTCATCGCGTATTTCGAATCGGGTCTGCTCAGGGATCCGAAGCGGTGCCAGCGCATGCATGTCAGGCAGATACAGCTGCCACCCATCCCGTTCAGGGAGGGAAAGAACAATGTGAATAGGATGTATGGCCCCGGCGGAGGGCACGGGGCGTTGAGTTAGTGGAAAGCCATAGCCTGAATGTCCCACAGCCATCACTCTGCCGGTTAGCCATAGCCAGTGAGATAGCTGGACCTGACTGACGTGGCTGAAGTTTCGCTGTGTTCTACGGGTTTCGATCACGTCATTCAATCCGGGAAGCACTGCATTCTCCGAAGGAGGCGGCAGAAAAAACGGATCTCCGGCGGGCCAGTTAACGGGTTGATAGCTGAGTGGCTGTTCACGGGGAACAGGACTAGCGGGAACGGTCCAAGTCATATCCGACATCATCCAGAACCTGAAAATACTTATTGCACCCCCGGCAGTTGCCGCATGGGATGTTTGCCTTATGGCAGCTATGGGCCCAAGCGAGGCCACCTGGCGTAACATCTGAAATTCTGATCAGCTCAGAGGTTGATAACGTAATTGCCGGAGCTTCGACAACCATGCCTCCTTCCTGAAACGACATAAGCTCACTGATTCTGCTGATGAAGCCTATAGTACCATCTAGATGCGTTTCATCTGACTTCACTGTGCCGATCCACAGGTGCGTGACGCCAAGCGTTATTGCCTTCATGGCCGCCAGAGAGATGAGCATCTGGTTACGATACGGCCACCAATCGCTCGATGGTGCATTCGGATCCGTAGCGGTACCAGCCATATCTCCTGATCCCAGCGAACGGCAGTCAATGCGTATAATGTGATGCTCAATTCCAAGGGTCTCACAGGTGGCAGTGGCAGCTTTAATTTCGGCATTGGCGGCTTGCTGACCGTAGTCGAGTGTCAGTGCTATATCCGGGCGTTTCCACCAGGCAATAGCAATGGAGTCCATTCCGCCAGAAAGTAAGAGTGCGGTTTTCATTTTTGAGCGGCCACCCAGAGCGTTTTATAAATTGCTGTGACGTAATCTTTGCTCAAGATACATCCTGATCCTTCCATCATTTTCTGATCCTCTTCCGATTCGTTCTCGGCATAGAACACCACCGGAGTGCCTAGCGCCCGCGCGTAACCGACTTCATAGATGGTGCCGGAGTCGAGCGCATCGCCTATTGCAAAAACGATGTCGGCCTGCCGTATCGCATCAAGATCCTTTTCGACTACTTCTTCTGCGGGTCCGTGTCCAACCATGTGATAGGGGGAAAAAACGTCCAGCCCAAGATCGCTCAGGTTCCGTCGCGCTTGCTCAACAAGCCAGAGCTGTGCCAAGGTAAAGAAGGGGCCAGCCAGATAGACTTTTCTGTTGCCACCCTCAATAAACGCCTGAGAAAGCTTGATGGGGCTGGGACTGAAAGCAGCCAGCCCTTCTGCTGAAGGAAAAAGCCCACTTTCGCAGTAACATGCGGTGGCAAGTGAGGCGTAATTCGCAGCATCGTGGGCTGTTTTTTTGTTCAGCATCCACTCACGGGAAAAATAGGCTACGAATGCGTCACCAGAGCCAATTTTGTTGACCCGACTTGTCTCATAGGCAGGGATATAGGATATGTTACCTTTATCGCAGATGAGTGCACCAGCTGGGCCCTGCTTGATAATGATGACTTCGGCATGACCGCTTTCGTAAAGAAACTCTGCATGCTCTCTGTCGGATAATTCGCGCTGGCCACTGAGGGACTTCGCCTCATAGCGGTTAAGGATCAAAGCGAGGTGCTTTGCTCTGGATCCGTTTGCTGTGAATGGCTCCGGGTTGGTCACATTCTGGGGGTCATATACTGCGTATTCCGCGTCTATTACAGCGGATCCCTCCAGCATTCCATAGCGTAGAACACAGGGCGCTTTCACTGTAATGACCGGGTAAGGGGTGTCCGGGTAATTGAAAATTCGAGGTTCCGCCAGCCCATGCTCATAATGGAATATGACGGATTCACGTACTTCATTCGTATGAAGCGTGAAGTTTTCAAAACAGGCGCGTTCTCGAAGAACCGAATTGACTATTTCATCAGCGTAGGTGTACAAATCAACGTTTACACCGAGCGTTGCCAGTGCTGATGCCGCCCTTCCCGCTGAACCGTAAACCTGGTGATTTCCTGGATGAAGGCTAATTTCATGATATGTACCGCCTGCAATAGTGATGATCTCCGTACTGAACGTTTTGCTGTTGCTCATATCGCGTACACACTGACCCTGACCTGACCACCATTAATGGCGGTTACTTTGGCAACGTAGGTTGTACCATTACTCATACAGTCACGGAGGCGCTGGATGTAGGGAGAAGCGATACCCCCAGCCTGCAAACCGTTGTGCATAGCAACCGTTAGCAGAGTTCCGTTTGAATTGATTTGCATAATCCCCATAATCACGCCGACTGACAGCTGCGCTACGACCTGCGGATCGGGCGAACTTAGCTGAGTATCAATCGTAAGTTTTTCACAGGTCACTTCAAAATCATCCTGACCGAACTGGCCGCCAAAGCTACCCCCACCAGAGCCTGACATAGACACCTCGCGTTACAATTATTAATATATTTGATATTTGTATATCAATAAAATTTGTCGGTGTATAGAAAAATTGTTTGCTTTATGTGCAGGTATCAGGTGTTATTTTTTAACTAACATTAATCATGATTTGTCTTGATAGTCATCTCGGTAGTGTCAGCCTAAGGCCCTTCGAGCAGACCTCGTCGTGAGGACAGAAAGTGCCTATAATTACAGCACCGCCTCAATTAATTTATTGAATAAATTGCCTTTTACAGATAAAGCAATCGTTCTTCGGGATAAAACTTCCGTTGCCCTAATTAAACATGTATTCTACCCGGCTGGGCTTTTTCCAGCGAAAAAACGCGGAGTTAGCACACATGAAGCGGAAAAACAGAGTATTCACCTCCCTTTCGCGCCGTAAACGCCGCGCTAAAACCCGAGAAATCAAAAACCTTATCCACCGTGAACGGCATCGCTGTGGTGGTATATTCTATGACGAGTGCGATATAGATGAGGCATTTGCATGCGGAAACTGGAAGTGGAGCGACATACTTTTCTTGGGAAGAGACTCTGCGGTTTTCTGGAATGCGGAGATAATTACGGCCAGTGTAGAATTTAGTGATAGAGTCGAATCAATCGCATTCAATGAAGCATGGTCGATGCTGGATGATGGCGAACGGTTCTGTGATTTGTGCAATAAACCAGCACTCTCCGAATTCGCAGGGCTGACATGGATGGAATATATTGAGAAGCGAGAACAGGAAATAGCCCGAGAAAACCCACCAGTAGTTCACAGTGGTTATCGTATCCTACCCGGCTATGCAAATGGTATTGGTTTGCAGATTATCGTTGATGTTGATGTTTTGAGCCGTGACGTCATTGAATCCGCTATCGCAGATTTCATTACGCGAGGTGAGCGAGAATGGGTCTCGAATGAACCAGCGTACACCAAGGTATTTCAAGAAACTTCCGCTGTAGATTAGAAGGAAAATATCGAGTCTTGAGAGAAAAATACCATTACAGATAAAGTAGTTAATTAAATTATAAGCATCCCGGTAAGCCAACACATAATATGTATATTGAGAGCTTTAACGAAGATTTCGCTACGAATATCTGAATGAACGCGGTTCAATGTTATTGTACATAAAATGATTAATGCATGATGACAATCACCGACAACACTCAGCGCTGGATTCTCTGCCCCTCCTTCTAAATTTTCAGCAGGTTGGAAGAACATAAAAACCTTTCGGAACAGCGTGAAAAAAAATCAGAGCTGCTCTTTACCTGTTGGTAAACCGAAGCCAATTTTTGGGTGAAGATTAACTGCGGAAATTCCTTCCAAGAGAGTATCCAAGGAATACATTTTCAGTTCCGTATGGCCAATGATGATGCAACCATATTGGTCTTTAATATCAATAACATCATTTGCACCTAAGCCAAATTTTTTCATACCAAACTCCGGGACTCTAACCATCGGGCTGCTCCTCCATTTTTCAATAATAAGAACCATTATAGCCCCCTCATGGGTATCCGCATACAGAGTTTCGATAATCCTGCAAGTGTAGCAGTGAGCTGAATCACTGGACTAAAAGTCATATAGGATCCCTCTTGAGCACATCCGTACAATAATGCTCACATATCATTGATTAAAATATATTTTTAACTAAAACTGAATACCAGACGTTGATGTGCTGTAGCGGGGTACTTACAGTCTGATTGATGTCAGCTTTGTATAAAATAAGCGTCAAAGATGGTTGCCAGAACAGCCAAGGTTACTGATGATTACGGGTGTAAGAACCATCGAATTACGTGCTGCATTATGGTCGGAATTTGATCTAGGTAACGCTTCCTGCTGAAAGGATAAAAATGCGCAGGCTACACCTTGTGCCTTTATCGACTCAAGCGTTAGATTTACTCAATGAACTCAAAATGATGGCAGGGAACTATCGTTATGTTTTTCCGAGGCGGAATGATCCGAACAAATCGATGAGTGAAGCGAGCATTAATCAACTAATCAAGCGAATAGGTTATGGTGGACGACCTACCGGCCATGGGTTTCGACATACTTTTTCAACAGTATTGCATGAAGCAGGGTTCAACCGTATTTGGATAGAGTTACAGTTTGCTCATGTTGATAGAAATAGTATCCGCAGAATATATAACCATGCTAATTATATCGAAAGCCGAATAGATATAATGCAATGGCATTCGAATAAAATTAACCAGAAGAATTAATAAATGTATATTAAAAACTTATCAATACGTAATTTTAGAAATTTTCAAAGTACGAAGTTGAACTTTAAGAAGGAATGTGTGAATACGATAGTTGGAGAGAACTCATCAGGTAAAACAAATGTTTTTGAGGCTATGAGATTAATACTAGATGATTCTCTCCCATATTATAAAAGATTCCTTACTGAAAGAGATTTTCACAGAGGATGTTTGCCGGTTTTTGGTCAATGGATATTAATCAGTTTGGAGTTAGGTGACATTTCTGGAGATGAGGAGTCTGAAATTTTATGTCAATTAAATACGACAGTTGATGCGGGTGGTACAGGTCGAGTAACATACATATATCGACCTCAATTCCATATTAGAGAGAAACTTTTTAATTTATCATCTATTGCAGACTTGCAAAAAAGGAGAGAGGCATATGATAAGTTGCTAAAGGAATATATTATTGATAAAACGACCTACGAGGCCTGGACTGTTTATCAAGGAACCTGTGATTTCTCCGATGAAAATGAATATGTCAGGATTGCTGGTGATTTTTCAAACTTCATTTTCCCAAATCCTTCTGTAGAATATATAGATTTATTAGGAAATAGGCAGCGTGGATATAATTTACTAGACCATATTAGTTGCACATACGCAAGGGCGCTGAGGGATGTTGTTAGTGAGTTAAAAAATAATAGATTCAATCCATTCCAAAAACTATTGGATTTCATCTCTAAAGATATTTCAAATGATGAAGAGCTCACAAGTAATATTATAGACGTAAATAATAAGATATCAACAATATCAGAGGTTAGAAAGCTTTCTACAGGTATTCTAACATCCATTACTAATGCTGTCGGCTCTACTTATTCCCCCTTAGTAAATATTTCATCAGAACTTCCTAGTGACGTCAAAGATCTTGTGAAGGTTTTACAGCTCAAAGCAGGAGATTCGTTGAGTGATGGGTACACGGCTGATTTATCCGAAATGAGCTTGGGTGGAGCTAATTTAATATATCTTGCTCTTAAATTGTATGAGTATGAAGAAGGGGTGAGTAAGAATCTATTGTCAAACTTCCTGATCATAGAAGAACCTGAATCGCATATTCATACTCATATTCAAAAAACACTTTTCAGTAATTTAAAAAACAAAAAAACTCAAGTTTTTATTTCCACGCATTCAACACACATCTCATCAGTCTCTAATATATCATCAACTAATGTTTTGGTGAAAAAACTTGGATACACTCAAGCTTGTTCTCCTTCCTCAGGCCTCGATGAACCAACGATCAATAAGATAGAGCGTTTTCTTGATGCGATACGTACAGATATTTTATTTGCTAAAAATGTGATATTAATTGAGGGGGATGCAGAGGAAATTCTAATACCTCATTTAGTAAAAAACTCTTTCGGTGTAACACTGGATGAGTTAGGAGTATCTCTTATTTCTGTGAGAGGAACCGGGTTTGAATTACTCTCATCGCTTTTTCATCCATCGAGAATAACTAAAAAATGCGCAATACTCACGGATGATGATATTAATATCTATAACGAAGATAAACCGGAGTACATCACTCAGGTAATGTATGATGATGCCATTTCCTCAGAAAAATCAGGGAAAGAGAGAGTTGAGGCGTTAAAGTTATTAACTGCAAATAATAATCTTCTCAAAGCATATTTTACAAAACATACCTTTGAAATTGATTTAGCTCTAAGCGGTTCAAAAAAATATTTTGAGATAATAGCACGAGAATCGTTCGAAAAAGATTTTTATTTAACTCCTTACTTAGATGCTTTCCAATCTTCTGACGATACGAAAATTGGTTCCTTTGCTTTAAAATTGGCAAATAAACATAAGAAAGGTTGGTTTGCAATGAAAGTTGTTGAGAAACTTGACCACAATTTCCCTATCCCTATGGCTTTGTGTAAAGCACTTGGATTTACCAGCGATTTTAATAAGTTAACTCTCGCAAGAGTGATTAAATATAGGTGTGATTATTACACTAAAACTTTAGGTGATAATATAATCGAAGTGGCTTTCTCAGATGATAGCCTTGAATATATTGTTGACAATATAGAACCAGTTTTGGATATTTTCAAAGGACACTATAGCAATGATCCTTTAGTGCATCTTTTAATGGAGGCGTAATAATGGACGATGAAAAAAAAGAATTATTAAAGATCAAAAAAAATCTTTTTGTCTCTGCTTGCCCAGGCGCAGGGAAAACTAAGTTTCTTTTGGGTATGCTTGGCGATAATATTAGGTGTGACTCAGGGTTTAAGTGGCATATAGTTCTTACACATACTAATGCTGCCGCCGATGAAATAAATTTACGATTAGATAACCAAAACATTCTAAATGATAGAGTTTGGTGTGGAACAATACATTCATTTTTACTCGAGTGGGTGGTAAGAAAATATGCGGGGGCAATGGCTAGAACAAAAGATGGAGTAAGGTTAATATCTGAGCGTGAACATCGTGACTTAATACGTAAGATTGAGAAGGAAAAATTCCCCAGTACAAGATTAAAATTTAAATGGGATGAATATGGTGATCCTCATGTTGAGCCATTTTGTTTATTAAATGAGCCTGAAAAAATAATTGATGCTCAAAAAAACGAGGCAATAGTGTGTGAGGAATATGAAAAAAATAAGATAGATGCAAGCCTCATAGATTTTAACGACATATTAACTCTTAGCCTGGAATTTTTGACTCAAAACGAGAAGATCGCAGAGTATTTATCGAAACTTATAGGTTATATTTACTTGGATGAGTCTCAGGACACTAGTTATATCCAGTTGGAAGTTCTTTCATTTATTACAAGATATAATAAAACAATAGTTCTTGTTGTGGGTGATAATGATCAAGCTATATATCAAGATCTTGGTGTGTCTATAAAAGATGAAGTTAGTATTAAGAAAATACTCAAACTCGATGAGTTGGAGGTAAGGCAACTTACGGGATGTTACAGATCTACAAAATCATTAGTAGATTACTATAAAAAATATTCTTATTCGAAATCGAATATAGAATCTATCCGTGAGGATTTAGGTAAGTCACCTATTATTAGACACACATTGCAAACTGATTTGGCCGGTAGGGTGATGAATCTTATTGAGGCATATAATAAGTCTAAAGGTAGTGTTGAGAGTTTGGCTATAATAGGTCCGAATAGATATTACTTAAATGATCTTATCAATAGTATTTATGAACGTTCAAATGAGTTTGTATTTGATTTTTTTTCAACCAATCCTTTGTATACATTGAAAGATACCATTTATAATGATCTTGTTCGTCTTGTGTTGCTTGATGTGTCAGTTAATAATTACAGAGCCAGACATGCGTTATGCATTTCTATAAAAGACAAACTTCCTGAATTTGATGGTTTATCTTGTAGTGACTTGAAAAAAGCAGTAAAGCAATTCAATACAAAGCGAACTGTTTTTATTCTTTGGTTAAAAGATTTTTATGAGTTCCTTTTATCTGCTTTACCTCATTCTCCAAAAATAAATTCTGATTATTTGATCTGTCAGTCCAATCTTTCAGCTTTTCCAGTAAAGGCTGACATAATTTCAATACGAAAAATAATAAATAAAGAGGCTAACGTTGTGAAAGTGACAACAATACATGGTTGTAAGGGTGAAGAATACGATTATGTAATATCTATTGGATATCATGATCAAGTTGTTCCCCATTCTTCGGCGGTTGAAAAGGGTGCTGAATACTCAGAAAGCATCGCAAAAAGATTAATGTTCGTTGCATTTTCGCGCGCTAAAAATCACATGAATATATATATCGATGACCGGAGAGTTGTTAGCCCTTATTTTATAGCTGATACTTGACTTGAAGAGAAACAGTGTTCTTCTGTTTTTCATATGTACCACAGCGCGCAATGCTCTGCCCGCTAAAGGGGCCGCTTTTAATGCAGATGCAATAGCGACCTCAGACCGTACCAGAGATAGCACTGTAAATAGAACGACTCACTTTTAAATATCGTCCGGTTGTAGTAGTCAACTAATTATGGCCACTACAAACTCAATAACTATCTTTTTTCTCCGTCAGTACGCTCACGGTCAATCTTTGTCAACGATGCATTAAGTTGATGTTCTGTCATTCCATGTTTGTATGCATTGTATTGCCAGATTACAAACTGCTGTTTGTACCTCCGGTTTTCTTCTTTAAGCTCTTCGATTTCACTTCCAAGATTCACAATCCTGGCGGCTGCAATATTCAAACTAGCTGGGCGCGGATTTTTGCGGCCCCTGCCTTTCAGCGCCTCTTTTTTTGTTTGATAGGCAGTCACTATTGCCTCATGTGCATTAAGGGATTGCCTTGATGGTAACTTTCCTACCAATGGCTCTGCCGCCTCACAGATTGCTAACCAAGACAATTTTGGTTCTTGCCATCCTCGAATTAGGTTCACGATGGAATCAATATCTCTATTATTCAGATGTTTAGCCAAAACCACCTCCTAGAAAAGTTGTCAAATCATCTAACATCACAGCTTCTTCGCTTGCTTTTCCTTTCTGCTCAATGGACTCAATGGACTTCTTTTCTGCAACACGCCGAAGCTGACTGAAATCATTGCCCCGAAGCTTAATCTGCGCACCATTTTCAATATCTGGCTCTTCTAAAATAGCGACTAACTCCCGAAGTCTGGTGACGGTTTTCTTGTGGTACTGATACCAGCGATCAGCCCCCATCTCGCCGCTTGCCACAGCCGTTTCGGCAAGCGAAAACAATCGTTCCGACTTCACCAGCCGTCTTTTAATTCGATCTAATTTTTCTGTATCATCGCCCTTGATACAAACCTGCTCAATACAATTGACGCAATCTCGGAACTTCTCACAGGGGCTCATGGTGTAGTCATGTACACAGTAGCCATACTCCGTCACATGGACTGAGGAATGCTCTAATGTATTGAATTCCTGCATAGTCACGGGCAAATGCTTTGCCACCTCGCCGACAGGCCCAAATAGCGCTTTTGTGGGGTCTAGGCGTTCAGCCATACCAACCAGCTCGTATTCGGTCATGTGGTTGTAAGTTCGATTCTGCTTAACATCGGCCCGCCCTGACCACTTGGCAATTTCCAGGTTTGACAGTCCGCCGCGCTGGGCAATGGTGTTGAGCAGGTGCCGTGCCTGATGCGAGGTCATTTTAACCCGTTCTCCGTTTTCAGCACGATAACCATGGCGATCAAAGATGCTGGCATGTTTTCCATCCAGAGCCTCACGAGGCACCAGATCATTGTTGCAGAAGTTATTGGTTGGCTTATGTAATTCAACCGGTAGGCATCCTCGGTTTCCGTGGAGCTGATTAGCATTTAGTGCAAACAAGGCATTGCTGTACTTAATTTCCTTGTCTTTATCAAACCACGGAAAGTCAACAGGCAAACGCGCCATAGTATGCTGCCACAGGCTGTTTAACGTATGTACATAATCTTCTTTAGCTAAACGTCGATTACCAAGAGACGACCTACACGTCTTTTTTGAGTCATGTGCGAAACCTAGCGCCATACAAGCCTGCTCCATCGTCAATGGCTCATCATCAGCGATATCGGGGCAGCTAGCATGTCGGTAAAACTTATTCGGGTGTTTCTCAATCCACTTGGCCAGCTGACGGGCATCCTCTGACAACTTTTTCGCTCTGGCGATGGCTGTTTTAGCAACTGAGACCATCACCGTTGGTATCCATTTGATATCGCCCTCGTAGCCTTTTCCTGAGAAAAAACGCCAGCCATAGCGTTCTATCCCTTCACGATCCGTTTCACACACCTCGCAATCCACAGGCAGAGCTAACACTTCAGTAATGCGTGAAGGTGCTGACATCAACATGGCAAAAACCGATGTTGTAAATATGTCTCGCTCATGAATTGGGTCATTGGCAAAAATTTCCGCCAACGCATTAAGAGCAATATCACTCGGAAGTTTCTCTTCCCTATTTTTCTTCGCCTCTCGGCCTGTTTTGTTCTTGTCCTCTACACGCTTAATTGGATTGACCCAATTTTGCATAGCACTTGATACAAGCTGGTTTTCAGTTAAAAACTTAGCCAGCCGCTCAATCTCACGGCCGCAATGATATGCTGAACCATCGGAGTAGTGCTGCCTTGCCAATTCAGCTGCTTCGTCCAGGACAGAAATCGATATGCCATCAATATTTGCGTTCCCGTTTACTTGAAGCAAAGCCGCTTCGACCGAACGGAGAGCCTTACTTTCATTCTTTGTCCCCGTGGGATGATGCCCCTGCTGGTAACGGAAATAGGCTTTGGCGAAATCAATGAACTCAGGGTTTTGTACCTCTCCCTGCATGGGCTTTCGCGTAATAATACCTAACTTGGAAAACACAGTTATGTTTGGCCAAACAGCATCTTCCCAATTTAGATCAGAACCGAATACAGTCAATTGATCTCGGCACTTGGATATGAATGCTTCAAGGTTTTCTGCTGCTGCCAGTGTAGCCTTTGGCTTGAACAGGAAAAGCTCAGCCATTGGTTATTTCCCCCTGTGGACTAAGCTCTTCGCGACGTTTTACACAACGTATGATCACATCTGCCACAGCGATAATGCTGCGATCAAGTACGGCAGCAATCTGTATGTCGCCAGTTATCTCTTTCACCCGTTCACGCTCGTTGAGCAGACCCTCATAGACCTCCTCATGTGGGCCATCCAGCCAAGGCTGGAAATGCATGCAGGTGTAGCAAGGAATAGGAATATTGGCACCACAAAAGCCATGTTCTCCACAAGTACCAACACCCTGGCCCATCTCGGTCCGAATACGACTGGTAGGATCGTTACCTCGATGCGCGTCCCTCTCTGAATCGACAAGTACCCCGACAAAGGCCTGAGCGTATGGTGCCAACTGGAAGCCAACCGCCTCATCAAGCTTTTTCACATGTTCGGGGATATTCTTAATGTAAACGCCTGCGTTTTGGGTGTCCGTATGGTCAAGCAGTTCCGCAATCACCAACTCGCCAAAGCCTTCCCGGGCAGCTCGTGTGCCCGTGGTATAACGAAAACGACGAGCATTGATATGCAATAGCTCACCGGTTCGTTCCGACCGGATATCGGACTTTTCTACGATGTACTGAAGTGTGTAAGTTATCTCTGCTGCGGGGATGTGGAGTTTGTCGGTAGCAAGCAGTTGGCGGAATTCATAAGGAGATTGGACGGCAGCTAACACATTAAGATCCGGAAACAGAGGAATTTGCTGCCGATCATCTTCCTGCAATTCAAACCCCAGACGCTTCTCAACCAGTGCAATTGCATTCCTTGCCTGAGCATTCAGGATAGCCCATAGTTCAAGTGATATCGCGAAGGGCTTGAAGTTTGTTCGGAAAGTGCTGCTGCGCTGTTTAGCTCGCGGCACATTCAACACATAGAAGGGTTCTCCTTTACCATTTTTGCCACAAAGGACATCGACCACACGAAGTAACGATATTTGGATGGGACGACGTCCCGTATGACTGATACAAAGTGTCATAGCCAACTCAGCTATCGTAATTAAGCTCTTTTCATAAGCCCGAATAGCCCCCTCATTAACTGCTGTCAGCTCATTATCCGTCAGAGGCCCCTCTCGAGGATCCATGCGCTTAACCGCATCCCCCTTACGATTACCCTTTAGCGTCCAGCCATCTAGCAATCGGATCACCTCCTTACTGATGCCGGGATAGCCCAGTTCGTGCCAGGATCGAAGAAAGCCACGGATAGTTGCCAGATACCATTCTGTTGCAGGCGACAGCATCGACCGATAATTAATCAATACAATATCAGTAATTTCTCTCGCGCCAGTCTTTCGCAGCATGTGCTGAAACCGTTCAAAAATATTTTTTGTATGAGAAGAAGAACGATTGGAAGCATAAAACGCCAGTGTCCGCAGGCAGCCATCTAGCGACCCATCTGGCAAGTAATAGTGAATATCAGCAAGGTTAATAGTGATATTTCTATCCAATGTCCACGATGTGTCATACAGCAGAAAAGAGTAGCCATTGGCGCTAGCACGGATTTGCTCGGATGCTAATGCAGATAAGGAGTTATTCGTCATCATTCTTCATGTCCTCTGGCAAGCGGGTGCCGCTACCTTCTTGTAATGCCAGAGCGGCCTCAAAACCTTTTTGCCGAATGAAGCGTTTGTTGTAAGTCGCTGCGGTTCCTGAGCCATCCCTCCAGCCCATTAAATACGAACGGAGTTGTTCTTGGCGTTCCTCGCTGACTTGCTCATCCATGGCATCCATTCTTTCTGAAAACTTGCGATTCCAGGTGTGACGGAGCGAGTGCCCTGTCGCTGCATACAACTGCGGTGATACAGTCCTGACCACAGAAAAAATTTTGTGGTATCCCCCTTTGGAGATAGGATTTCCCACAGTTGGCCCTGGCTTGTAAGTCACAAACAGGTAGTCATTTTTCTTCGCATTTCGGACTTTCCGGCGGTCTTGAATGATATAACTATGCAGTTCTTGAACTAAGGATTCAGCCAACGGTAAGAGCCGTTCTCTGGTTTTAGCATTAGGCTGATTGGTTCTAGAGTCAACCCGCTCATCTGCTCGCCTAACGATACGGATCCTGTTAGTACTAAAATCAACATCCTGTATTCTGATATTCAATAATTCACCACCTCGAATACCAAGATAAAACAGAAGCAAGATCATCAGCCGATTCCGGCGCTGCACATCTATTGAGAAAGGATTTGACTCCGATCCAGGCTGGATGACTTCAAATAGCGAATCCAATTGAACATCACTCAATGACCTGTCTTGCAACTCACTGCTTCTGTGCTTTTTAGACGGTCGGCGCGTCTTTATTTGCTGCGCCATAGCATTGATCTGTTCGACAACTTCCAGTTCTGCCGTCTTTAAGATATGCATCGCATACCAGTGTAAATAGTTGGCAAACGTTGTCAGCCGGGAATGCTGTGTCCCGTTATCAACGGTATCGGTCATCACATCTGCCAACCAAGGGGTAGAGGACGCTATTAATGGCCTCTTTCCTTGTTTGCACTGAGCAAAATCTCGCAGATCGTCCAGCTCATGTGGTCTGAAGAAGTCCTTGGTCAAAAACCGCTGCTCAAGGTCAATGTCTCGACTCTCTACAAAGCTTAACAACATAACAAGGTTGCTAGCCGCCGCCAACATCGTTGAAAAAGCATCCCCTCTATTGCGGATTTGAGTTGTTAGAAACAGAGTGGGGTAATACAGGGGAAGGCCAGAAGAACGATCCACCACCATGCAGTAGCGCTCACCACTATCCATAACAAATTTTGTAACCCCGTAGAGTTTCTTCATGCGCACACAACCAACAAACTTTACATAATTGCAAGGTGAACGATGCACCAAAGATTGTCAATTAATGCTTGACGATTTTCCAAGCTCAATAAATAAAAAACCCCTGAATTAACAGGGGGCTGTGTATTTATTCTTTACAAATAACTCTCAGGTCAACTCTAGAACGGAATATCATCGTCGAAATCATACGGCGGTTCGGGCTGCGCTGGCGGCTGCTGAGGTACTGCCTCTGTGTTTTTTCCTTTTTCCGTTTTACTCTTTCCTTTTGCTGCCCTGCCCTCGCCTTTTGCGCCACCTTTTACCGCCGGAGATGGGGTCTGAGGTTCCGGCTGCGGCTGTCCACTAAACTGCTGACCGCCCTGCTGTACCTGGCTGTCACGGCGACCGCCCAGCATCTGCATAGTGCCGCCCACATTAACAACGACCTCTGTGGTATATTTTTCCTGACCAGACTGATCGGTCCATTTGCGGGTACGCAGCTGGCCCTCGATGTAGACCTGGGCACCTTTACGCAGATACTCCGCTGCGATTTCCGCCAGTTTTCCGAACACGACAACACGGTGCCACTCGGTGTGTTCGCGTATCTCCCCGTCCTGCTTATCGCGCCATGTTTCAGACGTTGCCAGGGTAAGATTTGCCACCGCGCCCCCGTTGGGCATGTAACGCACTTCAGGGTCCTGCCCCAGATGACCGACCAGAATGACTTTGTTTATGCCACGTGCTGCCATGATAAATCTCCTTAATTCAGTACCTTGCTTTTAAAAACCATCACCCGTTGAGTTTCGGGAGCCGCGGTGTTGACGTTTGCGGGAACCTGCTGCGCTGTTTCCCTGGTATTTAACTTCACCCGTTTGAGAACCTTCGCCGCAGGGGCGTAAACGAGCACGGGCGATGGCAGCCGTCCTGGGCGCGGTTTACCGCGTGCCATTTACCCTGGACGGCTGACAGCGTTTGTGCTTGTCTCAGCCCAGGCGAGAGGGGCTTAAACGGTGAAAAGGCACCAGAAGTGGATGAGAGCAGGGGCCCGCCGCAACGTCGGGGCGCGGCACGCGAAACGGCGTTGCGCCTTACAGCCCGGCAGCCTTACCGCCGGGGTGCGAAAAGCGCAGGAAACGGCGCGTAAAAAGGGCGGCGTGACCGGAACGGTCGCAGCAAGCCTGCCTTTGACTTTCGCCATCAGACCCTAGCCGTATGGCCCGAAACCCGCAGGGGTTCGGCGGAGACTGGCAGGTGCGCAGCAGCTGCCCTGGCGCAGTGGGGCTCGACGACTGGACAGCGCCAGCTGGTCAGGAGCCGAAGGGGGCCAGCACCCTGACATTTTAGATTTAAAAAACACAGGGAAGCAGCAGAAGGAACAGGAACAGGAACAGGAACAGGAACAGGAACAGGAACAGGAACAGGCAGTGTATTATCACCGGCAGGAAAAAAACATCACACACTGGCCAGACAAAACTATCACCCGGCATGAGAAAAATCCGGCCAGCGACAGGCAGAATGCTTCAGGACTGACGCTACTTTTTAACCTCATCCTCTTTTCTTGCATATTCCGGGGCATTTTTGTCAGGCAGCTGCTCACTGAACTGACGGTAATAGTGCAACCGCCCCCAAAAATACGCTCTGAGATGTTCAGGCAGATCTCTGACCACCAGTTCAGCGACCACCGGCATAGCCAGCCTTTCTTCATACGCTACGCCTGAAGCGACCAGGTCGATGGCCACCTTATCCTGCTCTTCTTTCGATGTTGCGGCGAGATTAAATCCGGACATCATATACTCCGACAGAAAGGGAAACCGGCGGTAAGTGTACGCCATCTGAGTCAGGGGGGGAAAAGGACGGGGAGCGGCGCGAAGCGCGGCGCGAGTCCTTCCTCCCGCAGGCGCCAGCCTGCATGGTTTTTCGCGCGGGCTGACAGGTCATGTATTCGCAGATTTCATCCATAACCTGCGCGGTTGTCAGTTCGCGCTGGCCTGCATCACGGCGGCGGGCATTAATCAGTGCTTTGTACTGGCGAAGAATTTCGCGGGTTTCCGGTTTAATATTCACGGGTTACTCCTTCTTATGCGTCGATCGCGGTCTGTAACTGGCGCATGGCGTCCATTTCTTCAGCCACAAATGCCTCTGCATTACCACCCCCTTCTTCTGCCACGGCGTACAACCGATTTAGTTCACTGCCTGCCAGTAACATTATTTTTTGCAATGCACTGGCCGGAACGCTGACATCACGTATTGCGCGGCGCTCGTCCATCAGTTCTTCAGTGACGCCACGGACCATGCTCACATCGGCCCCCTGATCATACGTCGCATCCAGTCGCTGCATGACACACGTAATATCGTCCTCGGACAAATTCCACTCACTGGTCAACATGCGGATATCCTCACGGGTAATACAGAGAACCAGCAATGCTTCATCGGATGACAGGTTATATTTCAGGAGATCGGTCATGATTTCTTTCACGGGTGCGTACATTTTTTATTCCTTGTTAAAAGGGGCGGCATCGCCGCCCCGTTGGTTAATCAGTCGAGTGCGGCATAAATGGCGTTGCATTCAGGGTGAAAAACGATGTGATTCCAGAGCTGGGTATCACGCAGCATATACAGGTGTGTGAGTGCAGCGTTGCCGCAGTCGTGATGCGTCCAGCAACGGCGGTTAATGGCAAGTGAGGTCAGAATAATTCCGGCGGCGTCGGCGCTGACGGTACGATCAAACCAGTTTTCACCGTTGATCATGTGTACCCGACCGCAGTCGGGCATCATGTAGCCGCCGCCGTCCGGCAGACGGATGAAATGCCAGAAACCCCCGTTGTATTCGGGCATCCACTGTTTTGCCAGGGCATACACCTGTAATTCAGCCAGCATAAAATCGTTGCCGAACATGTACGGCAGGAAAGAAAGACGGTCGGATTCTTCGGCGTTAAGGGTGTGCTGACGTGTAGCTAACTGCATGGTAAACCTCCGTAATCACATATACCGCGACACCGGGCGGTGCCGTGCATCCATACCAGTCGGGCGATCGGTCGGGGATACAAGGGCGCAAGGGAAGCCGCAGCCTGACGCGCACGGCAGACGGGAGCTGAAGGGTGAGACCGTGAAACCTGAGCGGTCGAATGACCGGAAGATAACGGCTGACGTGAAGGAAGGACCGGGTGACCGCAGCGGCGCCAGCGAACCCTTGTATCCACGACAGCCCGACTACGATGGATGCACGGCACAGCCCGCACACGGCACCGGACTGACAGAGTGGAAAACCACCAGGCCACGTCACACAGGGACGGGGCCGCCATAAAAGCGGAGCCGGCGACATCCTTTTCAGCTTCTGAGTCACCGGCGGATAAAAGAAGGGGTTTCCCCCTTCCCTCCCTGACTTAATCCCCTGTGGGGTCAGTGTTGCGCACCTCATTCATGACATCCCGCAACACGCGGCGGTCAAACCAGCGGCGGACCGGTTCCCCCGGGAAACGCAGAAGATCGGTCATCACCCCGGCCGCTTCGATTTCTTCCCGGGACTCATTCACCAAGGTGAGCAGGACCGGACAAAACCGCGCCCCCCGGACCAGTATGCCGTCCAGCACCTGATCCAGCCGTTCCCCGTCCTCACTGTCCAGCCAGTTGTCGTGCTCGTATTCGTCCGCAACCAGTCGCCAGACTCCGAAACGTTTTTCCATCAGCCGCGGCGCGGCAGACGGCACCAGAGCCGCCGCGATGCGCTTCGCGTCCTGACGAACAATGTCACAGATCCGGTCAATGAAATCTTTCAGGAAGGCCAGCAGGTCCCCGCATTCGGCTTTTGTCAGCCATTCCCGGGCATACGGCAGACTGATACAGGTAAAATCAGTCAGGGCTTCGGGCCGGGGATAAGACTGAGCCGGGTACAGATGCAGCCGGGCGGGCGTACCTGCCAGCCGTTGCGCGCTGGCGGTCAGCAGTTTCGCCCGTCCGTCATTCAGGGCCTGGCACAACCGGGTTGTCAGCGCCAGGATCTCGTCTGCATCGAGCACGCCACTGGCGAACAGCCAGCCGGGTACGGTTTCGGGCGCGACGGGCGTCATACCAACTGAGTCGGGCCAGCCGGACCGGCGCAGCAGATTGTCACCGTGGCGCAGAATGAGGGCGTTCAGGGTATCGTTATTCATGGTTATTCTCTCTGTATACTGTACGGGAAGTATCGCCCCGTCAGAACGGGCGGGGCGGTCGGTCACATCAGGCGGCCAGGAGCTGCCTGAGCCACGTAATATCGGCCTGGGCATCAGCCACGGACGGGTAATGCTGGCTAACAAGCGGCCAGGCCCGGGCGTCCTCTGCGTCCAGCGCCAGCCCCGCGACGTCAGTCAGGCGGGCCAGCAGATCAGCAGGAACGATGACGGTCGCGATGTCGGCCCGTAATCCGGCATACATCTCCTGGACCGTGCGAAATGAAACGCCCTCTTCGGTATGCCCGGTCACGCTGCCGATTTCCTGCAAAATCGCGGCGGCCTCGCTTTCCGTCATGTTTTCCACCTGGGCCATCACGTCCTGCTTCGTCCAGACCAGAAGGGCAAAGTGTTCATCGTTACCAAACATACGTTTCAGCTTTTTATTCAGTTCCTTACGGGTGCCGTACATCATGATCTTATGTTCCTCTGAGCAGATTCAGTCCACGCCGCCGGGGCGGCGTGGGGTTTCAGTTTTTCAGTAAGGCGCGCACTTTCGCCGTATCAGCCAGGCGGCGGGCTACGCTGTCCGGGACCGGGTGGTTGTCATCCCGGGCGGTCCATTCCCTGTGCCACAACGCCTGTTCGGCGGTCGTCAGCAGGGTTTCAAGCAGGTCAGCCGGCACCATCACCGCCGGAACGGCCTGTTTCACCTGATCAATCAGGTCCATCACCGCACTGGCAGACACACCCGACTCAAGCCGTTGTTCTTCCGGTATGGCGTCCAGACGCGCCAGCACCTCCCTTGTGTCCTGTTCAGAAACGGCATACTCCATCCCGTCGGCCAGCGCTTCGATATCCGCCGGGGACCAGACAATCAGGTTCAGCGGGGTTTCTGCGGGATACTGCTCACTCAGCAACCGGCAGAGGGTTTCACAGGTTCCGTACATGTTTTTCTCCTCAGTCCTGAAAGCAGGTATCCAGCTCAAGAATTTCGTTGTACGCCGCCATAAACAGGGCATTGATGCGGAAAAGCGTCTGACGGGCCAGGCGTTCGGTCAGCACGTCGGAATCAAAGCGATAACGGTGCTCCATGCCGTTCAGCGCGTCCCGCAGGTCACTCATGTTGTTGGCCAGTTCCGCCACGTCTGCGCGGAGTTTTTCGTGTCCGGCATAGTTCATTACGCGGCCTCCGGATAAAAGACGTCGTTGGCGGCCGGGCGCTGCATGGCGCGCTGCACGGCTGACAGGCGGGTAATCCCTGCTTTGTGGTACTGCTCCATCAGCTCAATGCCGATATAACGGCGCCCTGCCTGGACGGCGGCCACACAGGTGGAGCCGGAACCGGCAAACGGATCGAGAACAATGGCGTTCGGGTGTGTGAAGCTCTCGATCAACGGTTGCAGGCTGGTAACAGGTTTTTCGGTCGGGTGGTGGCGGTTGCCGCTGTATTTCCAGCCCAGGACGTCCGGTAACGGGTCCGGCGGCAGCGCCGGACGGCCTTTCGCCAGGATATAGGCACATTCATGGCGGTAGCCGACATAGGCCGATTTCGACGAGTAGGTTTTGGTAAAAACAAGATGCCCGACCACGCTGAATCCGGCACTTTTCCACGCGGCCATGAAACGATCGACGCGGTTCCAGCCGTAGAAACTGACCATCAGCGCGTCTTTTTTCAGCACGCGATACATCTCATTGCAGGCGGGTTGCAGCCATTCGTCGGTTTTGTCACCGGCAATACTGCGGCCGGAACGGTCACGGAACCCGACCAGATACGGGGGATCGGTGAGGATGAAATCAACGGCGCGATCCGGAAAGGAGGCCATAACACGCACACAGTCACCCAGGATAAAACGGGACATAGGGACACCTCGTGGTTACAGGGGGCACCCAGGAGGACGTCGGTACGACGTCCGTTCCCTGCTGCCCGGAGCCTGTACGCCGCGACCGGTAACGGGTCAAGCTGACCGTGGAATAACGAGCCGACAGTCCCCATCGTCGGCGAGCTTATGCCGCGAAAGCGGCTTGAAGGGCGCTCCTTAAAAGGCGAGTGGATGGCGTAAAATCACAGCGACGCCGGACAGGAGCGGAAAAGCCGCCCGTCCCGTGTCCGTCCGGGCGCGGCACACTGGCTCCGGGCAGTGGATATCCCCGCGCATTGCGCGGCATGGATGCGGAGCAGCGCGACATCCTTTTTCCTGCCTGAAGTACCGGGCAGTCGCCCTGCCCGGCATTCCGTCAGCGGGTGATATCCCGCCAGTCATTGGCCCATTCGTCGCGCAGTACCGGCGCATCCGTTGTACCGGTCACGTTCCACGCATCGAGGAACTTCAGCCCGCGCAGGATGTTGTTTTCCACGTCATCGAGCAGAATGATGCTGTTGAACCAGACCACACCTGCGGGATATTCCCACCGATGCCGGTCATCCTCGCGTTGCAGCACTGGCCACCAGGTGCGCCCCATTTCCAGAACGCCCGCTTCGGCATGCTCCAGGTCAGTCGCGCTAATCAGGTAATACACCATCATTTCAGTGCCACCGACGTCGACGCTCAGGCCAACAAGCCAGGTATTCAGATTTAATTCCATGTTATTCCGGGCGGTTTCCCGCCCGCCTCCGGTCAGCCGCCAAAATGCGCCACGTTGTTGATAATCCACTCCGGGCCGGTTACGTCCGGGAAACTGTCCTCATCGTCCGGGTCAGCCTCACCCCACTCCAGCTCGTCCGTGATGTACGCGTCTGTTTCGCCGCTGACGTACCGGGCATAGCCGCAGTAATTACAGCCCTGCTCCGCAAACCAGTGCTCCACCTCCCCGCCATACCGCTGACTGAGTTCAGCCACAACGTCTTCGCCGACCGGACTCCAGGGCGTGTCAAAATCCACCGTCAGCGTGTTCTCTCCGGCAAAGCAGATATTCGCCTCATAGCCGACCGGCCACTTGCAGCCGTACTGCTTCAGATAGTGGTCATATGACGACGGGACACCCGTCAGCAGGCCACCGTTGAAGGCGTTCACCTCAATATCCAGACGCGTCGGCAGCACGTCGCGGAAATCCATTGGATCAGCAGCAGGTACGGCAGAGCCAGCGTCGCACAGGCTCTCCCACCATTCATCCACCGGCGCAGGCCGGAAACTGTCCCCCCAGTCGCATGATTTTTGCTGGTACAGCTGCCGGATGACCACCTGTTCCGGTTCACTGAGGGTGGCCCAGCGGGCATGGGCAATATGGCTGTCCAGCCAGTACTGATGCAGTTTCTGGCAGGTTTCAACATTCAGCACAGCTCCGGCCATAAACATCGCCAGCCAGTCGCTGTATGCCTGCGCTGAAGGCCGGTTGTCTGCAGCCACCCCGTGAGCAACCAGTTGCGGATATGGCGGGTAACACAGTTCTGTCAGGGGGCGCAGTATCCCCGCGCAGCCCGCCAGGAAAAGCTGGATACCTTCTTTTCTGGCGCGGCGATGCAGAGACGGTTCACCTCCGGCAATCCACGTTTTGAGGGCATCACTGTTTTGAATACCACTGAACATCAGTCGGTTGGCACACCAGTTCGGCATGGGAAGCTCCTTACACAGTCAGGGTGGGCAGGAGGCATCACCGCGATACCGTTCCCTGCCGCACGCTGCCTGTTCGTCGCGTCCGGTAACGGGTCAACGCCGACCGTGGAATACCGCAGCCGTCAGTTGTTTCGACGGCCAGGATATGCCGCGAAAGCGGCTTGAAGGGCGCGCCTTTGATGGCGAGGGCATGGCGTACAATCACAACGACGCCAGGCCTGAGCGATAAAGACGCCCGTCCCGTGACAGGCCGGACGCGGCACACTGGCAGCGGGTGGCAGGCTGACTCAGGTAAGAAGAACGTTAATGAGGGTGCGAAAGAGAGTTGTTATGACACGAGCCCTGTCCACAGTTAAGGGAGGAAAAGTCTGTGGATAAGCTGGACACAGCACGCTGTATTACAGGTGCAATGCCCACATGAGGGGGTTGTATTTTTTTTGAGCAAAAACAGAGGGTGGGAAATACTGACTATTTTGTCAGTCCCAGCTTTTTCATGTATTTAATGACGGATTCAGGTCGCCGCTGGTATTCACTGGCAAAACTCCCAACATCGAAACTTGGTGAACCAGCCTGTTCAATAAGGTCCTGGATTTCAGGCTCTTCCCAGGGGCTACCATGTCGTGGACAGGTGTGCTTATAGCCAGCTCCGGGCGAAGAGATCTTTATGAGACTGGATTGAATTTCAGACAGCGTCTGATTTTCAATATCCTCAATAAGCCCGAGATTCTGTATCTCCCGGGCGTTCTTCAGGAACTGGCGGATTAGCTTTCCATGTCCTCTGGCATCAACCACCGGCATTTTAGAATAACCCTTTTGCATTACTGCGGGTTTCATCATCAGCACTGGGGTTTTGAGAGGATAAATTAGTCTCAGTCCGTTCAGTTGCTACATTTTCCTTTATCCTGCCCTGTAAAAGCGCTTCAACTTCACGAGGGTAAACCGCTTTAAGCAACTGCATCAGATCGTCAAACGATGTATTCCTGTTCAGTAACTCGCTGAACAGGAACGGCAGACGCTCATCCTGCTTTCCAAAAGCAAACCCTGTAAGCAGCGCGGCGCGCCATAAACGTCCCCTTTCCCCCTGGGGTGTTTCATCTGTTTTCTGGCAGACAAAACGGTCCGCTTCGTTGGTTTCAGGATTCAGGTAAAACGTGATTTTGCGTCGCGTATCCATTATTTTATCCAATAAGGTACATGCCGTTAACGAGATCAAATTGGGATGAACGAGTTTTATAGAAGCGTTCTTCCCTGACCCCACAGTGTTTCTTCACATGATCGGCGATCAATTCAGCACCTCCGCCGATAACCATTACATGGGAGTATCCCTCAAAGCGGCTGATGGCTTCAATAACCCTGTTAACAAGACGGTGGTGAGCGTTCTCAATCGCTTCACGAACCAGTTCAATTCGTGACGTGTCATTGATACGTGATGAGAGATAAGAAGCATCGTTACGATGAATGATAATATCGTCAGCCAGATAGCTACTCCCTTTGGTTCTTGCCACGGACAGCGCCTCTTTTACCGCACCGGTGATCAAGGATACCCCGAGGGTTGAATCACCATAAATACGCGAAATTCCTCGCATTTTCCCCATAACCTGAGAAATATCAAGCGTGGTTCCCCCCAGATCAACAATCAGGAGTGAATCCAGTTCGTTAAGGTTTTTTACCACCTCAAAACCTGCTGGGATGGACTCGGGCATAACCTCGACATGCTTAATGGTGAAAGTCTTGCCACCATTAAGTTCGACCGGCCGCAGCAGATTCGCTTTTTTACGTTCAATGTTTGCCTTATTAGGCTGGTTATTTTTATCGTAATACTCAGATAAAGGCAGGCTTACTACCACATCGACTTCACAAGGTTCGATCCCGCAGTTAAGCAACGCATGGTGAACGGCAACAACATTCACATCGCTGTATTGCCAGGCGACGTTCGTGGTAACCACAGCATCAGGGCTGATAGGATCAAAAGAGTATTGCTCACCATTCAACATATAGTTGAACGCTTGTTGTCCACCAAATGCAACAGCCCATTCACGCTTAAAGCTGTTAGGGCTGATTGACTGCCTGACCTCATCATCCTTCCACTGAAGTTTGATATTAGTTGATCCATCGTCGATATAAATTTTCATTGAATGTCACCTGGGTAGTTGAAAACGCCTTAGAGAACAAAACGAGATTTATTAGAGAATTATTTGTGAATTATACATAAACAACAGCCCCTATCAATAAGAAAAGAGCACCACATGAGATAAATTAGAGAACAATTTAAGCAAATAAAGAGATATCAGGTCTGACGTTGAGCAAATAAATATTCATCGCGAATACAACATGATGAAGCCTTCGGCATACAGAACACTTGCGAAAAAGAAAAAAGAAGAAATAATACTGTATATATAAACAGGTATTTTGAGAGGTATGCCGTGTTACTTTTTCTTGCTCCCGAACAGGAGCCGGTGCATTCCACTGCCCCGCTGTTCACCGAACGTTGCCCGGCAGGTTTTCCGTCGCCGGCCGCCGATTACACGGAGGAGGAACTTGACCTGAATGCCTATTGTATCCGGCGTCCGGCTGCAACGTTCTTCGTCAGGGCTATCGGGGATTCAATGAAAGACATGGGCCTGCATTCCGGCGACCTGATGATTGTCGACAAAGCCGAAACACCGCTGCAAGGTGACATTGTCATCGCGGAGACCGGTGGCGAATTCACGGTTAAACGCCTGCAGCTGAAGCCCCGTATTGCCCTTCTGCCGCTGAATCCGGCCTACCCCACGCTTTATCCGGAAGAACTGCAGATTTTCGGAGTGGTGACGGCTTTTATACACAAAACCCGGAGCACAGACTGATGTTCGCTTTGGCTGACGTCAACTCGTTCTATGCCAGTTGCGAAAAGGTCTTTCGCCCCGATTTGCGTGACAGGCCTGTGGTGGTTCTGAGTAACAATGATGGTTGTGTAATTGCGCGTTCAAGAGAAGCGAAGCAACTGGGCATTAAAATGGGGGTGCCGTGGTTTCAGCTGAGGTCGGTGAAATTTCCGGAGCCGGTTATCGCGTTCTCCAGTAATTACGCCCTCTACGCATCAATGTCGAACAGGGTCATGGTTCACCTGGAAGAGCTGGCGCCACGCGTTGAGCAGTACTCCATTGACGAGATGTTTTTGGATATTAGCGGTATAGACAGCTGCATCGATTTCGAGGATTTCGGCCGGCAGTTGCGTGAGCACGTTCGTTCCGGCACGGGGCTGACCATCGGCGTCGGAATGGGGCCCACGAAAACGCTGGCAAAGTCCGCACAATGGGCTTCCAAAGAGTGGCCACAATTTGGCGGCGTACTGGCGTTAACGCCGGGCAATCCCCGCCGTACAGAAAAATTGCTGTCACTGCAGCCGGTGGAGGAAATCTGGGGGGTGGGTCGCAGGATCTCAAAGAAGCTGAACACAATGGGGATCACCACAGCACTGCAGCTGGCCCGCGCGAATCCAACGTTCATCAGGAAAAATTTTAATGTGGTTCTGGAGAGAACTGTCCGGGAACTCAATGGAGAAAGCTGTATTTCACTGGAGGAAGCACCGCCCCCCAAACAGCAGATAGTCTGCAGCCGGAGCTTTGGTGAACGTGTCACGACTTATGAGGCGATGCGGCAGGCAGTCTGTCAGCACGCTGAACGTGCCGCCGAAAAGCTGCGCGGCGAGCGTCAATTCTGCAGGCATATTGCCGTGTTCTTGAAAACATCGCCGTTTGCCGTAAATGAACCCTACTACGGTAATCTGGCCAGTGAAAAATTGCTCATCCCCACGCAGGATACACGGGACATCATAGCCGCAGCAGTGAAAGCACTGGACAGGATCTGGGTGGATGGTCACCACTATGCAAAGGCGGGCTGTATGCTCAACGATTTCACTCCAACCGGGGTTTCTCAGCTCAATTTGTTTGATGAAGTGCAGCCGCGGGAACAGAGCACGCAACTGATGAAAACCCTGGATGGTATTAACCATTCAGGACTCGGGAAAATATGGTTTGCTGGGCGTGGGATTGCACCTGAATGGCAAATGAAGCGTGACATGCTTTCCCCCGCGTACACTACTCGTTGGAAAGAAATACCCGTTGCGAGGATTGGATAAAGCCGTTTTTAGAAAGGAGGCAGTGCTCGCCGCAGCCGAGCGACCGGGCATCGCCCGCGAGTGAGCGAGGAAGCACCAGGGAAAGGTACCAGCATGTTCTGCTTACGCCTAGTATCTAATGTTAGCCCTCTTCTTTAAGCTCTTATCCACTTATCCACCGTCATATTTTTATAAGATCTTTTTAAATTAGTTTTTAGGTTTACCTTTTTAGACCCCCTTTGAGCCCTTATGTGGTGCGGGTTACAGAGGATCCTTTGTGACAACTTGCCCTTTCATTGTGACAAATCACCCTCATTTACCCTATTGAACTGTGACTATCTGCCCTGAACCCTGTGACAAATTGCCCTCTGCGATCTATTTGAATCACAAACTTATCCTTACCTGTTGACTCTTTTTGATGAAATGTGACAATCTTAAAATCTGTCACATTTTATATGGAACGGTCATGACGGAAGTTGCGGTAATAAACCATAAAAAGCGCAAAAATAGCCCTCGTATAGTTCAGTCTAATGAGCTTACCGAAGCAGCTTATAGTCTCTCTCGTGATCAGAAGCGTATGCTGTATTTGTTCGTCGATCAGATCCGTAAATCAGATGGCTCGCTTCAGGAGCATGATGGTATCTGTGAAATACAGGTAGCTCATTATGCAGCAACATTTGGATTAACCTCTGCCGAAGCCAGTAAGGATATACGTCAGGCGCTCAAAGGCTTTGCTGGTAAAGAGGTCGTATTTTACCGACCTGAAGAGGATGCTAACGGTGAAAAAGGGTTAGAGTCTTTCCCCTGGTTCATTAAACGTGCGCACAGCCCTTCCCGGGGACTGTACAGTGTTCATATAAACCCCTATCTGATTCCATTTTTTATTGGTTTGCAGAACAGATTTACCCAATTCAGGCTTAGCGAAACAAAGGAGATAACTAATCCCTATGCTATGCGGCTGTATGAATCTCTCTGCCAGTACAGAAAACCCGATGGTTCAGGCTGTGTGTCGCTCAAAGTAGACTGGATAATGGAACGTTACCAGCTGCCGCAAAGTTATCAACGAATGCCTGATTTTCGACGCCGTTTCCTTCAGGCAAGTGTTGATGAAATCAATAGCAGAACGCCGATGCGTCTGAGTTATATAGAGAAAAAGAAAGGACGACAGACAACTCATATTGTCTTTTCTTTCAGTGACATAGTAGCTAGCTCTCTCTAAAGCATGAGGGCAGATAGTCACACTGCCGAGGGTTGAATGTCACAGTCCCTCAGTGCAAATTGTCACAGATAAGTGGTGTTCTCAGGGCTATTTGTCACACTTAGAATGGTTTTCAGCTATTTGATACCCATGAAATCAAGCCTTAACCCCTTTACTTTCTTGAAGGCAGATTGTCACTCTTAGCTAAGAGCAATTTGTCACACTTCTTTCAGGGCATTTTGTCACAGAAGAAATATTAGACACTAACAGAGTAAGTCTCCTGGCTGACTAAAGTTGAGTGCAATTTGTCACACCTTGCGTCCAGTGAAACCTTAAAGTGCATCATTGAGATAAAGTTAGTGTCATATCTTTTACGCTGAAGTAAGGGGATAGCGTTTTGAAGTCGGCTCCATTTTGCTGGTAGTGCCAGTTATCGATCCTGCCGTTCCCCTTCTGCCAGGAATATCAACAGCAATGAGAACCTGGCATTAGGAGTTATTCTGTGAAGTTGATTATCATTTTTTCATGAAATCATGTTTTCATTATTTCATTTTACTGCGATACATCTCATACCCAGCCATTATCATTTCAGTCATAGATATCCCTTGCTCCGCAGCATAAGCTTTCATTTCTTTGTGCTTAGACACAGGTACTTTTATCTGGATAGGCTTCACAGATGATTCAGGAGCTGCGCTTCGTCCTGTAACATCCAGAGTTGGTTCATCATCTTTTGGTGGATCAATTTTGATAGTACTTTTCGGGCCTTTCATAGAGAACCTCTCACATAAAATGAATTAATGAAATCATGCTATCATGAATTAATTATATCATGAACTTCTTCAATCATTTGTTTTGCGAGTTCGTTTAAAGATTTAAATGATGTTTCATGTAGTGCGCGCCCGGCATCAAGGGCTTCACCATAGCTTGTTTTAAAAGGTATAACCGTTTTCAGTACTTTGTAACCCCATGCTTTAATCGTTTCCTGAGCTTTTTCCCCCTGAGAAGGAGACGGAGATTTAGCTACAGCGAATACGATTTTGCTTTTATCAATCCCTTTTTTTATCAATTCGCGGGCCAGTTCGAGTGAAGGCTCGAGATCATCGATTGTCGTTCCTGTCGAGATTATTACCAGGTCTGATTCATCTGCTACATCGAGTGATGTTGTCTCTGCCGCTGGACGGCCATCAATAATTAATAAATGACAGCTGTCCTTCATTTTGACTGCCGTATCAACCCGACGGTAAAGGGCGCAATCAATTTGACTTAAACCACTTTTTTCTCTTCGCTCAGTCCATTTGAATGATGTCTGCTGCTTTACATCCATATCAGCCAGATGAGTCTTCCATCCAGCATCCGTAAATCCTACAGCCAGAGTTCTGGATTCGGTGCTTTTGGAACCACCACCCTTCTGACCAATTACCGATATAACCTTACCCATGATATCATCCTTTCATTAAATCATGATTTCATTATTAGCAGTTAATACAAATCAAACTATGACACAGAGTACTGTACAATAACAATATGAAATCATGATTTAATGATATAAGGAAAGCATGAACATCATAACTGTGTGAAATTGCTCACGATAACCAGTCATTAAATAATGATTTAATGATTTAATGACTAAAGAACAAGGTGGGCAGGTATGAATAATTTCACGATCAAACTGTATTTTGATAGTAAGTCATCACCCCGAATATTTGGCGCAGATGAACAAGATTCGTCTTCGATACAGACTGAATTTCAACAAGCATTGAAAAGATCACGAGACTGTAACTCGTATGCTGTCTGTTTATGTACAGGCAGAGAACTACCGTTGGCTGTGAAGTTAAAAAATGAGAAGCATCATCTTGCACGCTTCCCTCTCACTGGCAATAAACATAAGCATGAGTGTCGTTTCTATAGCCGACTCTCACCTGAAGGTGCGCAAGGGACTTACAACAATGGTGCGATTACTGAAAAGCCAGATGGCATTATCAACGTAAAGCTGGATTATGCTTTGCAGACAAAATCAGTATCTGATGATATTCCTGCAACTCCCCTGACTGGTGATGCTTCCCGTAAAAGTAAAAGAGCCACCGTGTCTCTGTGCGGCCTAATGCACTTAATTTGGGAAAATTCAGGATATAACAGATGGTTTCCAAAGATGGATGGAGTGAGGTCATCAACATTGCTTGGCTTCCATCTTTGGACTCAGGCATGTGAAATTGAAATTGGCAAAACACGATTGTCAAACGTATTGCTTACGCCTGCAGTGACCGGCTCCAGAGATAGTGCCCGGAACAGTGGGGCTGTAGAATTCGCCAGGCAGAATAAATGCAGGATGGTAGTCGTGGCCGAACTGGCAAAATACTCTGATAAATACATCTCAGGGGTAAACCGTCTGCCTGTGAAGGATTTTGCAGGTATGCCTTTTCTTGGTCTTGATTCCTCCAGATGGAATTCTGCCATTGAGAGATTTCCACATGAATTCAGTGGCTGGAAAAATGGATATAAAATTTTCATCATTGCTCTGACAGATGTGCCCAGCGCTAAGTCAGCTCAGGTTCGCCAGCTTGCCATGATGATGACGAGTGAGCGCTTTATACCGCTTGATTCGCAATATGAAGGCACGATGGAACAAAAATTATACGAGTTACAGCGGTCCTTTTTTAAACCACTAAGATATGACTCTTCCGAGATGGAGTTTCATCCCGACTTTAGTCTGCTCGATGTGCAGTCTCAAAATCATTTGCCTTTCCCGATTGAAGTGTGGGGGATGAAAACCGATGCTTACATTGCTCATCGTAGGGAGAAAGAAAGGTGGTACAACAGTGAATACGGTGAGAAAGGATGGTGGTCCTGGGACGCTACCATAAGTGATACGTTGGTTATTGATTCATCTTTCCCTTTGAAGAAAATATCTGGCTACACTAACTTAATGAAAGAATGAAAGAATGAAAGAATGAAAGAATGAAAGAATGAAAGAATGAAAGAATGAAAGAATGAAAGAATGAAAGAATGAAAGAATGAAAGAATGAAATCATGATTTTTTTATTAGCTTTAAACGGCCTTCTTTTTACAAGAAGGCCTGATAGTAGCAATGCAACAAAGTTTTCAGATTGTTGTAAGCATAATGAAATACCTACCAGGGCTGGTCATAATGATATTGATCACCGAGCCATCCTTGTTTACACCAACATCCTGAAAACTATGTCTCTCGTTGCCATTGTCGTAGATGGATATTCCTTGAGCTAGTTTCACATTCCCGCTATCGATACGGGAGACGATCTCATTCTTTAACGAAATACTGGTGTCGTCAGAGTTCAACGTCACTACTCCAGAAATGGGGGAGTTACTCTGCCACTCATTTCTGATATCTGCCTGTTTGTTTATAATAGGCTTTAGCAGTGCAGGAGACAGTTTTTCGCCATCTTTCCTGTTTTTGAAAACAATTACACTGTTGTCCAGATTATTCAGGTCTGCTGTCGAGGTTGAGAAACCACGCTTCTCAACGTCTTTTATAATGTTTTTTAGAGCATCCTTCTTAACGGTTGTTACGCTGTAAACCGAAACTTGTTGAGATTGTTTCATTGGAGCGATTGTTTCATCTGCTGATTGAGCAGCATTGATATTGAAAGAAACATACAGTAATGATGCAAATATCGTCGTTTTCATTTTCATTTTCATTTTCATTTTCATTTTCATTTTCATTTTTAGCACTCGCTGTAATATAGATTTCTTCCGGATAGGTTCTGTAATCGGACAAAGACAGAGCTATTGTGCGTTTTGTGTCAGATATTTTTTTTCAACATGGCCACTGCATCAGCCTCTGGCATCTGGAATTGTACCCGGTGCCGCGCAGCAACATCGAGCGCAAACACTTTCGTATAGACCTCCGTCGAACTAATGCTCTTGTGGCCCATCAGACTTTGCAGCACCTTCAGCGGAATACCGTTGTACAGCATATGCATGGCATAGGAATGCCGGAAAGTATGTGGCGACACCGGGACCGAGAATGTCACACCGTCGGCCGCAGCGGATTCAACCGCTTCATTCAGCCAGGTACGCACTGTACGGTCGGTGATTTCCCAGATACGTGCCTTCTCCATTCTGCCGGTACGTTTATTGCGGCGCTCGAGCGGGATTTTCAGTGTGGCAACCATCATCTCCAGCTGACTGACGTACTGTTTATCTGACAGCGGCACCAGACGATGTGCCTGACTGCCGGCAGGTGTTCTGCCGGCAGTTCTTGCCGCTTTTTCCGCCCGCTGTTTCAGCGTGGCCAGTTGCACAAACGGGTAGGGCGGCGCCAGCGAAAAATCTGACCGAGTCAGGGCCAGCGCTTCATTGATCCGTGCGCCGGTATTCCACAAAGTAGCCAGCAGCATCTTACGGTGCAGATCGGGAACATAATGCAGCAGGGCGCTCACTTCCGGGGCCAGCAGATATTTCGGCAGTTCATCCTGGACGATCGCCATCTGACGCAGAGCCAGCGCAGCCGGGTAATCGATGGCCACAGGCAGGTGCACTTTTTCCGGGGCGTAGGCCTGTCCGGGAAGAGAAGGGTAATTCATGATACCTCGGGTGCTTCATCACTTTCTGGTGCAAACGTCTGACGTTCCCGGGCGTCATGAATATAATGGAACTCATCCAGCATAAGCAGCACGCGGCGACCAGTCTTCCGGGGAAACATTCTCCGCATCTCTGGGGTTAGCTGGTTTCGTTCCCACCCGTAAGGAAAAATTATGCTGTAGTCATTTCTTTCAGGAAGAATATCAGGGCCTGCGACAATACGCGCCACTTCCTGATTCAGACGCTCTCCGCGCCAGCCATAAGATGACAGACGCTTGCGGATACGCCCGATCGGGAAACGGTTATCAGAATGACGGGGAAATATGAGCTTCCCGTCCTCACCCCGGGTGAGACCAAACATATCCAGAGACTGTTCGAACACCACTGTTCGCGTGGGGAAATACTCACGCATAGTTTTCATCATATTTTCCATTACTGCCCCCTGAAACACTTCAGAAAGATATTTGACTGTCTGCGACAAACCAGTCAGCCATGTTTGTTCCTTATCGAGAAATCCCGCTATAAACTGGAAAGTATCTCACTCATAACGGATTTGTTAGCGCGATAGCGTACTGCAGAGACAACTTGAGTCCGCCCGGAGATTGAGTGGCCCGATCCTCGAAGGGATCAAAATAACGAAAGTCAGTCTTTACAAGATGAATCCATCGTCCCTGAGAATACCTACACAAAATTCGTCCCTGAGAAGCAACATAACTGCCATCCAGAAAGGTAGAACGCCCTCCCTCGGCTGGGCTAAGCAGCATCAACCATAAATCGTTATGACCATAAGTTGTATGTAGAAGCAGATACATGTCTTTCAATGTCAAATTGAACCTTCCTTATAGTCACTCAGAGTAATCACACTCGCCGGCATAATATTTTGCTGAGGCATCTTTTCCGCAGGATGTCATCTTCGCCCAGACATTTCTGCGTTAATTGATGTCGGGATTATCACCTGGTGTGACAGTACCGGACGCATTCAGAATTTTCCCGACACCGCCTTAGAATTTTCTCACACCAGTAACACAGGTGATGATAACACTAGGTGCAATCCCCTAAATACATCATCACTCAGATGATAATAAGCAGCCATATAACCACATCATTAAATTACCGGAAGGCTGTTTTCAGGTGATCCGATTTTTTGTCTATTCACAACTTTCCGGAAGTGTACCACGGTCAGGGAATAAGCGAAGCGGTCTTTTCTGCCCCTGCGCGCCGGGTCACAGGGAAGGTTCATAACACAACATCTGGTAGCAAGAGCAGCTATTTCAGCCGCTACATATTGTGTTACCGGGTCGAGGCGCGCCGGTGCGGTTCGCGGAGATCCTACTCCAGGAGTTTTCGGATCTCAACGAGACAGGAGAGAAACTGTATGTAGGTTCTGTACTGTATGTACGATATGTATCAAATGTATTTTATGTATTATTTGTATTTTATGTATTGTGTATTTTTTGCACCGGACGTACCATGATGTCATTCCCTGTAAAACCGGAGCCAGACCATGACCACCCTCTCCCCGGACACCGTCCGCCGCATTGAAGACGCCGCTGCCGCCCTGATCGCCGCCGGCACCCTGAACCCGACCAACGAGCAGGTCCGTCAGCACCTCGGCGGCGGCTCCCTGTCCCACATCTCCCCGGTGATGCGCGCGTTCCGCGCCCGCCGGCGCGAGCAGGCCACTGAGCAGACCGCGCCCCTGCCGCCGGAGCTGGCACAGCTGCTGACCGGCCAGCTGGGGCTGCTGTGGCAGGCGGCCGTGAAACAGGCTGAAGCCGGGGCCCTGGCGGCGCGTGAGCAGGCTGACGACGACATAGCCCGGGCCGACCAGGAGCGGGATGAGGCCCTGGCGAAGGTGGCTGCCCTGGAGAGCGAGCTGGCGGTGCTGCGCGAGGTGGTGGCCGAACGTGACCGCCTGCTGCAGGAGGTGCGCGAGCTGCGCGCGGAGGCGCTGCCGCTGCGTGAGCAGGTGGCCCGCCTGACCGCCACCGGCGAACACCTGGCGGCGCAGCTGCAGGACACGAAAGCGGAGCTGAAGGCGTCCCGGGAGGACGGCCGTCAGCTTCAGGCCGAACTGCTGGCCCTGGCCCGCCAGGACGGGAAGGTGAAGAAATGAGACAGGAAAGAACATTACGTATAAAGGCGTTTCGGCGGGCGCTGGAGCTTGGCGCCGGTGAACGGGCTGACGGGTGCCGTCATTTTCCTCGATGGAAAGAGGAACTGAGGAATTTCCCGCACGGCAGCTGCGATTTAGCCAGCAACACACTGGCGAAGTACCTGACAGATACTGAGGGATGCCATCCGTGCATCATTTTTATGCAGGGGAACGCAGGCTTTCAGGAAGCGGAAAACTCAACGGTTCACGGGCATGTCATCGTATTGCTGGACGGGGAATATATAGATCTGACGCTGGATCAGTTTCCAGAATATCCGGAGTATATCCCGGCTGAAGCTGTCGAGTCAGGTGGCCCACTGGGAAAACTTCTGCGCAATATCATGAAGCATGAAGACCCGGTAAAAACCCGTCGGGTTGATCTCAATGGTGGCGAAAAGTTGTATGCCTGGTTACGCGATACCGCCGACGAAGTGCTGGCTGCGGACCCGGAATGGCAGGCCTGGGAACAGTCCATAGAAGAAGCAAGGGAAGCCGCTTTTAAGGCGTTCCCGTTTCTGTCTGACATGCAGAAAACTGAGTGCGAACAGGGCCCGGACAGTCAGGAGGCTGCCAGATGAAGATTTATCATTACACTGACCTGAACGGACTGAAGGGCATCATCGAATCAGGCTCACTGTGGGCGACGCACTTTTCCTTCCTCAATGACAGCAATGAGCTGACTCACGGAATGAACTGCCTTGAGAATGCCCTGCAGTACCTGAGGGACGACTTTAACCCGAAAACCCTGAAGTTCATCGAACAGGCACTGACACACTTCAGAATGCACCGGGCTGCTCATGTCTATAACCTGTCGTTCTGTCTCGAACCCGACCTGTTAAGCCAGTGGCGGGGTTATGGCAGCTCTCAGGGCGTGTGCCTGGAATTTGATGATGAAGAGCTGCTTGCCTCCCTGGAATTAACTCAATATCAGGTGTTTAAAAACCGGGTACTCTATACCAAAGAGGATTCCACGGTTGAAGCCCGGAACGAAATCCTCGCCTTCTTTCGTCAGCCACAGGTTCAGGCGGCAATAAATGCAGATGTAATGCATGAGATGATTCAGGCAACCAGACTGGCACACAGCCTGCCGCCTTTTTTCAAGAATGACGGTTTCAAAGAGGAGCAGGAGTTCCGGATGGTAATCCTCCCGGACAGCCCTTATGAGGGTGTCAATTTTCGTGTCAATGATAACGGTCTGGTGCCATATCTGATCATTAAAGCAAAAGACAAGCTGCCACTGACAAACATCAGAATTGGGCCCCGCAGTAACAGAGCAATGATGATGGATGGGATTTCATTCCTGTTGCAGAGCAGGGGGTACACCAGTACACGGATTTCGTTTACTGAGACGCCGTTCCGGTAAACTCAATTAAGAAGTACAAACTTCAAGGGATCAGTATGTTGAACAAAGTTTCACAAATTAATTTGGCCAAAATCCTGGCAGATAAGTTTAACGAAGGCGACTGGCAGGAGCTGTTTGCTGTTACATCTTGTGAAGATGTTCCGGAAGGGCTGTATAAATTCTACCAGCATGTTCACTGGGACAACCCGGAGCTGAAAGGAGTGGCCATCTCTGCCATAGAAAGGGAAGGTGCGAACAAGTTCCTGATATGAGATCATCATATTCATCCGGAGCGCATCCCAGAGGGACATCATGAGCCATCAACTCACCTTCGCCGATAGTGAATTCAGCACTAAGCGCCGTCAGACCCGAAAAGAGATTTTCCTCTCCCGCATGGAGCAGATTCTGCCATGGCAGAATATGACCGCTGTCATCGAGCCGTTTTATCCCAAGGCGGGCAATGGCCGACGGCCCTATCCGCTGGAGACCATGCTGCGTATTCACTGCATGCAGCATTGGTACAACCTGAGCGACGGTGCCATGGAAGATGCCCTGTACGAAATCGCCTCCATGCGCCTGTTTGCCCGATTATCCCTGGATAGCGCCCTGCCGGATCGCACCACCATCATGAATTTCCGCCACCTGCTCGAGCAGCATCAACTGGCCCGTCAATTGTTCAAGACCATCAATCGCTGGCTGGCCGAAGCAGGCGTCATGATGACCCAAGGCACTTTGGTGGATGCCACCATCATTGAGGCACCCAGCTCTACCAAGAACAAAGAGCAGCAACGCGATCCGGAGATGCATCAGACCAAGAAAGGCAATCAGTGGCACTTTGGCATGAAGGCCCACATTGGTGTCGATGCCAAGAGTGGCCTGACCCACAGCCTAGTCACCACCGCGGCCAACGAGCATGACCTCAATCAGCTGGGTAATCTGCTTCATGGAGAGGAGCAATTTGTCTCAGCCGATGCCGGCTACCAAGGAGCGCCACAGCGCGAGGAGCTGGCCGAGGTGGATGTGGACTGGCTGATCGCCGAGCGTCCCGGCAGGGTAAAAACCTTGAAGCAGCATCCGCGCAAGAACAAAACGGCCATCAACATCGAATACATGAAAGCCAGCATCCGTGCCAGGGTGGAGCACCCGTTTCGCATCATCAAGCGGCAGTTCGGCTTCGTGAAAGCCAGATACAAGGGGCTGCTGAAAAACGATAACCAACTGGCGATGTTATTCACCCTGGCCAACCTGTTTCGGGTGGACCAAATGATACGTCAGTGGGAGAGATCTCAGTAAAAACCGGAAATAACGCCAGAAATGGTGGAAAAAATAGCCTAAATAGGCTGATTCGATGTGTTTGCGGGAAAAAAATCGGCCCAGATCCGCGAAATTTTAATCAGCGAGTCAGCTTGGGAAGAAATGACCTGCTTATTCGCACCTTCCCTTAATTGTTGTGCAATGTAACAAATGTGAGGTATGTGTAGGTAATCGTTATTTTTAGGACTTAATGCACCGGTATTCTGGGCTTCAAATTCATCGGGGTAATGGCAAGTTAATGAAAAAAAGACCATTCCTCACGGGGGAAAAATGGTCGAATAATAGTATCCTGGTTCTGTGTACGTCAGGGTTCCAGTAGGATAGCGTCTATTGTCATGAACAAAACGACAAATAAGGGGGTAAATATGCCTCATTTTTGTTAAGGAATTGTCTATATGAACTGTTACTCAGTTTCTGTCCGTGAAATGGTCAGTATCAGGTATCAGACAATCATATCCTTTTATCTCACTGAGATTCCGGGCTGGACTTGATATCATCGGTAATGACTCCAACTTATTGATAGTGTTTTATGTTCAGATAATGCCCGATGACTTTGTCATGCAGCTCCACCGATTTTGAGAACGACAGCGACTTCCGTCCCAGCCGTGCCAGGTGCTGCCTCAGATTCAGGTTATGCCGCTCAATTCGCTGCGTATATCGCTTGCTGATTACGTGCAGCTTTCCCTTCAGGCGGGATTATACAGCGGCCAGCCATCCGTCATCCATATCACCACGTCAAAGGGTGACAGCAGGCTCATAAGACGCCCCAGCGTCGCCATAGTGCGTTCACCGAATACGTGCGCAACAACCGTCTTCCGGAGCCTGTCATACGCGTAAAACAGCCAGCGCTGGCGCGATTTAGCCCCGACGTATCCCCACTGTTCGTCCATTTCCGCGCAGACGATGACGTCACTGCCCGGCTGTATGCGCGAGGTTACCGACTGCGGCCTGAGTTTTTTAAATGGCGGAAAATCGTGTTGAGGCCAACGCCCATAATGCGGGCGGTTGCCCGGCATCCAACGCCATTCATGGCCATATCAATGATTTTCTGGTGCGTACCGGGTTGAGAAGCGGTGTAAGTGAACTGCAGTTGCCATGTTTTACGGCAGTGAGAGCAGAGATAGCGCTGATGTCCGGCAGTGCTTTTGCCGTTACGCACCACCCCGTCAGTAGCTGAACAGGAGGGACAGCTGATAGAAACAGAAGCCACTGGAGCACCTCAAAAACACCATCATACACTAAATCAGTAAGTTGGCAGCATCACCGAAGACGGCTTACGCCACCATCAAAGGTATTGAGGTGATGCGTGCACTACGCAAAGGCCAGGCCTCAGCATTTTATTATGGTGATCCCCTGGGCGAAATGCGCCTGGTAAGCAGAGTTTTTGAAATGTAAGGCCTTTGAATAAGACAAAAGGCTGCCTCATCGCTAACTTTGCAACAGTGCCGGAAGCGCTGCTTACTCAACTAGACTCCGCACGCCAAACCGTCGCGGAAATGAAGCGCGCGTTAAAACAGATCGGGAATACATTTAAAGCCGCCTGACAACACACCGAGGCAGACGCGCAGCCTGCCTCGGTAATCTTCAGTAGAAACGGCGACGGAACCTGGCTCCGCCATCCACTGACGTGCATTCACACACTAAATGCCACGTCTAAATTTAACGCATCAAGCGCGACAGGCTTCCCGATGAAATACCCTTGCGCCTCGTCACAGTGATATTGTTTAAGCCTTTTCAACTGCTCCGCCGTTTCCACGCCTTCAGCGGTGACAGCCAGCGAATAGGCTTTGCCAAGGCCGATAATATTCTCAACGATGATTTTGGCGTTTTCCGATTCCTCCATGGCGAACACAAAAGATTTATCCAGCTTTATTCCGTCGAACGGGAAGCGTTTCAGATAGCTTAATGCCGAGTAGCCGGTTCCAAAGTCATCAATCAAAAAGCGTACGCCGATATCCTTCAGCTGCTTCATGGTTTCCAGCGTGATATCCGGATTGGAAATCGTCACGTTTTCGGTAATTTCTAACTCCAGCCGGGACGGTTTAAGCCCCGATTTTTGCAGCGCAGCCTTTACCCGTTTCGCCAGGCCACGGGTATTAAACTCCACCGCCGAAATATTGACCGAAATAACCAAATCGGGCGAGAGATGCACCATATCTTTACAGGCTTTCTCCAGCACCACATCACTCATGGCAACGATCAGGCCCGTCTCTTCCGCAAGCGGGATGAACTGATCCGGCATCAGTAAACCGAGACGCGGATGCTGCCAGCGAACCAGTGCTTCGACAGCAGCGATACGCGAGGTTTTAATGTCGTAACGGGGCTGATAAACCAGCTGAAACTGGTCTGTGCATAACGCTTCACGAAACTCTTTTTCCATTTCCCGGCGCTGAATTAAGTACTCGCCCATGTTGGGTTCGTAAAACACCCAGTTATTGCGACCGGTATTTTTCGCTTTATACAATGCGATATCGGATAACCGAATCAGATCGCTGGCGTTCATTGCATCCTGAGGCGCCAGTGCAATCCCCATACTCACGCTGATATACACTTCATTGCCGTTAACGATAAAAGGCCGGCTTATTTCACTGGCAATGCGCTGGCAGAGCGTCTCTATGTCTTTACGCACATAAATATCCGGCAGAATAAGGATAAACTCATCTCCGCCCTGCCGGGCAACCAGATCGATTTTACGGGTACAGGACCGCAACCGGCTGGCGACTTCATTGAGTAACGCATCGCCCGCATTGTGGCCGAATAAATCATTTACCGGTTTGAATTTATCCAGGTCGAGGCTGATCATGGCCAGGGGATGATCCGGATCGGGTAAAGAACGCAGCTCACCTTCCAGAAACTCTTTCATTCTGACCCGGTTTGGCAGGCCGGTTAATTCATCATGCCGCGATAAATACTCGGCACGCTCCTGCGCCTCCACTTCCAGAGTGACATCGGTCACCGTACCGCGAAAGCCCATAGAACCATCATCCATAATGGCGCGCTTCGCCACCACATTGCAGTAACGCTGATGGCCCTGAGCTGAGAAATAGCGGGCCTTTTTGAGCGTGTAATTACTGCTCGTCTGCGGATTCAGCAGCCAGTGATGAAAAAGGATTTTGTCGCTGTGGATGAAATCCAACATGTTCCGCCCAAGCCAGTCGTCAGAATGATGACCGGTAACGCCGGAAAAACGGTCGGATAACCACGTTAGCCGTGCCTCGCTGTCCGCTTCCCAAATCCAGTCGGTGGTGGCTTCAATGACGTCGCGAAAGCGTCGTTCACTTGCCGTAAGCGCTTGTCGGCTTTGCTCAAGCAGGAAAACATTTTCGTCATTAATTTGCGCTTTGATTAACGCACCACGCCGCATCAACCAGGTAAATGCAATGGTCGATAACATCAGAATGATGATTAACGGCAGCTCCCGGTTCATCAGCGCTCTGCCCGGATCGTCGCTTCGCCACTCAATCAGAACATCGCCATTATCAATGGGTAAAATAAGCTGAGCTTCCCGGTAGTCGGCTTTCAGGTGTGGCTCCATTCTGCCGAACGTATGCGCATTATGAATGCCGTATTCGTTGCCCATTTTCTCCAGTTTAACGGGCGTTAACACGTCGGCGAAAATCAGTACCGAGGCATCTTCCGCCACCGGCGTGATGCTTTCATCGTCTTCCGACGTGATCCGGGCCGCCGCCAGTAAGGTGAGTTGCCCGTTGGTCATCATAAGGCGTGAGACGGCTTTACCCTGGCTTTGTGAGAGGTCGTTAAAAAGTTCTTTGGTGATGTTCCGGTTGAGCCATTTCTCGAAAGGCTGGCTGACAAGATTTCCTTCAATGACGCTATAACGCGTCTCCCCGGCGGGAGACAAAACAAATACGCCTTCATACTGGTAATTCGTGTAAAGCGATTCACCAAGGTTCTGGCTGTCCCATGCCCATTTAACATTCACCTGCTTGTGCAAATTATTATACGCTTCGCCCCAGTCGGCATTATCCATTAAATTTGCGCGTATCTTTTCCTGCCGGTTAGGGAAGGTGCGAATAAGGGCACTGTTGCAAAGTTAGCGATGAGGCAGCCTTTTGTCTTATTCAAAGGCCTTACATTTCAAAAACTCTGCTTACCAGGCGCATTTCGCCCAGGGGATCACCATAATAAAATGCTGAGGCCTGGCCTTTGCGTAGTGCACGCATCACCTCAATACCTTTGATGGTGGCGTAAGCCGTCTTCATGGATTTAAATCCCAGCGTGGCGCCGATTATCCGTTTCAGTTTGCCATGATCGCATTCAATCACGTTGTTCCGGTACTTAATCTGTCGGTGTTCAACGTCAGACGGGCACCGGCCTTCGCGTTTGAGCAGAGCAAGCGCGCGACCATAGGCGGGCGCTTTATCCGTGTTGATGAATCGCGGGATCTGCCACTTCTTCACGTTGTTGAGGATTTTACCCAGAAACCGGTATGCAGCTTTGCTGTTACGACGGGAGGAGAGATAAAAATCGACAGTGCGGCCCCGGCTGTCGACGGCCCGGTACAGATACGCCCAGCGGCCATTGACCTTCACGTAGGTTTCATCCATGTGCCACGGGCAAAGATCGGAAGGGTTACGCCAGTACCAGCGCAGCCGTTTTTCCATTTCAGGCGCATAACGCTGAACCCAGCGGTAAATCGTGGAGTGATCGACATTCACTCCGCGTTCAGCCAGCATCTCCTGCAGCTCACGGTAACTGATGCCGTATTTGCAGTACCAGCGTACGGCCCACAGAATGATGTCACGCTGAAAATGCCGGCCTTTGAATGGGTTCATGTGCAGCTCCATCAGCAAAAGGGGATGATAAGTTTATCACCACCGACTATTTGCAACAGTGCCCTTTGGTGGATGCCACCATCATTGAGGCACCCAGCTCTACCAAGAACAAAGAGCAGCAACGCGATCCGGAGATGCATCAGACCAAGAAAGGCAATCAGTGGCACTTTGGCATGAAGGCCCACATTGGTGTCGATGCCAAGAGTGGCCTGACCCACAGCCTAGTCACCACCGCGGCCAACGAGCATGACCTCAATCAGCTGGGTAATCTGCTTCATGGAGAGGAGCAATTTGTCTCAGCCGATGCCGGCTACCAAGGAGCGCCACAGCGCGAGGAGCTGGCCGAGGTGGATGTGGACTGGCTGATCGCCGAGCGTCCCGGCAGGGTAAAAACCTTGAAGCAGCATCCGCGCAAGAACAAAACGGCCATCAACATCGAATACATGAAAGCCAGCATCCGTGCCAGGGTGGAGCACCCGTTTCGCATCATCAAGCGGCAGTTCGGCTTCGTGAAAGCCAGATACAAGGGGCTGCTGAAAAACGATAACCAACTGGCGATGTTATTCACCCTGGCCAACCTGTTTCGGGTGGACCAAATGATATGTCAGTGGGAGAGATCTCAGTAAAAACCGGAAATAACGCCAGAAATGGTGGAAAAAATAGCCTAAATAGGCTGATTCGATGTGTTTGCGGGAAAAAAATCGGCCCAGATCCGCGAAATTTTAATCAGCGAGTCAGCTTGGGAAGAAATGACCTGCTTATTCGCACCTTCCTTAACGCTGAGTCAAATCCCCCACAGTCAACGAGCACGGTTTTACCCTGTTCTCTGGCATCAATGAGATCACTGGCAAATTGCTGAATGCTACTACCGGAGGACTGAATCGCCACAGATAATCTAGACACTTCCGAGCCGCTGATAATATTGTTTTTCGTATTCAGTTGGTGGCATATGATCACTCGAACCATGCCGACGCTTACTGTTATAAAACATTTTGATGTAATCAAAAATATCACCGCGAGCTTCTTCTCGCGTTCCGTAGATCTTTTTCTTTATCCGTTCACGTTTCAGTAACTGGAAAAAACTTTCTGCGACTGCGTTGTCATGACAGTTACCGCGACGGCTCATACTGCCCTCCAGCCCGTGTGATTTCAGGAACGACTGCCACTCATAGCTTGTGTACTGACTGCCTTGATCAGAATGAACCAGCACCTGCTTTTGAGGATTACGTCGCCACACGGCCATCAGAAGTGCATTCAGGACAATATCCTTTGTCATCCGGGGCTGCATTGACCAGCCAATAACTTTGCGCGAGAACAGGTCAACAACCACAGCCAGATACAGCCAGCCTTCGTGAGTCCGGATGTAGGTGATGTCCGTTACCCAACGCTCATCCGGTGCTTCCGGGTTGAACTGCCGCTGGAGCCTGTTGGGCGTCACGATGCTGGTTTCACCCTTACGTGCCCGTGGGCTACGGTACCCGACCTGAGCCCTTATCCCGGCACGCTTCATCAGTCGCCAGACACGGTTAACTCCGCACTGTTGTCCGGTATCCCGCAGGTCGAGGTGGATCTTGCGATAACCATAAACGCAACCCGACTCCAGCCAGAACTGCTTTATCAGCCCCGTCAGTCTCAGGTCAGCATGATGCCGCCGTGAATCCGGCTGCTGAAGCCAGGCGTAAAAACCACTCGGATGCACATCCAGCACCCGACAAAGCAGTCGGACAGGCCAGCAATGGGTGTTGTCACGGATAAAGGCGTACCTCAGTCGGACAGCTTTGCGAAGTACGCCGCTGTAGATTCAATTGGTCAACGCAACAGTTATGTGAAAACATGGGGTTGCGGAGGTTTTTTGAATGAGACGAACATTTACAGCAGAGGAAAAAGCCTCTGTTTTTGAACTATGGAAGAACGGAACAGGCTTCAGTGAAATAGCGAATATCCTGGGTTCAAAACCCGGAACGATCTTCACTATGTTAAGGGATACTGGCGGCATAAAACCCCATGAGCGTAAGCGGGCTGTAGCTCACCTGACACTGTCTGAGCGCGAGGAGATACGAGCTGGTTTGTCAGCCAAAATGAGCATTCGTGCGATAGCTACTGCGCTGAATCGCAGTCCTTCGACGATCTCACGTGAAGTTCAGCGTAATCGGGGCAGACGCTATTACAAAGCTGTTGATGCTAATAACCGAGCCAACAGAATGGCGAAAAGGCCAAAACCGTGCTTACTGGATCAAAATTTGCCATTGCGAAAGCTTGTTCTGGAAAAGCTGGAGATGAAATGGTCTCCAGAGCAAATATCAGGATGGTTAAGGCGAACAAAACCACGTCAAAAAACGCTGCGAATATCACCTGAGACAATTTATAAAACGCTGTACTTTCGTAGCCGTGAAGCGCTACACCACCTGAATATACAGCATCTGCGACGGTCGCATAGCCTTCGCCATGGCAGGCGTCATACCCGCAAAGGCGAAAGAGGTACGATTAACATAGTGAACGGAACACCAATTCACGAACGTTCCCGAAATATCGATAACAGACGCTCTCTGGGGCATTGGGAGGGCGATTTAGTCTCAGGTACAAAAAACTCTCATATAGCCACACTTGTAGACCGAAAATCACGTTATACGATCATCCTTAGACTCAGGGGCAAAGATTCTGTCTCAGTAAATCAGGCTCTTACCGACAAATTCCTGAGTTTACCGTCAGAACTCAGAAAATCACTGACATGGGACAGAGGAATGGAACTGGCCAGACATCTAGAATTTACTGTCAGCACCGGCGTTAAAGTTTACTTCTGCGATCCTCAGAGTCCTTGGCAGCGGGGAACAAATGAGAACACAAATGGGCTAATTCGGCAGTACTTTCCTAAAAAGACATGTCTTGCCCAATATACTCAACATGAACTAGATCTGGTTGCTGCTCAGCTAAACAACAGACCGAGAAAGACACTGAAGTTCAAAACACCGAAAGAGATAATTGAAAGGGGTGTTGCATTGACAGATTGAATCTACAGCGGCTTTCCTGAGAAACTCCCGGTTCACACGCATAACTCGGGATCTTGCTGGAGAGAGTAACCCAGTGATTTTGCCCTTCGTTTAAGCCCGTCGAGTACGCGATTACGGTAGCGCTCTTCATAATAATCCGCGCCAGGATCGACATATTTCTGACCGTATTTAAGGGCATTGTAGAACAGTATTGCCAGTTTTCTTGCCGTTGCAGTGACTGCTTTTGCTTTCCCGATACGGGATGATAATCGACGATAAAAAGCACCCAGCGCTGTATCGCTCCGGCCAATTGTTGTGGCTGCCAGTCTTAGTGCAGCAGCAATTCGACTGGATGAACGCCGTGTTTTCGAGGACAGTACTTTTCCACCGGAGATCTTATTCCCCGGGGACAAACACAGCCACGAGGTAAAATGGCTCGCATCCGGCCAGCGATTCATGTCAGTACCGCATTCGGCAACGAATTTTAGTGCCAGATAAGGTCCGAACCCATGTATCTGTGTCAGGTCTGCTCCGGTAATTTTCCAGAGTAATGGCCTGACATCAAAGGAAAGCTGATTGGGCTGTTTTGTACGATGTCTGGCGGAGGGCAATACTCCTTCAGGCTCTTCAGTTCCGGTGCTGAGCTGCAATAATGAAGTTTCGATTTGATCATCACACTCACGGATTTTTTCCTGGTAAAAATCGAAAAATGCCACCGACTGTTCAAGTGCAAAAAGATGTTCAGGCTGCCAGTTCCCTGTCAGTGCCTGTTGAAGAACCTCTGGCGTCTTTTTACATCTGACATCACGATACTGGATCAATACTGAAGGATCGCGCTCACCACTGACAATAGCTCTGACGATTGAAAGACCGGTAACGCCAGTAATATCCGATACGGCATGATGCAATTGAACATTCATCTGCATCAACGCCTTCTGCATATGTTGGATATGAGCAGCCCGGTATTCAGTCAGGCGTTCCCGTTGTCTCAAATAAGACCTGAGTACGGAAATGTCGTGTTCAGGTCTGAAACTGGCCCGAAGAAGGCCAAATGAATGCAGCTTCTGCAGCCACTGTGCGTCATTGACATCAGTCTTGCGACCGGGAACATTTTTTGCGTCTCTGGCATTAACAAGGATCACATTGAAACCCGCAGCCTCAAGGATCTCAAAAGCAGGCAACCAGTAAACGCCAGTGGACTCCATGGCAATGGTCGTAATGTGACAGGTTTTGAGCCAGTCGGACATCCGATGAAGGTCGCCAGTGAAACTTTGAAAAGTTCTGACCGGCTCGGCGTCAGCATCCGGTGGAACGGCGACTACGTGGAATTCAGCGCCAATATCAACGCCCGCAGCATGAGGATGGATAACAGACATTCGGGAGGATTTTTTCATGGAAATCTCCTTGCTCATTTTTCGATGAACGAAGGAGGGGACGACGGAGAAATCACCTTCCTGAACGGGATCAAAGTCACCACTGCCGGATCCGCCACAGTCCCTGAACCATGTTTTTTTACGGGGTCATACCACCAAAAGGCCGACGGCTGCTTCCTTCGCTAAATTAGCCTGCCAACTTTTCCGGGGAGTTTCTGAGACTCAGGACGGGGTTTCACCCATGGACAGTTTTTTAATATGTCCCGTTCGTCGGTAACCCGCTTCAGCTCTTTCTGGAGGCGTCGGATCTCAGCCTGAGCGTCTGACTGGACTTTATTGGTTGAGGAATCCGGGCCATATGCCTTTATCCAGGCATAAAGACTGTGGGTGGTGATACCGAGACGTGTTGCCACGCTGGAAACAGAATGGCCGCGATCAACAACCTGTTTTACCGCTTCAATTTTAAACTCTTCGGGATAACGCTTACCGCTCATGGGCACCTCTCTTTAAGTCATCTTAAATGACTCTGAGGTGTCTGTTAAACCCGTGGCGATTCACTAAAGTTTTGATAAAGCGTTCCGATAAATAAAACCGAAGTGTGAAAGGACTATCCCTCATGGTGGTTATTCATCATGATATATCAAAGATACTAAAGTTAAATTGGAAAGGTATGATGAACATCACCAAGCGGTTATTACTCGCTTTTTCTCTACTTATCATTAGCTTGATTGGCACGAATATCATTGCAATGATTTCTTTATCAAAAATTAGTGAGGACACTAATTATTTCCAGGAAAATATTCTTCCCAGCCTGACGACAATGAATAAGGAAATGATTCAGGCTACAGGCGTTCGTTCGCAACTTTATTTGCATGGTTTTACCGAAGACCCGGCGCAAATGGATGTCATTAAACAAAGTGCCAATAAAATTTATGATGAGCTCCTTGTAACACATCAATACTATCTTAAAGAATTAGCTTCTGACCCGCGCGATGTAGAACTGAGCAATAAAACACTGGCGGGTTTACAGGCGTTCCGCGGAGCAATGGACCAATATTTTAAAATATCAGAATCGAATGACCGCAAAGCGGTTATCCAAAGCATGCAAAAAGGCGGATTAATCGCAGAAAAAATTGCTGCATTACTTGCTGATTTTAATGACCAGATTGACTACAACACCTCTTTAGTTGTACAGGCGAATGCGGCCAGTAAATCGCTTATTAGCGAAGCACTGATTTTATCAGTGAGCGCAACGCTGGCTGCAACCATTCTTCTTGGGCTGTTTGGTCTGCTTACGGTTTTAAATATTCGTCGCCGTTTAAATGCCATGAGAGATGGCATGGTGCAGATCAGTGAAGACCTTGATCTGAGCAAAAATCTGCCGGCCGGCCGCCAGGATGAAATTGGCCATGCCATCACGGCATTTAACCATCTCGTTGAGCGGGTGGCGGAATCCCTCAGTATGGTGAGGAATGCTTCTGCTTCGGTAAATACTGCGGCAAACGAAATTTCTTTAGGCAATGATGAGCTGTCAGCGCGTACTGAACAACAATCTGCCGCCGTTGTTGAAACTGCTGCCAGTATGGAAGAGCTGAGCTCGACGGTAAAACAGAACGCGCAAAACGCCCAACAGGCGAGTTTGCTGGCTGTTACCGCGTCCGATACGGCGAGCCATGGGGGTATTGTTGTAGGTAATGCCGTGAGTCGGATGAAAGATATTATCGAAAGCTCACGCCGCATCTCTGAAATTACCACCGTTATTAACGGTATCGCGTTCCAGGCCAATATTCTGGCGCTCAATGCCGCCGTTGAGGCTGCGCGTGCGGGCGACCAGGGGCGCGGGTTTGCCGTTGTTGCCGGAGAGGTACGTTCATTAGCTCAGCGCAGCTCACAGGCTGCAAAAGAGATTGAAGCGCTCATCGGCGAGTCAGTTCATTTTGTAGAAGAAGGCGCAAAACAGGTCGATCTGGCGGGTGAAAGTATGAGTGGGATTGTTCACTCCGTTACCCAGGTTAAAGATTTGATGCAGGAAATTGCCGCAGCGTCTGACGAGCAAAATCGGGGTATTGCGCAGATTGCTCAGGCCATGTCTGAAATGGACACGACAACACAGCAGAACGCCGCTCTGGTTCAGGAATCGTCTGCTGCTGCGGGAAGTCTGGAAGATCAGGTGGTCAAGCTGCAACAACTGGTTGATGTATTCCGTTTACCTGGGGTACAAACGGCGGCGGCTGCGGCCAAAGCCCCTAAACGTCCTCTTAAAATGTCCCCTGTGTCTGCGGCTGCAGGCCATGATGCAGGTTGGGAGACGTTCTAAAGCAGGGCCTTACTGTAATAGCGTCGCACCTATTGTTCAGGTGCCGGTAATTCCAACGCTGCCACGGAATATCGTGGCAGCGTTTTCGCTATATTATTCTTTGGCTTTTTTTACCGATGGTTTCACCGTGACCTGATGACGTATCTGGTTCAGCGTATGCATGCATCTATCCAGATTAAGCGGTTCACCCTCTTGCACGTTAATAGCCTGAATGTGTACCTGACAGGCTTTACTGGCGAGTTTTCCCAGCCGTGGGCTGAAAGCCAACAGTCTTTTGGCGATCGCCTGGGTTTCAGGAGTATCGGGAAGGCGGTGATGCTGCCAACTTACTGATTTAGTGTATGATGGTGTTTTTGAGGTGCTCCAGTGGCTTCTGTTTCTATCAGCTGTCCCTCCTGTTCAGCTACTGACGGGGTGGTGCGTAACAGCAAAAGCACTGCCGGACATCAGCGCTATCTCTGCTCTCACTGCCGTAAAACATGGCAACTGCAGTTCACTTACACCGCTTCTCAACCCGGTACGCACCAGAAAATCATTGATATGGCCATGAATGGTGTTGGATGCCGGGCAACCGCCCGCATTATGGGCGTTGGCCTCAACACGATTTTACGTCACTTAAAAAACTCAGGCCGCAGTCGGTAACCTCGCGCATACAGCCGGGCAGTGACGTCATCGTCTGCGCGGAAATGGACGAACAGTGGGGCTATGTCGGGGCTAAATCGCGCCAGCACTGGCTGTTTTACGCGTATGACAGGCTCCGGAAGACGGTTTGCGCACGTATTAGGTGAACGCACTATGGCGACGCTGGGGCGTCTTATGAGCCTGCTGTCACCCTTTGACGTGGTGATATGGATGACGGATGGCTGGCCGCTGTATGAATCCCGCCTGAAGGGAAAGCTGCACGTAATCAGCAAGCGATATACGCAGCGAATTGAGCGGCATAACCTGAATCTGAGGCAGCACCTGGCACGGCTGGGACGGAAGTCGCTGTCGCTCTCAAAATCGGTGGAGCTGCATGACAAAGTCATCGGGCATTATCTGAACATAAAACACTATCAATAAGTTGGAGTCATTACCGGCTTTATTGAAGCCTACGCCGGTAGAGGAGGCCCGTACCAATCATTGAATCACGCCTTACTCTCGCGGCCAGTTGTTCTTCGTTCAGGTTCTCCGTACCAGCCGGGCGTTGCGGCAGTACGAAATAGCAAATTTCGGCATTACTGTCCCAAACGCGAATTTCTTTCTCCGGTGGAAGCTCAGTACCGAACTTCTTCAGCACGCCTCTTGGATCAATCACCACACGGGAGCGGTACTGTGCAGATTTAAACCAGATTGGCGGCAATCCCAGAACCGGCCACGGATAGCAGGAGCACAGCGTACAAACAACGATGTTATGTACCGCATCACTGTTTTCGAGGACGTGAATGACTGCGCCTTCGGCACCTGAAAAAACCATCTCGCTGATGGCAGCCGTGCCATCTTCAAGCAGCTTTTTTTAAATTCGGCATCAAGCCAGGCGCGCGCCACGACACTGGCACCGTTACGGGGACCGATCTTGTTTTCAAAATAGTCCACGATGGCGTCTGAAGTTTCTGGATCGAGCTGACCTTTCTCCGTCAGGAATGACTGAATCGCCCGCACTTTGATGGCATTTTCGGAAGGTAAGACATCATGATTTGATATGCTGACTCCACTGTAAGTGATTCATAACTGATTGCTCCAGCCTGTTGGCTGGAGCAAAGAAAATTAAAGGGCGGGATGAGTGCGATGCCAGTCAGTAACCTGCTGCCACGCCCAGCCAGACTGTATCAATGCGGTTTCGCCAAAATGTGGTGCAACAAGCTGGAAGGCGATTGGTGCGCCTGCAGCAGTACGCCCGCAGGGCAATGTCAGAGTTGGGTGGCAGGTCAAATCAAAAACGCTGGTGTAACGCAGCACACCACTGAACAGTGTTTCGTCCTGACCAAACATGCTCATGAGGACTTTTACATGATAAAGCAAATGCGCCAGCAGGGTGCGTATATTGTTGATATTGCCACTCAGGTTGGTTGCTCTGAGCGGACTGTCAGACGGTACCTGAAATACCCGGAACCTCCGGCCAGAAAAACACGCCACAAAATGGCCAAACTCAGGCCGTTCATGGACTATATCGACATGCGTCTGGCTGAGAATGTCTGGAACGGCGAGGTCATCCTCGCGGAAATCAAAGCGATGGGTTATACCGGCGGACGCTCCATGTTGCGTTACTACATCCAGCCAAAACGTAAGATGCGGCCATCGAAGAAAACGGTTCGCTTCGAAACTCAGCCCGGTTACCAGCTCCAGCATGACTGGGGAGAAGTTGAGGCTGAGGTTGCCGGGCAACGATGCAGGGTTAACTTCGCGGTTAACACGCTGGGGTTCTCACGTCGCTTCCATGTCTTCGCGGCACCAAAGCAGGATGCTGAACATACCTATGAGTCACTGGTCCGCGCCTTCCGCTACTTCGGCGGCAGCGTGAAAACCGTGCTGGTCGATAATCAGAAAGCCGCAGTGCTGAAAAATAACAACGGGAAGATGGTGTTCAACTCCGGGTTCCTGCTGCTGGCCGATCACTATGGCTTCCTGCCACGGGCATGCCGTCCACGAAGGGCCAGAACCAAAGGTAAGGTGGAGCGGATGGTGAAATACCTCAAGGAGAACTTCTTCGTCCGGTACCGCCGGTTCGACAGCTTCGCCCAGGTTAATCAGCTACTGGAGCAGTGGATGGCTGACGATGCCGACAGGCGAGAACTTCGCCAGTTCAGGCAGACACCGGAACAGCGCTTCACGCAGGAACAGGAGCATCTGCAGCCGTTGCCGGATACGGACTTCGATACCAGCTACTTCGATATCCGTCATGTCTCCTGGGATGGCTATATCGAGGTTGGCGGAAACCGTTACAGCGTGCCGGAAAGCCTGTGTGGCCAGCCGGTATCAATACGGATCTCGCTGGATGATGAACTGCGGATCTACAGTAATGAGCAGCAGATGGCATCGCACCGTCTCTGTTCGGCTGCATCCGGCTGGCAGACCGTGCCGGAGCATCACGCCCCGCTCTGGCAGCAGGTCAGTCAGGTGGAACCCGAAATCTGATTTATTCAACAAAGCCGCACCAAATCATCACTCGAAGATATTCAGGCATGGTACATCCGCGGCAAGCCCCTAATTTGTACTGAGGGGCAAAGTGAAAAAAGTTACTTTTTGTTGAAACGACAGTTAGCAATAACCCCCGCTTGCGGGGGCCATACCCACCAGGAGCAAACGCAGAAAGCCCGAGATACTTCTGCTGTACCGGGGGCTGGCGACATTTCAGGCAACACTCATAGTTGACATCCTCCCCGCCCTAAAGGGCGGGGAGGATGTCAATAATAGCAGACCACATCATGATGTCATTCTGACCGACAGATGCCAGAAGCAGAGGATCCATCCCATTTTATACCTACCTTATAACACTTAGAAAAACAACATGTTAAAAATGTTTATTGGAAACAATTTTATTTACAATTGTAATGATAACCATTCTCATATTAATATGGCTACGTGATAATTAACTTTTGATGCACTCCGCATGTCTGACCGTGCCACTACCACAGCTTCCTTAACGTTCGAGTCGCTTTATGGCACCCATAACGGCTGGTTGAAAAGTTGGCTGACGCGCAAACTCCAGTCTGCTTTTGATGCAGATGACATTGCCCAGGACACTTTTTTGCGGGTAATGAGCAGCGAAACGCTCTCGACGATCCGCGATCCTCGCTCTTTCCTGTGCACTATCGCCAAACGCGTGATGGTGGACCTGTTTCGCCGAAACGCGCTGGAAAAAGCGTATCTGGAGATGCTGGCGCTTATGCCGGAGGGGGTAGCGCCTTCACCTGAGGAACGCGAAAGCCAGCTCGAGACCCTACAACTCGTCGACAGCATGCTGGACGGGCTAAACGGAAAAACACGTGAAGCGTTTCTGCTTTCGCAACTGGATGGCCTGACATACAGCGAGATTGCGCACAAACTCGGTGTTTCCGTCAGCTCCGTGAAAAAATACGTGGCGAAAGCCGTCGAGCACTGCCTGCTGTTTCGTCTGGAGCATGGGTTATGAATCCTTCGTTAACCGATTCCCGCCGTCAGGCGCTGCGTTCAGCTTCCCACTGGTATGCCGTGCTAAGCGGCGAGCGCGTCAGCCCACAACAGGAAGCGCGCTGGCAACAGTGGTATGAACAGGATCAGGATAACCAGTGGGCCTGGCAGCAGGTTGAAAACCTGCGCAACCAGCTTGGCGGTGTGCCTGGCGACGTTGCCAGCCGGGCGCTGCACGATACCCGCCTCACCCGCCGTCACGTGATGAAAGGATTACTGCTGTTGCTCGGCGCTGGCGGAGGCTGGCAACTCTGGCAGTCGGAAACCGGCGAAGGTCTGCGGGCAGATTACCGCACCGCCAAAGGCGCAGTCAGCCGTCAGCAACTGGAAGATGGCTCCCTGCTCACGCTGAATACCCAAAGCGCGGCGGATGTGCGTTATGATGCGCATCAGCGCACCGTCCGGCTCTGGTACGGTGAAATCGCCATTACTACCGCGAAAGATGCGCAGCAACGCCCCTTCCGCGTCCTGACCCGTCAGGGCCAACTCACCGCTTTAGGGACAGAATTTACCGTCCGCCAGCAGGATAATTTCACGCAGCTTGACGTGCAGCAGCACGCCGTGGAAGTGCTTCTCGCCAGTGCCCCCGCGCAAAAACGCATCGTGAACGCTGGTGAAAGCCTGCAGTTCAGCGCCTCTGAGTTTGGCGCAGTGAAACCGCTGGATGACGAGAGTACAAGCTGGACGAAGGGCATCCTGAGCTTCAGCGATAAACCGCTGGGTGAGGTGATAGCCACGCTAAGCCGTTACCGCAACGGCGTGCTGCGCTGCGATCCCGCCGTTGCCGGGCTGCGCCTGAGCGGGACGTTCCCGCTGAAAAATACCGATGCGATCCTGAACGTTATCGCTCAAACGCTTCCCGTTAAAATTCAGTCTATTACGCGGTACTGGATAAACATTTCACCGCTGTAAGAAAAATAATTCTCATTTCGATTGTCCTTTTTACCCTTCTCGTTCGACTCATAGCTGAACACAACAAAAATGATGATGGAGAAGGTATGACGCCGTTACGCGTTTTTCGTAAAACAACACCTTTGGTTAACGCCATTCGCCTGAGCCTGCTGCCGCTGGCCGGTCTCTCGTTTTCCGCTTTTGCTGCACAGGTTGATATCGCACCGGGATCGCTCGACAAAGCGCTCAATCAGTATGCCGCACACAGCGGAATTACCCTCTCGGTTGACGCCAGCCTGACGCGCGGCAAGCAGAGCAACGGCCTGCACGGAGATTACGACGTCGAGAGCGGCCTGCAACAGCTGCTGGACGGCAGCGGACTGCAGGTAAAACCGCTGGGAAATAACAGCTGGACGCTGGAGCCCGCGCCCGCGCCAAAAGAAGATGCCCTGACCGTGGTCGGCGACTGGCTGGGCGATGCGCGTGAAAACGACGTATTTGAACATGCTGGCGCGCGTGACGTGATCCGCCGTGAGGATTTCGCCAAAACCGGCGCAACCACCATGCGTGAGGTGCTTAACCGCATCCCTGGCGTCAGCGCGCCGGAAAACAACGGCACCGGCAGCCACGACCTGGCGATGAACTTTGGCATCCGGGGCCTGAACCCACGCCTCGCCAGCCGCTCGACCGTCCTGATGGACGGCATCCCCGTCCCCTTTGCCCCTTACGGTCAGCCGCAGCTTTCACTGGCTCCCGTTTCGCTCGGCAACATGGATGCCATTGACGTGGTGCGCGGTGGTGGTGCGGTGCGTTACGGACCGCAGAGCGTGGGCGGCGTGGTGAACTTTGTTACCCGCGCCATTCCGCAGGACTTTGGTATCGAGGCGGGGGTGGAAGGTCAGCTCAGCCCAACCTCTTCACAAAACAACCCGAAAGAGACGCACAACCTGATGGTGGGCGGCACAGCGGACAACGGTTTTGGCACCGCGCTGCTCTACTCCGGCACGCGCGGCAGTGACTGGCGCGAGCACAGCGCCACCCGCATCGACGACCTGATGCTGAAAAGCAAATATGCGCCGAATGAGGTGCACACCTTCAACAGCCTGCTGCAATATTACGATGGTGAAGCCGACATGCCCGGCGGCCTGTCCCGCGCGGATTACGACGCCGATCGCTGGCAATCCACCCGCCCGTATGACCGCTTCTGGGGCCGTCGCAAGCTGGCGAGCCTGGGCTACCAGTTCCAGCCGGACAGCCAGCATAAATTCAACATTCAGGGGTTCTACACCCAGACCCTGCGCAGCGGCTACCTGGAGCAAGGCAAACGCATCACCCTCTCGCCGCGTAACTACTGGGTGCGCGGTATTGAGCCACGCTACAGCCAGAGCTTTATGATCGGCCCTTCCGCGCACGAAGTGGGCGTGGGCTATCGCTATGTGAATGAATCAACGCATGAAATGCGTTACTACACCGCCACCAGCAGCGGGCAGTTGCCGTCCGGCTCAAGCCCTTACGACCGCGACACGCGTTCCGGCACCGAGGCGCACGCCTGGTATCTGGATGACAAAATCGACATCGGCAACTGGACCATCACGCCGGGTATGCGTTTCGAACATATCGAGTCATACCAGAACAACGCCATCAAAGGCACGCACGAAGAGGTGAGCTATAACGCACCGCTTCCGGCGTTGAACGTGCTCTATCACCTGACTGACAGCTGGAATCTTTATGCAAACACTGAAGGCTCGTTCGGCACCGTACAGTACAGCCAGATTGGCAAGGCTGTGCAAAGCGGCAATGTGGAACCGGAAAAAGCGCGAACCTGGGAACTCGGTACCCGCTACGACGACGGCGCGCTGACGGCGGAAATGGGGCTGTTCCTGATTAACTTTAACAATCAGTACGACTCCAACCAGACCAACGACACCGTCACTGCACGTGGCAAAACGCGCCATACCGGGCTGGAAACGCAGGCACGTTACGACCTGGGTACGCTAACGCCAACGCTTGATAACGTTTCCGTCTACGCCAGCTATGCGTATGTGAACGCGGAAATCCGCGAGAAAGGCGACACCTATGGCAATCAGGTGCCATTCTCCCCGAAACATAAAGGCACGCTGGGCGTGGACTACAAGCCGGGCAACTGGACGTTCAATCTGAACAGCGATTTCCAGTCCAGCCAGTTTGCGGATAACGCCAATACGGTGAAAGAGAGCGCCGACGGCAGTACCGGCCGCATTCCCGGCTTCATGCTCTGGGGCGCACGCGTGGCGTATGACTTTGGCCCGCAGATGGCAGATCTGAACCTGGCGTTCGGTGTGAAAAACATCTTCGACCAGGACTACTTCATCCGCTCTTATGACGACAACAACAAAGGCATCTACGCAGGCCAACCGCGCACGCTGTATATGCAGGGGGCGTTGAAGTTCTGATGTGTTAACGCCCGGCTTGCCGGGCTTTTAGCTGGAATGTGACTATGTTGGCATTTATCCGTTTTCTTTTTGCAGGCCTGCTGCTGGTGATCGGCCACGCCTTTGCCGCCACGGTTCAGGACGAACACGGCACGTTTACACTCGATAAAACGCCACAACGGATTGTGGTGCTGGAACTCTCGTTCGCCGATGCGCTGGCCGCCGTGGACGTCAGCCCGATCGGTATTGCCGACGATAACGATGCAAAACGCATCCTGCCCGAAGTGCGTGCGCACCTGAAACCGTGGCAGTCCGTCGGAACGCGCGCGCAGCCGAGCCTGGAAGCCATTGCTGCCCTGAAACCAGACCTGATCATTGCCGACAGCAGTCGCCATGCGGGGATTTACACCGCCTTGCAGCAAATCGCGCCGGTACTGCTGCTTAAGTCCCGCAACGAAACCTACGCTGAAAATTTGCACTCAGCGGCTATCATCGGCGAAGTGGTAGGTAAAAAACGAGAGATGCAGGCGCGTCTGGAACAACATAAAGAGAAGATGGCGCAGTGGGCCAGCCAGCTTCCCACAGGGACACGCGTGGCCTTTGGCACATCACGCGAACAGCTATTCAACCTGCATACCCAGGAGACCTGGACCGGCAGCGTGCTGGCTTCTCTGGGGCTGAACGTTCCCGCTGCGATGGCGGGCGCGTCCATGCCGTCCATCGGCCTGGAGCAACTGCTGGCGGTCAATCCTGCCTGGCTGCTGGTTGCCCACTATCGCGAAGAGAGCATTGTTAAACGCTGGCAACAAGATCCGCTCTGGCAGATATTAACCGCCGCGCAGAAGCAGCAGGTTGCTTCAGTCGACAGTAACGCCTGGGCGCGGATGCGCGGTATTTTTGCCGCAGAGCGTATTGCCGCTGACACGGTAAAAATCTTCCACCATCAGCCGCTTACCGATGTGAAATGACCGCGCTAAAACACCCGGTGCTGCTGTGGGGGCTTCCCGTTGCAGTACTTATTATTATTTTCTGGCTGAGTCTGTTTTGCTACTCGGCCATTCCTGTTTCCGGAGCAGACGCAATCCGCGCCCTGCTGCCTGGACACACGCCAACGCTACCAGAAGCGCTGGTGCAAAACCTTCGTTTGCCGCGAAGCCTGGTCGCCGTTCTGATCGGCGCAAGCCTGGCGCTCGCGGGCACGCTGCTGCAAACCCTGACCCACAACCCAATGGCCTCTCCTTCACTGCTCGGCATTAACAGCGGCGCGGCGCTGGCTATGGCGCTTACCAGCGCGCTGAGTCCGACGCCGGTTGCAGGCTATTCCCTGTCGTTCATCGCGGCATGCGGGGGCGGCGTGAGCTGGCTGCTGGTCATGACCGCAGGAGGCGGGTTTCGTCATACCCAGGACAGAAACAAACTGATCCTCGCGGGTATCGCGCTGTCGGCCTTTTGTATGGCCCTGACCCGCATCACCCTGCTGCTGGCCGAAGATCATGCTTACGGCATCTTTTACTGGCTGGCAGGCGGAGTGTCCCACGCCCACTGGCAGGATGTCTGGCAGCTCTTGCCGGTGGTGGTCACTGCAGTCCCTGTCGTGTTGCTGCTGGCGAATCAACTGAACCTGCTCAACGTCAGCGACAGTACCGCCCATACGCTGGGAGTGAACCTGCCGAGACTACGTTTGATCATCAATATGTTAGTGCTGCTTCTGGTTGGCGCGTGCGTCAGTGTGGCAGGTCCGGTGGCGTTTATCGGCCTGCTGGTGCCACATCTGGCGCGCTTCTGGGCAGGCTTCGATCAGCGCAACGTACTGCCGGTGAGCATGCTGCTGGGGGCCACGCTGATGCTGATGGCAGATGTACTCGCACGCGCGCTGGCCTTCCCCGGCGATCTGCCCGCAGGCGCAGTGCTGGCGCTGATTGGCAGTCCTTGCTTTGTCTGGCTGGTGAGGAGGCGAGGATGAAAATTGCGCTGGTCATTTTCATCACCCTTGCC
>NZ_CP056201.1:0-261415 GCF_013783065.1 Citrobacter sp. RHBSTW-00986 | reverse complement strand
CGTCAGCTTTCCAGTCGACGGCTGATTGAAGTCGGGAATAGCGTCCTTGAAAAGAAGAACTTCATTCGAGTTCATCGTGTGGATCCCCCAGTTTTATTGTTATTTTCCGGGTATCTTGGAATGCCCAGTCCGGGCGAATGTATCACGGTGATTTTTATTGATCATGAGAAATAGGGGTCATTTAGTCCCCATTTATCGGGTATTGGTTTTTATTTGTACTAAATCAATACGTTATTTCAGAGATGAATCGGATAAATGTCGTTGACATCAAATTTTTGATCTGCTGCCAGTGTGGACAAAAAATGAATACCGATCACCTATTTTTGAGATTTGTTACGTATGATTATGTTTTTATTTGATGTTTTCATTAGCACAGCAGATGTTGATAATTAAGTTCCTTTCCCCTTCCAATCCCACCGTTATTCCCTTTGAACACCACCAGCTACCAGGCTAACCCCACCGACAGCCCTTCAGAGCTCACTTTTTTCCCTCTCAACCCCACCGGGGCAGGTCTTCAGAGCTTACCAGCTGCGGGTTTGCGGGAGCGGGGATCTTTTTGGTTCTATTTGGTCTTAATCTGGATCGATCTGTTGATCTACCCGGTGGATATGTGGATTAGTTGAGTCACGTCCTTGTTACTCGGTTGCTTAAATTTGGCCACTACGAACTGTCTCAATACCACTCTGAACAACATCCCAGTTGATACCGATATCACCATCGTGAGTTCGGTCTATCAACGCTAAGGTCGACTCAGCTTCGCTAGCTGAAACCTGCGGCATGTTTCGGTCTATTGCTAACTCCTGAACATCAGACTTGTACCAGACACGGACTAGCACCTTTTCGTCAGGGTTCATTTTTTGCAGCTTTGCGATAATTTCTTTTGCAGTTGCGTACATGTGAGTGCCTCTTATCGTTTTGTTTACACAATCAGTAAAGCACCGAGTCAGTAGCTGACGAAGGCAAAAAAGATACTTTTCCACAGGACAGTTCCAATAAAGAGATCCCAAAGGTGCAACGGAGTACAAAAGAGATCCCTGTACGCTGCAAGCCGCATGGTTACTGGGCTCAAGGGCATTTTATGACAATGGTAATGACTTTTTTGACATTGGTAATGATTAAAATGACATTGGTAGTGACTATTTCGACGTTAGTAGTGAGTATTTGTGACAATGGTAGTGAGTTTTATTGTGTGATCTGAAGGTATAACTCTTAAAGAGTTTTGAGTATATTTCTATTATAATTCATATAGATACCATCTATCACCTGTATGATGAAACAAAATTATTAAAATCTTATCCACTGTTTTCTATACGCATTTTCCTTTCATGCCCGTACATATTTTCGACAATTTAGCTATTCGATGTTGATTTAACTCGAAGAGAGAATTTATCCCCATTTTCCACAAGGTAGTTCCAATAATTAGTACCTTACGAGTTCCCATAGATCACAAGAGATCCCCGCAGCTCGGAAGCCAGACGGCACAAGGCCTGGAAGCCAATCGGTGACAACGGTAGTGATTATTTTGACATTGGTAGTGAGTTTTTTAACGGTAGTAGTGAGTTTTTTGACAACGGTAGTGATTGCGGCGACAATGGTAGTGATTTTTTAAAGGATCTTTTTCACCGGAATTGCTCCTTTGTTGATAAACTACGTATGTATTTGTTTTTATGTGAATTTCAGAGTTTTATATTTAGTCGTGGCGTTTTTTTAGCCTGGACTTATGCACAATCTGAGATCGTCGCAGAGATCCCTTAAGTGACACTGAGGGCTTTGGGCGATAGTATTCAATAATCTGTTGATTAATACAGTCGATAAACCACTATGACCAATGAGAAAGATTCTGAGCAGCAAGGCCAGATGGTTACCAGGGCTTTCTCTGTAACAGAGAGAGAGACAGGTAAAGAAATTATTTTACGTCCTAATAGCAGCAGGACGGTTCAGTCTATCGCGCTCATGCGCCTTGGGTTGTTTGTGCCATCACCAAAAAGCGTTGGCCGTCAGAGTCGTGAATACAAAACTGTTGGCTTTGATGCCACGAAAGAACTACAGACACTTTCTTTGATGGAGAGCGAGGGTTTCACCAATATCTCGATCGTGGGTCAGCGCCTCGATATGTCTGTTGACTTCAAAACGTGGATGGGAATCATCCGAACGCTAGCTAACCATCCGATTGATAACGATAAGATCAGCCTCAAATTTACTGAGTTTCTGAAGCTCTGTAACCCTGAAAATTATCGTTCCTCTACCGCATCCCGTAAGCGTATCGACGCGTCGTTACGCAGGCTGGCATCCGTGATGTTGTCCTTCACCAGCACCCACTCGTCAAAGGTGTATACGACGCACCTGGTGCAGTCTGCCTTGCTTGACCCGGACTCTGATCAGGTAGAGCTACAGATAGACCCTAAGATATTCGAGTTGTATCAGTACGACCACAAGGTTTTGATGCAGCTGAAGGCTATCAAGGAACTGGCGAAAAAAGAGAGCGCACAGGCGCTTTACACGTTCATTGAGTCACTTCCACCAAATCCAATCCCGATCTCCTTAACGAGACTTAAGAACCGATTAAATCTTAAGACCCGTGCCAACAGCCAGAACGCCACAGTACGTAAGGCATTGGAGGAGCTGGCATCCATTGGTTACCTTCAGTACACCGAAGTAAAAAAAGATGGGAAGGTTTATTTCCAGATCCACAAACGCGATCCTGATTTGAATCTGAACAATATCCAACCACCACCTGATGGTGATGGCGAGGGTGATGCTGATGAGGAGAACAATGGCACGTCGGGTAAAAATAATGGTGAGCCACTGGAAGGTGAATTGTGCCCACCAGATGAGCCCATTGATGGGGATGAAACGTTAACCATCCATGACTTAACAGCTGAAGAACTTCACTACATTCGCAGCCTTAGAAGCCAGAAAAAGAACAATCCCGCCAGCTAGCATTCCCTCCGGGCTGTCAGATGACGGCCTGGAACCCTCCCTCCCTGCACATCGTCAGAGAATCCTGTTTAGCTTAATGACAACGGTATTGAGTGACGCGGTCACTACTGTTGTCATTGCGGGGTGACCACTCATGACAATGGTAATGAGACTAGATAGCTCACTACTGTTGTCATCATCGACATCTCTCCAGACCAGCTTCTCAGGGAAGGTCTTACACCGCTCACTACCATTGTCGGAATCGCCGGTACAGACAAATCGCTGATACCCATGACACCATGACATCGGCAATGAGTCTTGGCAGCTCACTGCTGTTGTCATCATCGACAACTCTCCAGAGCAGCTTCTCGGAGAAGACCTCATACCGCTCACTACCATTGTCGGCATCGTCAGTACGGATTTATCGCTGATTCCCATGACACAATGACAACGGTAATGAGTGATTTGACTCACTACCGCTGTCATTTGCTCCCGGCGCATTTGAATGACCACTGTATTGACTAAGAATACTCACTACCGTTGTCATTCATGATTCAGACCAAGTTCTTACTGCTCCACCAGCACAATGACAACGGAAATGAGTTCTGTTGGTCATTACCGTTGTCATATGCATTCCAGGTTAATCAGGCCTTTCAGGTAGCTATGGTAAGGATTCACTCGCCGTACTGTCTGCTCGTACTTGAGGGGCGGGATGAATGACCGTGGTAGTGACCGCGTCACTCCCTGCCGTTGTCGTTGTATGAATACATGGCCTGTCGGTGACAATGGAAATGAGTCCAACCGCTGTCGTAGCTAACCTGATTGGTCAATGACAATGGATGTGATTTTTTCAAGTCTCTACCATTGTCATCGTTTCCAAGTACATTTCAGTGGGGTCGTTCCGGCGATGACGAATCAAGTGAGTGCGGGATCACAACCATTGTCGAGGCACAACTTGCCGGTTGTAGCCATACCGAACGCTGCGACAACGATAGTGATCTCGATCACTCATTACCGTTGTCACCAGGCGGATGGTGAAGCACCAGAATCACTACTGTTGTCATCTAACATTCTGCTACCCATGCAACCAATGACGATGGTAGTGAGCAACGCCGTCTACTTGCTGTATATAGGGATAGTATGATGAGCCATAACAATGGTAATGACTCACTACCATTGTCATAGTTCCTGTACTTGATTGCCGGTAACCAGACAAGGGTTAACCATTAAGTCACTACCGTTGTCATTACAGAAAGGTACTTTCCTTAATTGTCATTACCGTTGTCGACCATGCACCCTCTTACCAGTAGTAACGGTTCGTTAATTATGTGAAGGTGATCATTACCATTGTCACTGGTTACACTCCCGGCAGATTCAAAAATCGAGTGACAATGGATGTGAGTTCGATGCGCAGGACGGCATCTCAGTGCCGATGGCAATAGTTATGAGCTGACCAGACTGGTGACAACGATAATGAGCCAAGCATTGAAGCCCGTTTGCTACGACAACGGTAATGATTAGGCCTCACTACCGTTGTCAGACACGATGCTTACTTCGGCCAGGTAAGTTCATCCCACCGGGATTTTAACCAGGCAGGGTTTACAGGTTTTCTTGTCGGTAATATTGGCCGAGCTTCATACGCGATGAGATCGTCATCCTTAGCCAGGATAGTGGGGTGGAAATGGATTGTCAGGGTGCTGGGATTAATCACACACAGGCCGTTGTCGTATAACCGATGTATGTCTGCCCGAAGCCACAGGCCATTACTCCAGTGGTCAGAGCCCGCTTTATGATGCTCAATCAGATGTGCTGCTTCTCCCCTGCATTTTGTCTTCACACCGGTGACGACACACCGCTCCATGCAGTTGAAGTATACCCTGTCGCTGAATTTCTTCTGATCAGGACGGGACATCGCACCGTACCGGCGATATCCAAAGCGTTTTGGTGAGACTTTCTCATCCAGGTCATCGTCAAATGAATCCTGACTCTCAGGCCGGAAGGTCTTCAGACGAACTTCCCAGCGAATGCCGTCACGTGCAAATTGCTGCCCTACGCGTGGGTCATCATCAGGCCAGATAGCTATTCCCTTAGCTTTAACAGCCAGCCGGAACTGGCGGGCATCAGCAGGGGTTCCCGTGCGGGTTAGTGTCATAAATTCATGGACACTCCGGTACTCCACTGGTTCTCCTGATGAGCCAGCAGGCCTGGCGAGAACCTTGTCTTTAATATCGCGGGCGAGTTTATCGGTTTGATTTTTATCTGAAGCCATGTGAGCTATGCCATACCGGAAGAGGGAGGCATGAATAATGGGCTGTTTTCCGAGGATAAGCCATAGATACTCACTACTGTTGTCATTCTTGTCGATGACAACAGTAGTGAGTCTGGTTGGTATGCATCATGTCGAAATCGGAGCACCGGTGACTTATCGAATAGTCTGAACTGACTTGTAATGCGCTTGTGCAGGGTGGCCATAAGCCGTATTCGAGCGTGGAACTTCGAGGTGACCCGGCATCCATCCGGTCGTTTTTGCAACCCAGAAACAGCGTTCCTCACCGTCATCGGTAGTGACTCTAACACGACAACCTTCAAGCCCAATTAGTTGGGGGGAAAGATTACCGGGGCAGCATTTCCGGGAAGCGTTAGCATATACCTGCCCGCGCCGCATGAGTTCTGCACATTGTTCAAAATGTTCTTCTGTACCCAGTGCAGCTACTGGTGCTTCAACGTCCATCCAGTCAGCTACGGCGGTTGCTTTTGTATGCAGGAGATCAAATCCGTAGCTTGATAGAATAGAGCCACATTTAAGAACATAGAGCTGCTGCTCTTTGTTAATGTTTTCGAGTTTCATAGCCGCTCCTGTTAGATTATCGTTGCCTGTTATTTAAAACATGGCTTTTCAGTAAATAAATAACCACACCTGCATGACGATTGGGACGCGATAATAAATAACGAGTATCTATTAGCTTTGAGTGCCGAAAAAACCACAATCCATAAGTTGCTCACCAACGGTATTGTCGAATAACATATCGTCTACTGAAACTTCATAGCTATTCTCTGATGAAAAATATCCAGCGTTATCATAGTCGACTTCTAAAGCGTCACCATCAATAACCACAACCTCAGTATTAACGAAAAGATCATCAAGGTCTGAAATAACCTCAATATCTTCACTCTGTTCATCGGTAATGACAATGACAACCATATCATCTTCAAACTCGGAAGCTGATACTTCATCATATCTTGCTGCAATTAAATCTGACATATTAGCCTCCAGTTGAATGTGATTGCCTATATGTCTATATTACCACCCACATGCTTGTGACGAAGTGATTTGGCTTATTTTTAATCGTTTAAAACAAAAAAGCCACCCCGGTTATTTCCTTGGTGGCTAATTGATATTATCCCTCGGCTAGTTCCAGCGCTTCCTTCTGGGAAGTGGCTTCACCGAACCAGACCAGATCATAATGCGTGAAGTCAGTAGATAACATGCTCCTGACCCGTTGTTCCTCTGTTGCCACAGTGCGGCTATAGACAGCTACACAGCGCTCTCTCTTCCCGCCCCGCAATGATGAAGGGCTGTTGAAAATCGCAAAACACATCGTTTCCGGCTTAACGTTAACCCCGCCCATTTTTTCAATGACGTAATCATAGGCAATTTTTTCAATGTCATAAAATGAGCCGTCAGATGACACCATTGAATATTTCAGAACAGTACCCCCCAGAGCTCGCTTAATCTGGTGCTCCCTTTGCTGCTCGTTGTTCCAGCGAAAGGTTTGACGGCTGCTGGGGTGTCCTACTTTCTGTTCCGCTTTTGCACGTGGGCTATAGCCGTCAGCAATGAGTGAATCCATAAATTCACGCATTGATAAAATCTTACCGTTATGACGAATTTGTTTGGCTAGGAAGTTTTCAATACGTTTTTCGTTGGCTTTTTGAAGTGTCATTTTTTCTGGCCTATGGTTCGTTGTCGTTATATTCAGTAAACCATAGGTCGTTCATGTGACGAAACGTGTATTTATTCAACCCTATCTTCAATTATTTCGGTCATTAGAAAACGCAAATGATGATTATCGCCATCAGGATTGATTTTGTTTTTGTGATAATCCATTACGCTTACATTTCTTGCTTGTTTGAAGTGGTAATTATCCATCGCGTTTACAGTTTTCTCATAGTAAGCTTCAGCTGAATAATCCAATAAACTTCGATAATAGGCAGCGACAACATCCCATCGACGATTTTCCGATGCTTTACATAACTCTTCGTCGTCACCTATTGCCGCTATGATATAACCATATATATAGCCAAGACATATGTCATGATTAATGGCTTTTCTGAATAATTCGGGAGAATATACCATAAGTATAAAGCCTAAAGACCTATGTATAAATACCCTGCTGTCATGGACTATTTTTCTGTCATGTTCGATAGCTGATGGCGCGTTATCACCCTCAAGAGTAACAGGTTCAGGTATAGAGACTGACGGTTCCGCCCTCTCCTGTTTTGTTGCGCCAGCGAAAAACCTGCTTATACGTTCAAACATAATGTGTCCTCCGCATTTTTGACTCAGTATAGCCAGGAGCACTGGCCCGTGTGCGGGAACGGAAGATGACCGTCGATATCCCGTTGTTACTTAACCAGCCTTACCGTACTATCAGGTGAATTATAGTTCACGTGGATTAACCTATGTACAAACCCACCAGCGATGAATTTAAAGCAGAGATGAAACGCAAAGGCTGGACGCGGCAGGCGCTGGCACAGCGCTGGGGCAAGTCCGAAAGATGGATAAGTAATATTTCAGGTAATGAGGAACGCGAGCAGCATTGGAACGATGCGCTTGCAGGACTACCAGTATTAAAAAAAACCAAGAATAAGTGAAGTATAGTTCCCTTTTTTATTGATTAAATGTGAACTATAGTTCATGCTTTCTCGTGTGTTCGACTTCACTTCCCATCGAGGAGCAGCAGGCATGAACGTAGATCAGCGGCAACGTATTGAGCAGGAAATTGCCCGGGCAGCAGCAACCGGGTTGATTGAAGCAGGATATAGCATCTCGGTATTCGACTCAGAAGAGATTGTGCTGAAGCGCTCTACGAACGTAGAACGTATTGTTGAAGCCATGTTCTCTACTGATGAAGACTACTTCTATGCTTATCGCCCTGAAGAAACTGAACGTGCAGGTTACGTCCATTTTGTTTACGGCAATGAGGGATGGAATGTTATCAGCGATAACAGCCTGTCGCTTGAACCGGCGCTTGAAGCCGCTACTGCTCTGTCTGAGTCTTATGCCTGACCCTCAATGGCCCACTTAGTACTCGCAAGTGGGCTGTTTCTTATTCATACCCCATATGAATAGCAACATTATCACCACCTCGTGCCTATCCCTTTCTCCGTTCTTCGCCCCGGCACCAAGCCGTTCCGTTTTGTAATTGATGCCACAGCTGTAACGCGAAGAAATAAAAAGCCCGCTTGCAACGACTAAAGCGGGCTTTTTTTTATTCATACTGCATATGATTAACGGTCTATCCACCGTTCAATAATCCCATCAGGTACATCGAAATCATTGTCGCGGAAGAAATCCTTTTCGTATTTTCTGGCCTGCGGCATCGTCTTGAGTACGAAGAGGATGGCATCCTCCTTGGAACTGAACGAAGTCCGCGTAATGACGTGATCCGGCGCGTGAATGTGGGAGAGTGCCAGGCTTTCTTCGGTTCCTGGCTTACACAAATCACACCAGTGCTTATGCCAGAATGTCTCACCATTCTTCTTCAGCTTCGCCCCTGGTTCACCGGTTGGCGCTGGGTTAATAACCACCTCAAGAATATCTACCGGCTCATCTGCATCTCGCGCCGCATCGCCGAGCAGTTGATCGATAAGCAACTCCCCGGCTGAACTGACCAGGTTGCTGGCTATCGTGAAGCGACGGTGTAAGCCGCGATCTGCCTCTTGCTGAATCAGCGCTATCTGCGATTTAAACGATACCATATGCGTAAGCACAGCATGGTTAACGCCGAAATCAGGCCCATATGTCTCTATGTTTCGGTCTGCGCTAAAAGGGGCCATGTCCGGGCGCTGTTTTGTGCAAAAGAGACCCAGACTTGTTTTCTTATTGGCAAGATTATCGAGCTTACCCTCTTTGACCTCGTAATTTGAAATCAGACGGTGGGCTACCCGGGCCTTGAGTGCCTTATCATTCAGATTCTGATAGATATACTCGACCGCAGAGCCGCGTGTACCAAGATATAAGTATGACCACTCCTCACGGTCGACAATAAGACCAATCGGGATCATCATTACTGGCTTTTGAACGATCCCGCCAGTCGGTCGGTAGAAGTTCATTTCTTCAAAAGCATTAATCCACAATTCTGCCAGCTCGCTCAGACCTTCCTGGTTGCTGGGATTCAGACGCTTGAGAGTCTCACGGCCCAGTTCAATGTCTGCCAGAGCTTTAAGTTTCCGGTCGTAGCTTTCAAATACAGACTTTAACCCTTTCCACTCATCCACCAGCGGCCATTCTTTGAGGGTGCATTCAGATACGCTCAGTTCGTTAACCAGAGCCCATGAGCGAGATACCTCTTTCACACCGGTACGCGTCAGACTCAATACCACACGTATAGCCCATTTGTGTTTCTCAGCTGCATCGTTTCGTTCTTCAGCTCGTGGGGCTACATACAGGCCCAGTTTGCCGTTTGGCATTACCACAAGCCGTAGAGGAGAGTTTCCAAGTTGCTCACAGTAGCATTCAATTTGCGGGATGCTTGCATGACCTCGCCATGCAATTAAATCCATCATGGCAAGGAGCGCTTTCCATTGCTTCTCATCTTCCAGACCACTTTGGAGGGATGCACCTCGGTTTGCGCAGCGCCACGTCTGAATCGTTTTATCTACAGCCGCAACCCGGTCATTTTCGTCACCGATGTTCCCGGCGTTTAAAGCCGCCAGCATTTTGCTTCGGTATTGTTCTTCATGCGTTTCTTCCAGCTTCAGCAGTGCCGCAAGTTCTTTGAAGAGCCGGATGTAATAAAGATGGTTAGCCCGGATACGCCGGTTGTGAATGTAATATTCGAGATCGGCGGATTTCACCGTGTCCAGGCAAAGATAGCCAAGGCTATCAGAGGTTCTGAATTTTGAGAGGCATACCTTGGCATTGAATTCTCGTTTGTCTGACTTCGCATTACGGCTGTAGGTGTGCTGAACGACTGGCACATCAACGTAGATCTCTTCATTCTTCTGGTATGCCACGCTGGTACTACGGCTTTTAACGAAATCAACCGTGAATGAATGTCCCCGGTAGCCGTTACCTGAATCATCCTTAGCTGCCCCGGGTGCGGTAACCGGATTAACGACCTGTCTCCACTCACAAAAGACGCGTGAACCAGAACGCAGGTGCTGGTTCGCCTGCTTAATGTAGGACTCCAGCGATGGTCTGGTATCGGCCTCCGGGTCACTCAACAGACCGGTTCCATCTGCGTCATGAATAAAGCGGCAATATTTCTCCTGGAAGTCCATCGAGATGAAATTAATGTTACTACTGCGATCATAGAATTCGCCAAACAGGCGCTCACGCTGGTCGAGCCCGCAGCAAAGGATCAGGAAACGTTTATAGTGCAGCGCCATCTTTTCATGCGCCCGCAGCCGGTCAGTGTAAGCTACATCGCGGAAGGTGATGCGAGAACCGTCAAAACCGCGAAAAAGCGCGTCCTGCTCGTCACGTTCAGGGAACAGCGTATGAGCGCCCAGATGAGATTCAACCGGGCTGCATACCTGGTAAATATTTTCGCCGTCTCGTACCAGCAGGAAGACACATCTGTTTTGAAAGTCTTTGGCCGCAGCCTCCCACGGATCCTGATAATTGACGTGCCGTCTGGTGACGGCCATAACCAGTACGCAACGTTGGGTCGGGAAAATCTGCTCGATTAGGCCCGGGTGTTTTTGCAGTGCCTGGTCGAATAAATCTGCTTTGGTGAAATCGAACCAGTCTCCCAGATCCAGATAGACAGCGAGCTCCTCATCCATCAGTAGCTTTTTCTGGACAAATGTCAGAGGAATGTCGCTCGGGGCTGAATTGCCTTTGATTATCGTGTTGACGACAACATCTTTGCCGATGAAAAGATCCAGAGACGCAATCCCTTTCATCAGCGATTCAACGTTCTCCCTGCTCTCTTCGAATGCGGCCAGCTGCGCCGCAGCCATTTCCTGGTAATAGGGTACGACGGCCTGAACGGCCCTGGTAATTTCGTTATTCTTACCTTGTAGCCATTCAGATTGTATGACGGCCAGTTTATGTCCATGCCGAGCCGCTTCCATCATTCCCTTAATGCTTTCCTCATTGACACCGGATGTCAGCGCATTTTCTAACGGGCCGGTGGCGAGGTTTGTGTACTGGTCAATCGTCGCGGGTAGAGTATTGAGTTTGTTCTCGCTTTTTTCTGTCTGCTCTTTTTCAAGGCGTTCCGCAATGATCTCTTTCATGCGTTCAGGGTTTGTCATCGCCTCGGAAAGTTCAACGGTCAGCTTCTGAGCCAACTGCTGGCAGGCCTGCACTTCACTTTCGCGGACTTCTTTCGAGTCAGCAGCAAAGGTGAATTTGTTAACGAAGTCATCAAACAAAAAGCGGTGCTGAGTGAAGCTACGGGTAGTGCCACAAGTGCGGCCAGATTCATCGGTATATTCAAACCGAATGTGTTGGCCATGTTTTGATGGGTGGGTGCGCAGAATGACCGTATGCAGTTTGTTGTCGACCCAACGCAGCGATTCAATCAGCAGTACTTCGGAAGCGGCAATGTTCTCTTCAGCAATGGCTTCATTTGCCCGCCAGTACTGACCGCCTTGAAGAGAATGGAAACGTTCAATTCGCTCTACCGGTTGTTCAATGCGCACGATACCCGTCATTATGATCTCCTTCCCCCGGCTTTAGCCATGTTGCCGCTATTGTACTAGGACATGGTGTTTCTAATGGCTTAAATGGGGGACATATTGTTTGTGATACTTTGATTTTATCGTTGGGGGGGCAGGTGACGAATAGCTCTGGGGGATGAAAGGCAACGAAGAGTTGCCTTTTACGAAAAGGAAGATGCAGTACGAATTGCGGGTGGTCAGGAAAGAGGGTTTACCCAGCCTTTTCCGGTCACGAACTGAATTTTGCCAGCCTTTCTTAGCGCCTGTAACCGCCGGTCAAGAATGCGGAATGGCATCGGCTTATTCCTCTCCTCATCAGCGAGTCGGGAACACTCACCAGCTACGTCTGGAAGCATAATCAGTGAAAATGGAACCGGCTCTTTGCCGAGTATTTTCATGATCGCACTGTCCAGAACGGCGTACTTGTTTTTAGCAACTTGCATGTTCACTGTCCCCTCTCTCTATAGCGTGGTGATCGGTTCGCCTGATACCTACGGAACACATTCCGGTGGGACGGCCTTATTTTTATCCTGCCAACGTAGAGCAGCCTTAATACACTGCTTACACGTTATTTCACATACGTAAGGCCCGTACTCACCATCACTATGGGTGGCTGGGTTAACCCAAAGCTTGCCGTTACTTCCACCTGCGGCGGTGCAAAGAAAATCCCCTTCATTTCTGACCAGGCGCCCATCACGTATGTCCTCAAGTAAAAGCACGTGAATCACAGTTCGCCGGTTTATACCGTTACCGCTACTGTTTTCCGTCAGCCCGGAAATCACCGATTTGAATCCGCTTGTCCATCGTACCGGAAGATACAAACGAGCGTTTCGCTCTTGCGCCTGTTGCATCAGCTTCATATCGAGAGCGGCCTTTTGCTGTCGTTCTTCTTCTTGCCGTGTCAGACGTTGTCTGGCCTGTTCCTCTCGTCGGGCCCGGCTATCAATCTCAGTTTCAGCTTTAATATCGAACCGGTCAGGTGTAAGAAACAAAGTCGCACCTACCGGAGGGAGTGTGCCCTCCACCAGCAGCAGGTTATCCTTTGTTGCTTCCACATAAACTGTTCCAACCTCGGTAACCACACCCGTTTTATCTTTTTCCCCCCGGAACCAGAAGGGCGATGGGTAAGGAGGGTATTTGAGAACGATCATAATTTTTCCTTTCTGAAATACCGCATCGAGTTAATTTACTGGTTGTCAGAACGCAGTAATGTTATTTCTGATTTTGTTCCCGGTACTTCATTACGATATCCATTTCCTGTTGAGTTAATCCATTCTGAACTGCGGCCCGGCCTTGCCATATGTGAAAGAGCACCTCAAGAAAGACCCTTTCTTCTTCCTCTGATACTGAACCACTTGAATCAGGTGAGTAATCATCTTTCATAAAGCTATCGAACAGAACTCTTTCGCTGAGCCCCGCTATAGCAGGTTGTTCGCTGTGGGTCAGCCAACCGTGATGCCACGAAAACATGCAGTAGGCTGCTACATCACGTGGATCACCTTTTGAAAGGTGTCGGTGGAGCTCTTTGAGGCATTCATCCTTCCAGTCAGATTTTGCCCATTCAGCCCCACGACCATACTTCTCCTGGGCCCGGTAAAGCTTACCCGCCATCTCAGAGGCGAAGTTAACTACAAGCTGAGCTGTTGCATCGTGTAAACCAGCAGGGATCTTTACGAGGTGATTTGTGAGGCCACACTCATTGATAACTACCCGCAGACCACGCTTTATCTCTTCAACATCATCGGAACCAATTGCACCCTCACCAGATGCCGCGTGGAACGCGTAGGCCATTGCGTCCGTTATTTCTACCGATGAATCAGCCTTTTCGCCTGACGTACACGTTTCTTGAACCAGCTCGCCCTTCTGTTTGTTGTCCAGCAGACTAATCATGGTGTTTTTAAGTAACGTTGCTTTTTTGACGGCTTCCATATTGCCGTTCTGCAAAGCGGTCGTAATCTCAGTATCTATCTCGTTAATGCCTAGCTGAAGCTCTTCAGCACTGGCATAGAATATATTTACGATTTTTGTCTGGCGCATTAATTTTCCTTTTCAATAATTTTATGTCCAAGAGAATCAAGTATTGCAATAACTTGGTCTCTGGAATATGCAGGATAACTATGATCTGCAAAGCAACATGCAGGGGGTGGCAGTATGATTTTTTGTGGGCTTTTATTTCTTAGTTCCTTTAACTCCAATAATATGCTGAGTAATTGAGACGCTTTCTTTTCCATCGCATCAGCTCGGCTTGGGCTGATAAGTGCCCTCTGCGCATATAGCAGTTCAGTTGTAGTCTCAGTAATCATCGAGTCGAGTTTTGCAGGTGTCAGTTGCTCCATTTTTCCACCGGTTATTAATGCAATAATTGAATTCAGACCGTCTCTTTTGAATAGACAACGTTTTTAGCGAGTTCGAATACAAAATCGCTTACGAAGGTAAAATCGCGCCATACCAGCACACCATCTACCTTATGCCGCAACTCAACCTGAGTGGATGTGTTGCTATACTTAGTGACCTTGATGTCCCAATCAATGAAACCACCAGCATTCTGAAGTTCAGTGACAGCGGCTAGGTTTTCCTGTTGCTTCAGGTTGTAGGCCTCGTCTGAGTCGTCGTTCTTCACAAGCTGGATTTTTTTGAATACCATGCGGAATCGGTCGGCCAGAACTTTGCCACGCATTTTTTCAACATCATTAAATACCTGCTCGACGTATGCACTCATGGTTTTCCTCGTGACTTTAATGATAGCAATTACAAAACCCGTATAGCCTGATTAGGCTCTGTATTTTTTAAAAATTAATCCGTGAGTAACATTATTAACTGCATTAAACCTACGACGAAATTTAAAAGAAGACAAAATGTGCTTGAATTTAAGAAATATTGAATTCGTTTAGTTTATCTGTTAAAAAAATACTGCTATTGAGCACCAAAAAAGGTGTCTTCTTACAGCGGAAACAAAAAACGCTAGAAAGTTACTTTTTCCTCATTGGAAGGCTTTTTAAAAGCGTTTCCATCGGGATGGCTTCGACGGATTGTTTCATTTTCTCTGGTTCTACTCCAAGAGATGCCAGCTGCCGGTACAGTACTTCCCGTTCTTGCAGGAGGCTTATCGCCAGCCGTGATATTGCAGCGGCGTTTTCCAGGGCGATTGCAAGGTTGTTTTCGGATGGAAAACTATCCCATGTATCCACTATGCCTTTTGCCAGGCACACGGTTCGCTTAAGCGGCTGAGGAACGTTTAATGGGTTAACGCCGGGTGGCATACCGGACAACTGCCTAATCAGTGCTCTTCCTTTCATTCCATCAGTTCTGTCTGCCATAGCAAGACCTCTATTCGTTGTACGTGGTCACTTCGGCTGAGTAGCAGTGCTGCTGATAACAGGCCTCTGTCTGACCAGACAAAGCGGTACGCAGCATTACGGTAGTTCCGGGTGCGGGCGCGGATTTTGACCCGGGCGGAAAATCACTTAGCTCTACACTGATTCCGGCATGACCCGAAAACAGCACTGGGTTTTCACGCATTTTCATGCCGATATTCTGGTTACCATTTGCAATGCGATACATCACTTGTTCGATAGTAATCTGAACAGGTTCGTTGATCCGTAAAGGCCTGTTCCCGTTGCTGCCATTAGCCTGGCTGCACAGCAACAACATAGATGCTACTGTCGTAATAGCAACAGAGCCTAGTGAAAGCATGATTTTCATTATTTTCCCTTTATTCCAGGCAGTTAAGCCGCCTCACAAAATTCACTCTGACCAATGCTTGTTAAACCTGACAATTGCCACAGCCTGATTAACCGCATCATTATTTTGATATGGATCCGTAACGCGTCCGCGTTCTGAGTTGCCAGTTCCTGTATGTGTATCAGGCCAAGGCTCAACTCTTTATGGCTATTGAGTTCATAAAGCGCACGTCGATAAATATTGAACATCTCACGAGCCACCAGCGATTTAAGGACTTCCGGTACTGAAGCACAGTGCGCGAAAGCTCGGGCCCGCTCCTGTCTCCAGTAGCGGCGCAGCGCATTTGATGTATCAGGTTTGTTGCCCACGTCACTCATCACAAGACACCAGGCATTGGTCTGGTTGATCAGGACAGTTTCCAGGCTGTTTTTGCACAGCGTTTTCTCGTCCATAAGCTCGTTATGGCTTTCCTGGCGTAAGACGCGATGCAGCCAGAACCCAAATTCTGTCATGCGGGTCATGTGGTACTGGATGGTGAAAGCGAGGTTAGCCCACCATTTAAAACGAATGATCCGGGCCTCCAGCGTTCTTTTCAGAACATGCTGGTATTTCTCGGTCGAGAGGATGCGAAGGTCTTTTCGAGCTGTGATCCCTTCCATCGACTGGAATCCGGTCAGGCCGAGTCGATGGTAGGTTTGACCACGCTGCATCATTTTGTGATACAAGGCTGACTTACCTTTGCACAGAGATACCGTGCCGAAACGCAGGTAGAACTGCGCCGCGCTCCCAGCGGTGTACGCCCCGCTCTCAATAGCAGATTTAAGGCGTGGGTATTCCACCCATAACACAAAGCTTGCAGACTCTTCATCTACGGTAACTTCGTTATCTTCGCTGAAACTGACAACACGACGGTGGCCGTCTCTTGTCTTGATGACACGTGCGGCGCGTTCGTCATCTCCGCCGTCGAAATAGGTCATTTCCGCAACAGGATCAGCCAGCCCATCAAATAGTGAGTCATCGCCAAATTTCCCCACCTTCAGCCAGACTGCTTTAGGGATTGGGGACTGAGGGACTACAGGCATCGTCGGTTCATCAGTCAACAGATCCAGCTCGCCGTGGGCCCAGACGCGGTGGTAGATCTCCAGTGCCCTAAAAGGCTTGTCATTGAAATGATGGAAAGCCCACATGAAATCGACATGCACAACGGCTTCTTCGCTGACGATGCGGAACTGAGGCCGGGACATGCGACGGTTATGCGCATTGTCTTCCAGCAAGCCGTAAGCGAGTTTCTCGGCAACGTCATCGGCGCGTTGCTGCTCTACGTAGTCGGCGCTACAGCAGATGTGTAACAGACGTTCCAGGAATTTCGGCGAGTATACATCTGGCTGGATCTTAATATACCCACCTTCGTATACCGTGCGGCCCACTGGATGGCGGTCTTCCCAGGCATAACGGCGTTTGGCAATGAAACGCTGAAGCCGGTTCAGGATAGCCATATAGCCATATTTCTCCGGGTCGGCATTCAGCAGGTTTTCCATAGAGCGGTCGAGCCCTACAGCCTGGCAAAGGTAACAGCCAAATCGTGAACCACAGGCGCTTTTTGCTTTTTCAGAACCCGTCCAGACACATTCGCCCGTAGCCTCTTTGTAGAGCTCAGCAGTTTCATTATTGTTAGGCAGGTAACTGGGTAACGCAAAACGAGCCTCATCCCCGGACGATAGCAGGAATTCCCATACGTTCCCCTGATGCCAGTGACGGATCGGATAGAGCTCACCGCCCTCTTTTGTCTGTTTAACGTCTTCAGCGCTCCCGCCTTTTTTTTCGATGTTCATGGCACGGGTTGTGCTCTCTGCATCACGGGAACCCAGCAGCAGACAAACGCGCTGACGAACGGCTTTAGGCAGTCCTCGCATGTACTCGGCACGGGCCCGACGTGCAGGATCGACCTTCAAGTCGATCGAGCACTGTCTGGCGGAACTATTTGAAAATGTTGGCAATCCTCGCCCTGAAAGGATGCGGCCAGTCCACCCAGATGTCAGTCCAGGCTTACCAATTACAATGCTCAGCGGTAACTGGTGCTTTTCAACGAATGCCTCAAGTTCGGCGAGTTTTGTGTCTGCCAGCCAGCGGACGGCTGGATTCTCGATGCCCGTGTCGGTGTGGATCACATAGTGATGCTGGCTGATGTTTGTGCCATTGCGGGTAGCCCTTACCAGCGCCATCAGGAAGAGGTGCAGAACGCACTCAGAGTCCTTTCCTGATGAATACGCCAGGCTCATAGTCCAGCCGTCAGTAAGCGCTTTATAAATGGCGTTTGTGCCGGTGGTGATAAGATTGGCCATGCTCGTGCCAGTGCTGGCATCGACATAATTCAGGTCTTCGTCATTAGCCAGTGTTTGCCAAACCGTATCCCATTTATCCCCGGTAAGGATTGGGGCAAGGGTCGGTTCTGATGTGCCAAAGTCGATTACCTGTTGCATGGTTCACCTGTTTATTTATTCGTTTTGTATATTTATTTAAACACGGGCGTACCAGCTGACGAATAAGGCCAGCGGTATTATTTAATGATTTATTTAGTAATCGGGGATGGAAATAATTGATCAAGACAACTCATTGGTTTGCCAATGGCATTTGTGAGCTTTAGAATTTCTCCCGGCGTAACTGCCTTAAGCATTTCAGAGCGCCCTTCACGGATATATTCATCTACAGACATATTCCGCCATCCTGCTTTTGGTCGATTACTGCAACCTTGCCAGTTTGAATCAGCATTATCCCGACGAAGAACATATACATCGATAGAGCGAGTTAACCCTGCACCGAACGCAGCCTGAGCAGTAATTTTCACTTCAGATCCATCCTTGCGTTTAATGACCTGCGATATACGCGTGATTAACTCTTCAGGTGCGGATGCGTTGTTCTGAGTTTCATTTGTCATAAAACACCTCGTGAATATTGTCCGGTTTGTTTACTTATTAAATCACGAGGCATTCGGGTGACGAAGTGATGTTCAGAAAGATACTTTTCTTTGCTGGAGCAGGCTTAACCGTTGGTTGTCTGGATGCTACCATTCATAAGAAATGACGGTTAGCGTATCACTCACCTGTTCTTTGGTGATCTTTGGTTTTACCGGTTCGGGTAAAATTGTAATCGAAATTTGAATAGTTGCCGTTGCCTGTTGCTTTTTATCACCACTATTTCCCTCATCCTGTGCCAGTGCATTCCATGAAACAACGAATAATAAAGCTGAGAGTATCGTTTTCATTTTACACCTATATAAAAGATTGCTGTCCGTAGAACCATTATCTATCGGGCCAATCAGCTGGCGAAATTAAACAGTCGAAAACCTTTAATTAAATATCAGGATAAGGTCAGTAGCTTTTATGGTCAGTCGTCATCATGATACTCAGGGCCACCATAATTATCAAATCGAGACCATTGACCATTAAATGTGAGACGTACTGTCCCTATAGGCCCGTTGCGCTGTTTACCTATGATAATTTCGGCTATACCTTTCATATCGCTATTTTCGTGATAGACCTCATCACGGTAAATAAACATGATCAGGTCAGCATCCTGCTCAATGGAGCCTGACTCTCGCAAATCTGAGTTTACCGGACGTTTATCGGCACGTTGTTCAAGCGAGCGGTTTAGTTGCGATAAAGCGATTACCGGTACATTCAGCTCTTTTGCCAGTGCTTTCAGAGATCGGGAGATTTCAGCAATTTCCAGAGTTCTGTTGTCAGATAACGACGGTACACGCATCAACTGAAGGTAGTCGATCATAATGAGGCTAAGCCCACCGTGTTCGCGGGACAATCGACGCGCCCGGGAGCGAACGTCCATAGGTGTTAGGCCAGAGCTGTCATCAATGTAAATGTTCTTTTTTTCCAGCAGCAGTCCCATTGTGCCGGATAACCGGGCCCAGTCCTCGTCATCGAGCTGTCCGGTTCGGATGCTGGTCTGGTTGACGCGTGATAGCGATGCCAGTGAGCGCATCATGAGCTGTTCCGTAGGCATTTCCAGGCTGAAAATCATGACGGGCTTATCGTTTGTCAGCGATACATTCTCGCAGATGTTCATTGCAAACGTAGTTTTCCCCATTGAGGGTCTGGCAGCGATAATAATCAAATCCGAGGGCTGTAGACCGGCTGTCTTCTTGTTCACGTCCACGTAGCCGGTATCAACTCCAGTGACCCCGTCATGGGGACGCTGGAACAAGGCTTCAATCTTGGTAACGGTTCTGTCCAGAATGCTGCTGATATTTTCCGGCCCACCGCTTTTATTTCCCCTTTGCTCTGCAATCTGGAAAATCCGGCTTTCTGCAAGATCAAGCAATTCGTCACTTGTCCTACCTTCCGGGTTGTAACCGGCCTCGGTTATTTCGTTGGCAACTTTTATCATTTCCCTGATTACGGCACGTTCCCTGACGATCTGCGCGTAGGCAATTATATTTGCCGCACTGGGCGTATTTTTTGACAGTTCTGCCAGATAGGCGAAACCGCCGAGACTATCCAGCTTACCTTCTCCCTCGTTTTCGATGTGCTCAGCGAGGGTTATCAAATCAATCGGGAATTGATTCGCAACGAGCGATCTCATTGCAGAGAAAATTGAGCGATGCGGTCGAGAACTAAAATCCTGCTCACTAACGATTTCTGCCACATCATCCCATCTCTGGTTTTCAAGCATTAACCCGCCCAGCACGGACTGTTCCGCTTCTATCGATTGCGGAGGGGTTTTTAAGCTGTATTCAGCTGTTTGCTTTGTCTCACCTGTTTCGGTAAACGAGATGTCCGCCATAGTCATAAGTGGCCTCAGAGGTTCTGGAATAGCTTTTGTTTTTGTAATTGTCGTGCGCATTCCGATACCAACTCCGGGTAACTGGATGCTATTGCCTTTAGAATTGCTTCAGAGAGCTCATTCGCTTCATCAGAGCGGCCCACCAGCCTCAGCTCGGCTACTGTACCGGGGTCGCAGTTTGTCAGGTTGGCGCGGGCGTAATTGACTTTCAGCCGCGCCAGAAATTCCACCCCGGGCTTGCGCTTCACCGCGTGGACAGAAAGTGTTTTTCGGCAAAATCGACCAGCTGTACGGCGTTCGTGATGCTCCAGAGCTTTTGCTTCCAGCTCCTGCCCGGCGATAACGGTCACATAGAGGCTACTAATCAACGCCGATACATTCATGCAGCAATCCCCCGCTTATTAGCCAGCGCAACGGTATCCAGAAGTACGAAGTCATCAAGCAGGTTCAGTCCTGCGGGCGTCTTCTGATCACGCCATAGCGCATCCAGTACATCGGTGTCTGGCATTCCCGTTGGGATTAGGCTTAGAAGTTCGGATAACGTATCTACCTGTAGCATGTGGCAGATAGAAGCCAGCATTATTCCCTCTGACGCTTTATCCATAAGACCACCGATCAGAATCTGAATTTCCGGGGTCATAACAAAATGCTCATAATTGGATTTATTGAATCGGCACTGAATGAGTTTATAACCCTTGAACTCAGTAATTAACTCCTGAAGGAATACATGCAGCATATCTGGTTTTGTTTTTCTAATAGCCGCTACCTGCATTGCAATTTTTAAAATGCCATCATCAACTCTTTCGTGCGGGCATCCTGCGGAGGAATAAATACTTTTTGCCTTTTCGAGCCAATTTTGCAGCTCGATATAATTAGTCTGAATATTCAACGCGACCCCCATTGCTATCCAAAAAAGTCTATAACCCTGATATTTTAATGCGCTCCTGTCTATCATCGAAAAATTTAAGGCAGCAAAATGCGGCCATTTATATGTGCAAAAATATGAGCCGGTTTATCCGGCCCATCAGAATGAAAAGGAATTTTATGCAGGTCTGTTAAAGACCTGCTGGGAGGTTAGTACACCGGGTGCAGCTGAGTCTCTTCAGTTTCACCATTCTGCTGGTTAGCGCCATCGGTATCGGCATCAGTCGCATCGTCAGCACCGCCGTTGTTTTCAGCACTATCACCGTCGTTGTCACCATTAGCTTCAGCATCTTCTGCCTGTTTTGCTGATTCCAGTTCAGCCAGGGTAGCCATCAGAGTACGGGCCATTTCAGGAGTCAGGCGTAAGACGACTTCTTCCGGCACGGTTTCCGTAATTTCGATCTGATTTTCATGCTCACCTTCCGGCTGCGGCGGGATCTGGTCGCGCAGCTGGCTCAGGGTTGGCAACAGGCTGTCGAAGGTTTTACGGATAACTTTCGGTTTCAGGCCAGTCTTTTTCTTGGAACTCACGAATTTGGCAGTGACGCGGGTTTTCCCAGCTCCTTCTGCCTTTTTCAGGGATTCCATCAGGACTTCATACGGGTCGCGGTCAGTACCCTGACATTCGTTAATAACGTCAACGGCAACGTCACCAGATACCTTATCTTCTTTCACCAGCATCTTGATGCTGAAGTCAGCGTTTGCCAGCACGATACTGCGGCGAACGGTGACCAGAGAGACACCCAGACGCTGAGCAATCGACTCAATGGTGTGACCCCAGCCAATCAGGCGCTTGAAGCCTTCAGCGCGTTCCACCATCTTCAACTGAAGGGAGTTGGCGCTCTCGATCATGTTGTAGACTTCTTCGTCCTTGCCGCCTTCAAATTCCTCGACGGTGATTTTCTGGAAGCTCGCGCCCTCAGCAATCGCCATCATCAGGCCAGCAAAACGGTGGTGGCCATCAATGATTTTCAGGCGGGTTACGCCTTCCACTACTACTGGTTTAACGCGGATGACAGGCACTGACTGAGGACGTTCCAGATAAGCGTGTTTGAACATTACCGCACGGTCATAATTTACGTCGCGGAGGTTCAGTCCCTCTTCCACAAACAACCAGTACGGGCTCACCGCAAAGACGTTGTTACGCCCGATATCGGCTTCTTCGAACTGTTCCGTATTGCCGCTTTTACGCGCTTTGGTTACGAAATCGCTCAGTGCTCGGAGTGATGATGGCGCTTTGTCTAAGCTGCGCATCAGTACCGCAGCGCCTTCCAGATTTTCCAGGGTACGGCTTTGTTCGAAGATAGCTTTAACGTCGGTGTTCATGGTGTTTCTCCGCTTTAGTTATTGTGTCGCGAGGTTCGTTGCTTGCTGTAAATCCAGTTAAACACACACCAAACAGGTGACGAAGCGTATTTGGGGACAAAATGTCTCTTTTTTTTCGGGTACATAAAAAAGCCCTGTAATCCAGTGATTACAAGGCCTTAGCTCGTAATGATGACATCAAGATGGCGACGTTTTTCGATTTTGACCGCATTTTTCATCAAAATTGTCATCACTTCATTTAGTTTTGAACTCTCCCCTTCCTCATATGAACCCCAAGGTAGGAATGGAGTAGGACTATTGATATTGAATGCAACGCCCGTAGGGCATCGCCATGCAGTTGGCTTCTTTGAGTCAGGTTCCCATTTCACCAGGAGTATTGGCGCGTTACAGTCGATGTCATCGATGGCTGGTATAGCCTCATATAAAAACACTCCCGCATCATCCCCACTGAAGAAAGCTAGATGCTTATACGCGCTGGCAAAAGAGACTACGCCCGCGAAAAGGCCCACAACGATGAGGTTAAGGTTCGATGTTTTGTGACGGATACGTTTTTGCTTCAGGCGAACCATTGTCAGGGCTGACAAGAAGATAGCCACCAGCCCCCCGGCTCCTGCGAACCAAACGGAATTGATTTGCAGGAAGGAAATCAAATCACGATGCTCTCTCTGGTTTTCTTCAAGCATCAACGACACAAAAGTTGTTGTTACTGGCATTGATATCAGGAATATCGTGATCATCACTATTGCAAAAGTCTGTATGGAATAGCGGTCTCTATTTTCCTCTATAACAGAATTAAAGGATAACAGATAAACAAATGTAAATAATAAAATGGAAAGAAGGTACATTGGTTATGCCTTTTTTTGGGTTATCGCTGAATTCTTTTATTTAATTCTGTTCTGAAAAATGCATACAAGAACTGCCACCCATCACCATGAGCCGTTCTGAAATCTTTTTCAGGGAGTACCGGAAAACCAAATTTAAAATTATCTTTTCCAGTGTGGCGCTGGCAAAAGTGCGCAAGCTCATGTGCCACTACGCCTTTGATATGATCCAGTTGATTGATTGAATAAAATGCTCCGATGTCCTTACGCTGCTCTATATGTGCGTACTCATGGTAGCGATAGCGCGGTGTATCACTGTCAGGATAAATGGACGATGGTGAAATAGTGATTGAGCTCCTGCCGCCCCATGAATGTTTGGCACTCCAGTTGACCCGAACTTCAGGCGCAGGGCCGGTGAAACCATATGCCTGTCTATAGAGGTGCAGAAGATACCCTGAATACAGAAAAACAACTTTCTCCGCCGTCATAACGCGAGAAACGCCATAGCGAGCAACTGCCCTATCTCTGGCTGTCAGAACGGGGGTTTTTACCCGTGGGGAGAATAATTTTGTTGGGCTGAATAGCCAGACTTCTGAATCGTCATCAGGCATATCCAGTATCACCTGAATTTCTTCAGGCGACCCAACTCGTAGATGCCACCTTTCAAGATTATCGCCCACTTCATTCAGGCTGATTAAATCATCGGCATTCTCGTAGAATAACCAGATCAGCGTTCCTCGTGGGAGTGCTTTCTCAGCTGTAATATGTGAGAGGATAATTTGACGTGGTGTCATCTTATTCGCCACAGTTCCCGGATGCTTCTATCAGTTTTATTTTTGTTGCTTCTGCCGCCTGCATTTTTTGTTTCATCTTCTCAATGCTAGCGGTCACACGGCGGGCGCACCATTGATACGCTGCCTGACGTGATTCGAAAAACTCATAATCCGCGTGCAGGTAAACTGATGTGCCGTAGGAGACGGACATACGGTAACCCTTCGGCGTTTCATTGATGACTTCCCGTTCTTCTACACAGTTTTCAAACTCAGGGACATAATCCACGAATCGACGACGCAGAATGCAAAACAGCACCTTTATTTGGTTTTCATCAGTCATTTGTTATCCTCGTTATTCTTCTTATTTATCATCAACCTTTCTTAATTGTCGATGCTGAATACGGCGGAGCGGATTTCACGCTTGGCCTGCTGACGGGCGCGGTGTTTGCTTACACGAAGAGATCTATCGTATGCATTGTTTTTACGATAGCCACGCGAGCGGCACAGTGAACAAGTGCAGCCTTCTACTGAATAGAAAATCCCAAACGGTTTCATAAGTATCACCTTTAAGCTTGATAATAATGTTTATCATAGCTGGAGTTATTCAGGTGACGAATAGTTAAGGGGCGCGTTTTGCTTGGGTTTTTACACTATCGTTTATTGAGTCGATGAGGTCGGAAATAGAAAGGAGTTTTCTGCCAAAGAATAGTTTTCGTCTGGCTTCTATTTCGTAGCGGAAGGGTTCAATAATTTCATCTTCATGCATGATTACGAAACGATAGCCGTTATTAAGGAGTTTATGCAGCTTGTTTGTTTTTTTTCTTATGGGACTTAGCTTAAACATTGTTATCAACTTCTCATCATGATCACCTGAATTGTTATAACACAGTTATTTCCGACACGCTGCTGCTTTTGCTGAAGAACTCGGATTGCTTTGGGCTGGGCCAGCAGGTTGTATGCCGGGCGAACCCGGCATCGTTATCACAGGGCTTTTTCTTTTCCCTTTCGTTCTATCCCACGAAACATCGCGCATTTCCGCACAATATCCAGTGTCGGGATGCTACCACTCCCCTGCTCTTTCACGCTCATTCGCAACGTGAGCCGTAGCAACATCTTGATGTCACGTGGTGGAAGTTCTGGGTAAGTGTTTACAAGTGATCTGACCAGTTCATCAGGAATGTTCACGCCAAAGTTCTCACCCATAATCTTCCAGATCTTTTGGGCATCTGATTTCTCCGGCACATCATAGTGAATGATTGCAGCGCATCTTGGTATGATAGCCTCATCGATGTCACTACCCCGGTTGCTTGTCATGAACATCAACCCATCGAAATACTCCAGTGTACGGAGGAACTCCGCAACGATGGCATTTTGAGTCAGTGATGCTCCACGCTGCATGACAAACACATCGGCTTCGTCCAGAAGCAGGACACAGTTCCAGCGTTTAGCCCGGGTCAGAATCGTCCGCAGATTTTTCTCAATGTCATCGGCGTTGGTTCCCAGTGCGCCAGCATGAATTGAGTACAGGGGCCGTTCAATGACCTCTGCATACACTTCAGCAGTTAATGTCTTCCCAAGTCCGGGTGAGCCCACGCACATGATGATGTTACCCGCGCTTTTCCCTTCAACAATATCGCTGGTGAAAGCGCTGATATCCGTGGTCAGTATATCGAGTAAATCACGGTGGTCTTCCGGCAAAACCATCTTTTTTGGCAGTTCTTTATCATACTTGTATGGTTCTACGTTATTGGCATGTATCCAGATAAAGTCTTGCAGCGAGAGATCAAAATAACGCTGCACAGGAATTTCGGGTAAAAGGCCAAACTGGTCATCTTCAAAAAGAGGCGACTCCACTTCTGCACCGTAGGCATCGCACTCACTATCAGGCAAATCGTGTATCAGTTTATGCCCTGCTATTTCCAGATTCCGGTCGCTGTAGCTATACGATTCCATTCTGACAGCCCTGCCGGTTGCTTTAAACTGATTGCCAAATTGCCCGTCGACCACTTCCTTAAACCGCGTTAGTTGTTCCAGGTACTCTTGTTTCAGCTCATGCGTTTCATGGTAGATATCACGGTCGGCCAGTGTCTTAGCGACACTGCGCCGCGCCACCTCATTAGGCTCGAAATTCAGGGCGGTAAGCTGGGTTCCGTAAACCTTTTTGGAGTGCGAATATTCGCCGAACCCATACCAGCTGATTTGTAACAATAGTGATGGGGGACGGTCAGAGTTTTTTTCTGATTTTACTTCTTTTATTGCTGTAACAAGACCGGGGTACAGGTTGCCGTCATGACCGCGTCGGTATATCCAGCCATCAATTCGATTTGACTTCAGATACTGTAGTAACACACGACCGAATGCCGGAAAACTGCTCACAGGCTTATCGAAATCACCTTCCAGTGCAGTGATGATCGATTCAAGAGCTCGTCGATTTTTTGACTCTCCATCACCACGACATGCCTGTAAAAGTTCATTCAGATCATCCCGAGATAAACATAGCGGATCGACGGCAATCTCATCGTCAGAACTACGGTGGCTATAACGATTACGTAAAGCCTCAAATGTTGGGCTTGTGGTAGCTTTTAGTGTTTCTGTTTTTATCGTGAGTGCCATAGCCGTCCTCGTCAGTAATTTACTTTGATATGCCTTAAGTTCACATGGAAGGGGCAACTTCGAACGCATTAGGAACTCTGATCCGCGAGCCTATTTCCAGTTTAATGGTTGCCTTTACGTATTCACCCTCCTTCAGATAGGTGATGTCTTGGTTATGAAATGTTGACTTTTCATGTGTAGCCCACCATTCCATAGAGCTTGGGATTTTTAACGTTAGCCCAAGATGTTCAGTGAGATAGCATACTCCCATGTTTGAGTAGGTCTTAACGGGGTTCGGGTAGAATTGAAAGTTACCCTCTACGAGACAATCAGTACGAGGATCGATGAACGAAAGGAAAACGCTAAAAGTACCCTGACGTTTTAGCTCGGCGTAAGCCTCAAGAATCGTGAAACGCTTTAATGCGTCATTTGAAAACAGGGTTACAATTTTTTCCGAAAGCATAGCCACCTCATGAGCTGTTTTTTTCCTATTATCAACCGGTGTCTCCTCCTGACGAATAGGTTTGCGGCCAAAAAAAAACTGCACCAGGAGGTGCAGTTTCGATAATCAAGCAATGGCGAATTGTTATTTTTCGCTACTCAGTTTATCCGTAATAAATGCTTCAATTTCTGCCATGAGCTCGGTACTCATTCGGTTAAATTCAAAGCGAACTTTACGGCCCGATGCATTTTTGCTGATACGGGCGTATTTGTCCTTATTAGCAAAATTAGCCAGATCACGGGTTTCCCAACTTTTTGCAGGTGGCTTTTGATCGAGTAATTCAACCGCCTTTGTGATCTGCGCCATGACAATTTTCTGCGCTTCCGGGATGTCACTGATGTCCAGATTAGCAATTTCTTCTTTCACCCTATCAACTACATCTGCAAGAATGAAAAGGTTGCTCTCTACGTATTTCTGAAGTTTGGACAACCGGCTGTAGAAGGAGTTTGGTATACCTTCATAATCCGGGAACAGAGCTATCAACGAACCGTCAATACGCGCCGCCTGAATACGTTTAAAGACTGACACATGGCTTATGCCAAGAAAGAGGGCAAGCTCTTCATTTTTGGTGAATCCTTTTTCCTGCATTAGTTCCAGATACTGAAGCCCAACCTCTCGGTATGAGAATCGGCGTGATGTTTGTGCAGCGGTAATAATCGCCTTGATGTCCTCAGCTGATAGATCATCTGGTAGCACCCATAAAGGCAGATCTTTTTGAGCCGCAATACAGCAAAAACGTCTGCGGCTACCTTCAATAAGCAGGTACACGCCATCACGTTTAACGGCAACACCTTCAGTATCAACACCCCTTGACTCAATTTGTTGCAGGATATCTCGTACTGCGTTTGTGGTAAGCGCTTCCTGATTTCGCGGGTTCATTGGGTGAACGGCGGTCTCAGTAGCGACATTTTCAGCTGCTACAGTGACGTGCTCAGCTTCAAGTTTTCGCCCGTTATGAAGGGTAAAGAGTTTCTTAATGCGAGGGGGACTCTTAAGGTTAGCTAACCCGGAACGGTGGCCTACATCGGTTCGCTTTGGCGTATTTAGATAACGCGATTTATCGTTTCCGATATGCTGTTCATCACTCATGCGTTAACTCCTTCCTTCGCTGAAAAACTCTTTATCTCATTAATAAACTGTTGATATACGGACATTACGGATTCTTCGGCAATATCCAGCTGCTTTGGTGAACATAACTCTTCAGATTTCTTAATATCGAGAACCGACCTACCCCGTGACGCAGCTGCTTTGAATGCTTCAGAGTTTTTGATATTGGTTGCCATAAACAGGTCTTGAACGGTTCGAATTAACTTATCGAGGACTATTTTTTCGTATGGGCTTTTATCATCGACGTTAACGGCCAGTACTTTAAACCATTTAATATTTTCACCTTTATTGGGAGACTGACGGAATCGCTCACTGATCGTCAGCATAAAATCAGTTGTGGATGCATAGTCGTATTCTCGCGGAGAAACTGCGACAAGAATACCGTCAGCGGCCTCATCAGCGGCCCAGATAATTGGCGAGTCTTCTGGAGGGGTATCGAAGATAATAAGGTCATACTTAGCTTTCAGGACTGGCATTATCACTTCTTTGAATCGTAGCAACAACTGAGTGCGCTCTTCTTTACTGCACTGCCAGTATTTATCTTTGAATCTCGCATCGGTTGGGAACGCAGTAATTACATCAAGATTTGGCAGATGGGTTGAGAACGGCATATTCTCAATGATTTCAGCCTCAGAGTAACCCATGTCGAGGTATTTTTTATATTCAGAACCTTCTTCATACACGCCCAGGATTGCGTCGATTGCAGTCAGGAATACGTCGTCTTCAGATACGCTTTGAATCATACCGCTACCAATAGAGCCTTGCGGATCCCATTCAATTACTAAAACTCTGGCATTCAACTGGAGATCAAGTGCTGCTGCTACAGCCAGAGCCACTGAGGTCGTGCTTTTTCCTGTCCCACCTTTATGATTCTGAACAATGATTGTTCGGCTCTGGTAGTAATCTCTATAGCGCGGATAACCCAGGGCATCCATAATATTCTGGACATCCCAGCGGGTATAAAGGTGGTTTTTGTTCTGATAAATAGGTTGACCCACCAGCCTTTTTTCTTCGAGATCAGCGAGAATTTTATTGAAGGTAACTCGAGATTTTCCAAAGAAGTCGGAGAGATTTTTTTTATTCAGGCAGTGGTTATAGATAAGGCGATCTACCCCCTCCACACTGTCATCTGATACAGATACCCGGGAAGAAGCCAGTAACGATTCTTTCAATGAAATTTGTTCGGACTTCATGCGTTGCCCGACAAGGGCAATTTTATCTATTAGATTCATTCTCGTCATACCCTCAAACCTGAATTATGAATTTAAACGCATATGCGTATACTTTACGTATAATGCGTAAAATGACGCTCTATGCGTATAATTGTAACGGCAATCAGATTGAGACGCTAACATTCTATTTTGTTTTTTCTTCATTTTGCGATCTCGAAATGCAGTTCAATGACACATCATCTTTCTCTTCTGGCGATTAAGGGGGTTAAGTAATCCACGGGGCGGGCAGAACCCGGAGAGACTGACTGGCGATTAAGGGGGTTAAGTAACCCACGGGTCGGGCAGAACCCGGAGATGCTGGCTGGCGATTAAGGGGGTTAAGTGACCCACGGTACGGGCAGAAACCGGAGAGGCTGGCTGGCGATTAAGGGGGTTAAGTGACCCACTGTACGGGCAGAAACCGGAGAGGCTGGCTGGCGATTAAGGGGGTTAAGTGACCCACGGTACGGGCAGAACCCGGAGAGGCTGACTGGCGATTAAGGGTGTTAAGTAATCCACGGGTCGGGCAGAACCCGGAGATGCTGGCTGGCGATTAAGGGGGTTAAGTGACTTAGCGCTGGAGGATACGCCCTGCAACTATTGGTAAATGAATGACAAGGTTTCCCGTAAGACCCATCAAATAAAAAAGCCTCTGAAGTAGAGGCTCTTGGGTATTCGATATAGTTAGGCTAATTCGTCCGGGTCGTTGATGGCACTAACGAAGAACTCCGTGCGGTAATCATTCCCCCATCCCAACCAGACAGAAGGTGAACCCTCCTTTGCCAACGAACGGTCACCCGTCATGCTGTCCGCTTGGACAGGAACTGTCACGCATTCTTTAATAGTATCGGCCTCGGCAACCAGTCCAGTACTCTGGGTTTCAAATCCGGCAATTACGACAACAGCATCAGGGTCGTGTAGCTGAAGCTGGGCGATAAGCTCTTTAACTTTCATAGTGATCCTCTGCGCTAGAATTATCCAATTCTACCACGCTTGATGGTCAGGCGTATAAGTGCTTACTGTACAGCTCGAAAGCTTCATCATGTTCCAAATCGTCCAGGATAACGATATCAGGGCCATGTTCTTTTTTGATTTGTGCGATGTATGAAGCGTATTGAGCCTGGCTTTTGTAGCCCACTGTCCAAAGTCTACCTTCGCGTAAGACGCAGATTTTCTTGCGGTAAACCTTCTTGAAACTTGATTTAGTTTTCCGGTTACGCTCCTCGTCACTGACAAGCTGGTCGATTACTTCAATCAGGTTTGAGTCTATGAGAAATGGCTTGCCATTGTGTTCGCCAAGGCAGATTGGCAGAAGACCCTTCGCATATGATTCGGCCTGGCGGAACAGCTCTTTTTTTCCTGGTTCGAACAGTACGCGAGTTTCGCCACCATGCCCATCATTATCAGCTGTACCTATGCTCAGCCCGTCGAAGAGGACAGTAGCGTTAAAGCAGACTGTTTCCTGGCTCATGCCAGTATAGATTTTGAGGCCTTTCAATTTGATTCTTGTCTGAGTGTTCATTGTGTGTTCCCCGCTTTCTAATTGTGATTCTATTTTCAATCACCTTGAGCAGGTGACGAAGTGATACGGAGAAATAATTGTTGGGTCGCCTGATAGCCGGGCTGGTGGCAGCCGCAACCCTTAGTCAGTACTTCGGGATCGTAGTTCCGAAAAGCCACAACAGTCTCCACAGCGTTTTGGGGGTGTTAACCCCCATACGCTTTGAGACTTTGCCCTAGCGGGCCGCGAATTCGCCTAATCGCCCCGTGAGGGCTCTATTCGAATTTACATGCCGTGCCTGCTTCGCTTGAGAGCGAAGCTTTTGGACGGCGATTGCCCGCGTGGCGGGCAGACATTTTTACGTGCGCATTGCGCACGATTTTCTTCGGTTACATTACAGGGCTGGCTGGGGATTGGCTTATTGCAATATTCTACAACGAAGCTGGGAACGGCTGGCTGGAACGCGAAGATTTAAATCATACTCTATATCGACTGATATCAACGACGGTATCAGCGGGGTCTGTTGCCAGCTTACAGGTCACTTGACCTTCCTGATCCAGCATCAGTGTCGCGGTTAACGGTTCATTTTGAGCATCGATTACAGTGACATTCACGCGTAACCGTGTTGGAAGCATCATCAGAATTCGCGTAGGGCTCTCTGATAATGACACGTTTCTGGCTTGCAGAACCGCTAAAACACTCTTCATTAACTCTGCTTGGTCGATCATATAGTCACATGCCACTGGATGTATTGGGATGAAATCGTGCCTACCGCAGGGCTACACGAAAGATATAAATCAGTATGACATGCGGGCCGGACTCAAACCATCAATTACTGGAACCAGTCCGAAGATAGCGCTCTGGTTTTTATGCTGTTGAATTTACATAGTTGTTATTTAGTGAATTATTCGTACCTTATCATTCACTGATATCACTTAAATTCAAAGTGAACAGGAGAGGATTGGATTAAAAGTCCATAAAATGTGAATTAAAAGTGCGCTAGGAAATGCGATAAACTGATTGATTTGTTTTGATATGGTTTTTATGTGAATTATCGGTGAGTTACTTGTGTGCTACTTATCTCCATGCTGCTATGCCTTTCCAATAAATAGATTGGATAGGGCAGGGAGATGGAAGAGGGGAGAGGGCTTACTCCGCAGGTGATTTCACTTTAAATTCAAGCCATCTTGCCCCGAGCCTGTTTTTATCCAGATTGTAGAACAACGGTTTTATACAGACCCCTTCATACTCAGGGAACTCTATACCGCTGGCGAAGTGAATCTGTAGTGTATCAGGATCAATACCCATCATGTTTGTGTCAAACAGCCTGTGGAATGTTGGTGATAGCAAAATGCCGTTACTGGCGTTATAGCAGCCTGCTACGGATGTTGGTTCAATATGTGCTGCCTCCAGCACACCGTTGAGGTGTTTGCCCGATACCGCGCACAGGCTTCCGAAATTCTTATCCACCAACTCACGGAACTGAGACTGGACATGCACATCGCGAACGCTAACCTCTCGGCGGAAGCTCGGGGAGCGCATACGGATATCTGCATGGGGGAGGTGACCGCGTGGTAATGGCAATACAGCCGGTTGCTCATCCATTACTGGATTCTGCTCCTCGCAGTAGGTGTCCACGGACTCAATCAAACGGGATGTGTCATTACCAAATCGGCGAGTGAACCAGAGCCTGAAGTGAGCCAACCGTGATGCCGGAATTTTGTTACGTGCGTACTCCTGAGCATTCTCCTTTTCGATTTCAGTATTTAGTAAAGCCAGACGGGCCTGAGAAGCACGAATTTCTTCCTGGACTCTGAGATATCCTGCCAGTAGACAAACTTTGGATTCCTGATGTTCAGGCCGTCGCGGATAACCAGATCCTGTTTCAACCACGCCAAAGGCTTTGTACCGGAACATTCGGGGAAAAAGCGTTAATGCCACCCGGTTGTTACGACGAACGAGGGAACGAATCAGATTGGTTATCTTCCTCATGTTCTGAATAGTGCGGGGAGAAAAGAACGCGGCGTATTACCTCTGCTCTATCTATTCCCGACATTATCCCTCTGCGAATGACACCACGGAGGTGAGCATTATGTCTTGCCCCGCTTACTAGGCCGAACTCACGGGACAAACTGACATACTCTTTCAGGAGGTGATGCTTAGGGTCGGTAAACGCCTCTGGAGGAATCACCTGATATGCAACTGACGAAAGTATACGGAAAGTCAGTTCAGATGCTGTCCAGCCCTCACGCCGAAGCCGAATAATTGTTATAACGAGATCATCGATACCAGGCATATCCGGTTCGATATATAGGGACATCAGAGTGTCGTTCATTCCGGGAGGAAGGCTAGCAGAGTGTGACGGGTTGCTCATAGGGTAAGGTACTGATCGGACGTAGAAGAAGCGCTTATGTTACGGAATTCGCTCTGGTGGGTTTTAGCTCCAGTGGCGAACGCTGGAACTACGGGTAAAAAAATCCCCGGTTTACCGGGGAAGTTAACAACTACCTCCAGAAGGGTTGGAGGCAAAGCCGGTTGGGCGACCGGCCACAGGGAATGCTACGGCTTAATGCCGAGTACTACACCGCCATAGACCAGGTACATCACGATGGCGAACAGCATGAAGAAATGGGTTACCGGGTGCGCCAGCGCGGCTGCTGCCGCATTGCTTGCGCTGAGCTTCAGTGAGCCAAAAGAGTGATTACGAACAGCTTGTGCTTTCATGGGTCGCTCCTGATAACGGGTTACATGTTGTGGCTTCTGTATCCAGTATCTGGTGAGTGACTCAGGTGACGAAGAAAACCAGGGCATAAAAAGCCCTGTATTTTCAGAAAGATAATATCGGTTTCGTTTTGTGTTGTGCTTGCTATTCCGGGCATAAAAAAACCGCCTGGTGAACCAGACGGCTTTGGGATAAACAGGCTTTACACAGACAGGTCAGTGGATCATTTAAGTCACTTAACCCCCTTAATCGCCAGTGTATTGCCACCAGCAGTACGTGGTCTAACGCTTAAATATCGTAGCGACCTTCTTTGATTTGCTGGAGCTGTTCAGCCAGCACCTTCGCCAGTGGTTCGGCTTCTTCTTCATCATCAAGATTGTCGATGAGCGTCAGATTCGACTCACCCGCACGGCGGGCATAAACCCCATACGCTCGCTGGCCGGAGATATCGGTGACCGAAGTCTGAGAGTGATCGCAGATGATATTGCCGTGACGGTCTACCGGCCCGAAGCTGATGGCTTCATAATCCGCATCGTGGCCCAATGGTAAATCGCGCAAAACAAACAGGCGTAATGGGAGAACGTCGTACTCAGCACCACATTTTGCTGCCACATCCAGATCGTTAATTTCACGGAGAAAATCTTTCGCTACCACCGAGTCAGAATGCATCCGGTAAATGGTCGATGCGGCCCAGATTGCACCAGCATAAAATTGTGATTCTTCTTTTGTCATTTAGCACCTGCTCTTATTGTCATGGGTATGCCGGTCGAACGGTATCCCCGTGCAGACCGTCAGTAAACGGTTATTTCCTTTGCGCAGCAGTCGCATTGGTATTCGTTGATACCACCAGTTGCGACCCAGTTTATTGCGCCGCAGCGGCAACTCAACAGCTGGCGCATACCAGGAGCAAGTGCCCGCTCTGAAAACGACTCAACCGGGACTTCGCCCGGGTAGTAGTAACCTTTTATCAGCTTGCTGCGTGAATGCCCGTCAGTGTCGGTGTAATGCAGATACACCTTCCGGGTATAAATCATACCCGAGTCAGTGCCGAACTGCGTTTTCAGAAGCATACATATCCTCCAGACGCTGAATACATTGTTGTGCGGCCTTATCAAGTAGTTCAGCCGTGGGTTCATCATAGATGCCACGTACCAGCAGACCAAATATTTCCGGGTCTACAGACAAATCGTACATGCATACGCGAACGCCAAGCGCTGTACGTAGCGCATAGACATGGCGGTTAGGCTTTCCGCCGATACCGGTGACTGACGCGACATTTTCAAAATTACCAGGGTTAACCAGGTTAATCACGGGGCACGATATACACTCAGGGATCCGCTTCAGAGCCACAGCATCCAGATACAGGCTGTGGCCCACTTTCAGGTTTTTTGGCAACGCTTGCAACGGCATGGCTTCGAGGGCCAGATTTTCTTCAAGATGCAGGTTATCCGGCAAAGTGGTAATACGGGTGTTTGACAGCATCATACTGCCAGCTACTTTCAGCGTATCCGGCAGATAGGCGATATCAGTACACATGATGTCCAGAACGCGGCCCACCGTCAGATTTTCCGGCAGATACTTAAGACGTGAAGAATTCGCCATGAGCGTACCGGTAATGGTCAGGTTGTCAGGGAGAGATTCCAGCTCAGAGTAGCTGATAAACAGATTGCGGGCCACCAGCCCGGCAGGGATGCTATGAATGCCCGACAGAATGGTCAGGGTGTTCGTCACGGTCAGATTCGCGGGAATATAGTCGCAGGGAATTGCCGGATCTTCTGGCTCAAGCGTAAACCCGACACGAAGATCGCCTTCAACGATGATTCGTCCGTCCTGAAGGGTAAAGGCCACACCATTCGCTGCCAGTTTATCAATGAAGTCTGTCATATCGGTTTCCTTTTAATGGCCCGACGAGCCGGGCCGGAGGTTCAGAGTTTGCTGACAAAGTTCTGCTGCGTGAACAGGTACATATCGTCCTGCTCATTGAACATGCACAGATTTTCGAGGATGCGCTTTTCAATCCAGACGACCGGCTTTTCACGCATATCCTTCGCGAGCGAAAAGGTGTTTCGCAGCCGGGTAATGCGGTGCTGATCATTGATTGCCTGGTGAATTGCGGCCTTTGACGCTGCCGCCTGCTTTTTTACGTTGTTGCGGGCACACCATAATTCGCCACTAGCGGCTGATGCCCGCGCTGCTGGCTGACGTGAGGAGTCCAGTTGGTCATAACGTAAGAGATTCGGCATGATGCCCCCTGTCATAGTTTTGTCGTTATTGACCTATTATCTGGCAGGTGGGGCTGGTGACGAAGGGCGCTGAGGTTGTCTGATGGTTAAAAGATTGCCGTTAGTGTTCCATATGGTATAATTGAATTACCAAATGGGAGGGCTAGTTATGACGATGAAAGTTTTTTCTCCAGACGTTACCAAAACGAATCAGCACTGCTTATGGCAGGTTGCTGGGCTGGATAATGACGGTATCGCGCTGATGGATAAAATCAATCACGGTCTCGATGGCACAGTAGCTAAGCACATTTCTGAATGGGCTAACATCACGCCGTCTGAGCTGCGCAAAATGTCGGGTATACCTAATACGACGTTTAATCGTAGCATCAAAGACCGTTTCACTGCCGATCAGAGCGAACGTCTGGTGCGCATTATCCGCGTAATTGAACGCGCTGTAGAGCTGTTTGAAGGTGACAAAGAAGCGGCGCACAAATGGCTGAACGAAGCGAACCGTGGTCTGAGCTGGAAATCACCGGCAGAGCTTGTTTCTTCTGAGACAGGTGCGCTTGAAGTGATGCGCCTGATTACGCGTATTGAGCACGGGGTATACTCGTGATCCTTTACCGACTGACCAAGACCCGTTATCTGATGACTGCGTGGTCTGGTCTGGGTGCGAAAGAAACGGGGGGCCGCTGGAACAGCGTAGGCACTGCAATGGTCTACCTGTCTGAAACGGCCAGCCTTACCATGCTTGAAACGCTGGTACACATTCACGCGCCGCAGTTACTGGACGACTTTACACTGCTGAGTCTTGATGTACCGGATGATCAGATCCAGACCTTCGACATGAGCCGTCTCCCTGATAACTGGGCGAGTGAGGATGCTCCTGCTGAGCTGGCGCTCTACGGTGATAACTGGGCTGAAAGCGGTTCTTCTATCGCGCTGCGTATTCCAAGTGCGTTGTCTCCGGTTGAATTTAACTACTTGCTGAATCCGGCACACCCTGAACTCTTTGACCTGATGGCTACGGTTAAGAAAATTCCGTTCCGGTTTGATTCCCGCCTGAAATAACACACAGGCAACTCCCCGGCATTGACGAACTGAGGTGTCTCTGATGATTCAGAAAGCGAAAGTCGCTAAAGCGTTTATCTCTGTAATTGCCTTGTTCGCCTTTGTCTACTGGGGACTTGATCCCGATTCAATTTGTCAGGCAGTTGGTGACGCATCTCAAACCTGCGGTTACTCCGGCAAGAATGGCGATGCGAGTCTGGTTGGTTCCGTGTTTGCTCTGATGCTGACGGTGTTGGCGGGTGCGATGCTTTGGGCGTGGGTCAGGAAAGGCTAATCAGAACTCTTGCAACTCCCTCCGTGATGCCGGGTGACGCTCCTCACTGAGCGCCACCAGTCAGTCATTACAAACGGGTTGATGATTCAATCGCGGGCGGAAGGCTACTATTCAGCGCGTCGAACCCGCCAAATGCCCGGCCCTCTTTTGTCAGCACCAGATGCATCGGCGTTTCGTTGATATTACGGGCGATGTAATCGTTGATGAATGCCCGCGCCTGATCGGCATTTTTAACCTCTGCTGTTTCCGGCATGGAGTTATGGGAACGATTAAAGACGACAGAGACATAATTCCCTTCAATTCTTACCGGGCGAGTCGATACGGTGAGTTTCATGGTCATTTTCCTGTAGTGAGTGTTGTGTGTATTGGTGTTCTGCCACTATCTACTGCAACGTTGCGGCCACAGGGCGAAGAATTGCTATCGCCTTTGATAACGCCTGCCGCTCACCACCATCAAGGATTCTGACTGCTTCTACGCAAGCCGCTTCTGCTGTATCAGCACGTTCTACCAACGTCCTGACGGTATTTTCATATGATCCGCAATCAGGCTCCTGATTGCTGTCTTCGCTCAGCGTGTTCCATGACTCAGTGAGGTTAACTGCAACAGCGACCAATTGGTCAGTGCTGATATCACCTTTTACGCAACGGCAGGCCACTTCAGCGCCCAGACGTTCAGCAATGTCGTAGTACCAGACTCCCGGTTCTTCAGATGCCTGATACGCAGGTTCGCAGGCTTTACAGATCTGCTCTGCGGCATCCAACATCCAGTGAGCACATTCAATTTCGCCACCAGCCAGCGTTTCACAGATCATTGTCTGTACGCTGTCACAGTTGAAGGTGAGGGGGATAGGATTAGCCACTGATAATGCGGTCAGACGGGAGACTTCATGCTGGAAGCCCTGAAACATGAACATGGCGCAGATAGCTGGATTTAACATGGTAGACCCCTGTAGTTATGTGTGTTGTTCGTTTTGTTTACATAACCAGTTAACCACGCTCCCCGCAGGTGACGAAGGCTTTCGGGGCAGAAAATTCACAAAAAAAACCGACCATTAAGGCCGGTTATGATCTGGAGTATATGGGGCTGAAAACCGCGTTATGCCTTCACTTTCGCCATAAACAGCTGCATGGTTTCTTCAGCAAGCGGAGTGCCAACCTGCTCAAGAACATACTCCGCGACATGCGGGGTGAGAATGAAGTCGATAAACTCCGGCAAGGACATGCTGTTCAGGCTCGGTAGCTGTCTGGACAGTGCATTCTGGTAATTTTCCACTTCACCCAGTTTGCGCTCGGGCCAGCCCACCAGCTCAGGGTGCTTTTCCTTAAGTGCGAGGCCGCGCTCCGGGAAACTGTTACTGATGGGGTGTCTGGCGAGGGTGGGGATCAGGAGATTCGCCAGAAAATCCACTTTCTCGTAATCAAGACAGACAGAATTCATATAGGTTTACCTCTTGCCACTGGCTATGATGTTCGCTTGCTATCTGGAAAACTCTACCAAAGCGGCTGGCGATATCTCATTGAAAACGCCAGCAGAATGCGGTCATTTCCAGCAGGAGTTACCCCATCTGATAACTGTCATAAGATGCCCCGCAGGCTTCCACCAGCGCATCCAGATCACCGGTAAACTCTCTGGCCCGCTTCATCAATGCACGGTGTAATTCCGCTGGTGGAATGTCATCGCTACTCTTCGCCGGGTATTCAACACTGAACGCGATGGTAAACGCATGGCTATACCACGGCCCGGCATTCTGGTTTTCAAAGCGGGCCATCAGCTGGCTTTCGGTTGTATCGGTAGCAAATGTATCGAGGTGGACGACATCGACCGGCACGTTGAGTGCCCCGGCAGTGGTTGATGCCAGCTGCCGGGCTTCGTCTCCTCGCTCTGGTGGTGCGCAGTAGAGACATTTCCCGTTCAGTACCACCAGCGTCTGACCGTAGGTCGTACTGACGATACTCACGGTGTTAGCCGGTTGCGGGTGTGTGGTTGCAGTGTGCTGCATGGTGTTCTCCATTAGGTCACTCACATGGCAACCAGCTTACCCGGCACAATTCAGCTGACGAAATCAGGACGGACTGGTGTATATCGTTCGCAAAATAAAGATATTTTTTATCATCAGCACCGGTAGTTACGGGGCAAATTGCAGGTATCCGGTACAATGGTGATATGAAGGGCATTACATGCAGAATCGTGTGGCCCGGCAGACGGATACCGAATATCAGCAGAAGGAACCAGGACAATGCAGGAACTCGACTTTGACCATATCCAGATAAACCTGAACCCGCGAGCGTGTGCTGTCACACCTATCCCGGAAGACCTGAAAAGGGAGCTGGCTTATCTGGGCGCTATCGCAGAGAGAAAGAAATTCGCGGCAAGCCTGATTGTTAATCTCTACAACCCGGACGTTTGCGGGGCGAATATGTACAAACTCACGGCCTATTGCCGTAACGAGTCATGCGATACCCTTCGCGATGGCATGATGACCCTGATACAGCTTTGTGCATACATGGAGTCACATGAGATCTATGGCGAGACGTTTGTCAAAAAGCTGATTAAACAATGGGAGTTTCGTAAGTAGTCTGCTGCTTCAAAATACCTTTCTGACAGGGCGCTATGTGCGCCCTTTTATTTTAAAAAAACGGGAAGGTCTTGCCCGGGTATTACCTGCTATTTTCAACTACCAAACCACAACGGCAGAAGAAAATTGACCAGTCGAAGCAATTCGACCAGGAGTTCGACATACAGGAAATGGAAGTCTTTCATAACAGTCTCTTCATATAATTGGCTCGACAAAATCGTTGCATCACGACGATCGCAGGTGTGAGGTTTGTTTTCTTCGTGGGGGTTGTCAGCTATCACGACATTGAGGCAGGCAAGCGCAGGTGTCACAGTTTCGGGTATATTTTATGCTGGTGGGGTGACCACCAGCTGCGGGTATAGTTACTTAATGGTTTTCAGGAGGGTGAACTTGGTTTTGCACCGGGTGCATTGCGCTTTCAGAGACCCGGAGCGCACCTGTTTCAGTTTCCCGGCGCACTGGGTACAGGCTACGTCCTTCACACGTTGTGCCATTCGCTCATCCACAGCGAGTGTTTTGGTCGGGTTATGCTTACGCTTGGGAGCCTTCAAAAGCCCCAGCGCCCGCAACGTGGCTTTGTACTCCCGGGTGATCCATTGACCGTCGCGCTCATAGTGCAGGCCATCCCCCATCATATCGCCAAGCTGTATCAGCCGCTGATGCAGCACTTTTTCTTCTTCAGGACTCATATACCGTGCTCTCTTTAAATTATTGAGACGGAACCGAGCCGATTGATACCTCATATGAGGCCACCAGCGTCTTTACTGGCGTTTCAACGAAGCTGACGCTCTGCTGAGTAGAGTCGAATGAGAATCGCGTCCAGCGCCCCACAGAGCGCGATCCTGAAGCTTTCGCTATGACCGTCCCGTTCGCGCATCTCCAGAAGGGCATCCAGCTCGTTATCGTCAATCGGCAGTGGCCCGGAACAGAAGGTTTTCACCATGTCAGAGGTGTCAGGGTTTATACCTGCAATGCGCAGGATATCGGGAACCTCAGACCGGTAGATCACCGGTCGGCCTGATGGCGGTGTCCACGTTATCGGCTCTATCTTCAGTTGCGGTAAGCCAGCACCGGCGAGGGCGTTATTCAGATCGTCTATAAGCACGACATCCGCTCCTGAAGGAGGATGTACGCCGAGGGCCGCAGGGATTTCGACAGAGATATTGTGCATGGCGTTTACCTCAGTGAAGGACGTGATTAACCAGCGACGGGGGGATATCGAGTGACCCGACACTCCAGCCATTGGCAGTTGTCGCAATAAGATCTGGCCGGAACCCACCCCAACCCGTCACACGGCCCGAATCGTTGACCACCACCACCAGCGGCGCACCGGTATTTTGTGTCAGGCGAACGAGATCTGCGTTGTCCACCAGCGGGATCTCATTCACGTCCACCCCAGCCAGAGAAAAGCGGGTAAGCGTCATGCGACATTTCGGACAATCAGGGGCAGTAAACACAGTAATTTTCATTGGGATAGCCTGGTGTATACGGGATATATTCATTATCCCAGCTTTCCGCTTCTGACGAAGCGTTGCGCGGGTAATCAGAGCGTAAGCAGGTAAGATATTGTTGGGGCCATCCTGCAACATCAGTTGCGCCAGTTGCCTGGCTATTCGTCGCTCTCTCCATTAGAGAAAATAAACCAAATAAGCAGAACGCCTCCGACCCACATTCCAACAAAGAGGCAAATACCGATCAGGTCATAGACGTATTGTGGGATTTCATTCATAACGCATCCTCATTAATAATTTGTATTCAGCCTTAAACCGGTCATTTCATTAACCGAATCCGGTCTATCAAAGCGCTACCCTGCGTTGCATTCAGCCCCTCGTGCCGGTGAGTCAGGAACAGGGCAGGGCAGTCAGTTGGAAAGAGTCGAGCGGTATCGTCCACGAAGGTGTAATGCTGTAGGCCGAACCGTTTAACGACCGCCATGCATTCGTGATAACGCACGTGGTTATTCACCAGCCCATCCAGATCGGGATTGAGTCCAGCAATCCGATCGCGTATACCCGCAGGGAAATGACTCAGCACCATCTCCCGGGGTACGCCGGTACGCCAGTTTGTGGAAAGGATAATTCCCGTCTGCGGGCATTGCGTCAGCACGTGATCCAGCACAGGCATAAACTCCAGTGACCCGTTTTCCGCCCGGTGGAGTACACCGTCGATGTCCAGGAAAATCCAGTGACGACGGGCATCTATTTCCAGCCAGAACTCGCCCGCAGAGCGCCGGGTCGACATACAATCTATATCGTCCTGACAGGTAAACCTGACTAACCACTTCTGTAATAATCGGAACATAGAGGCCTCTCGCGGTAGTTGACTATATGCAGAACCGGCAACCATCAAAATCATACGGATTCTGTTGCCATGAAATACGGCCACACCCGGGGCAATTCCAGCGAGTCAGCCCCTTTGACTGTCGGCGATTTTGGCGTTTCAGCCAGGCAGGCATCAGCAGACCGGCCCCCTGCGTCATTTTACGGCGGTCTATCCGCTCAACACTGAAGGTAGGGCGCTTTGCAGCGTCAGGGATGTGATGGGGTAACCAGACGACATCAGGTCTATCTGCCTGTGGTGAGTCAAAAACTCTGGCAAGGGAAAAATCCGTGGTAGTACCCGCATCAGCCAGCCAGAACAGATCGTTTCCGTCCCATTGGCCATTAACGAAGCCGACATATTTGGTGGCGCTTTCGGAGAGAATGGTTTTTCCCGGTACAAACTGATGATCAACATGAAACACGAGATGGCGGTCGACTGCATCGGCATCAACCGGCAGGTCAAACTCCCGTCCCGTATTCCATGCGCGTTGTGCTTCCTCGCGGGTGTAAACCCGGGCATTACGCTGATCGGTGCTGTAACCTCTGCCGTGATGGCTATGAAAAGCGGTATTGCTACCAACGGTGTCACGCAAGCTGACCAGATAAAAACGGTCTTTCATGAAACACTCCAGAGGATGATGGCAGGAAAATAGCCCGGCGCGGCGGATACCGACACCGGGGAGGAGGGGTTAGCTTTCGATTTTGCTGACGTTTACGGTGTCATCGTCGTTACGCTTTACACCCAGCATGGTATCGCCATCGACTTCGATAATGCCGTCAAAGTAGTCGGTCATTTCGTCATAGCTGACTTCATCAAGGTCATCCAGCCGGTAGGAAGAGCCATCCGGCAGAACAAACTGACCATCCAGCGTGGCAAGGTCATACGCCAGCGGGGTAACCGTGAAGTAATACTCATCGGTGAACCAGACCGCGCCAACCACCAGTGGGTGAGAAATGTGGAATTCGACGGTGTTATAGCCCTGCGCTGCGATTGCATCCAGCAAATCAATGAAGCCGGGCATCGTATCGCCATCCCAGCCATCAGCCGATAAGGAAGGCTTGAGGTTATCCCAGTCGCTCAGACTGAAAAACACTGTGCCCTCACCGTCATCGCTGATATGGGATGAAATGTACGTCGCGCTTGCTTTTGAAGCCATTGCAAACAGGAAGTCCTCATCGAGCACGTGTTTGAGGGAGGTTTTAAAAACCTTGTCAGTGCCTGCTGCCGGGATAATCGCTAACATGAAACACCTCAGTGGTTGTGTTGGTCTGTTTTTATTATCGAACGACTGAGTCTGCTGACGAAGGAAAAAAGGGGACAAAAAGAGGCTGTTTTCTCAATAAAATCAGAAAGATTGTGACGGCCCGAATTCAGATGAAACGGGCGCAGACGGGGGGTTATTTGCTGGCGGATTCGGCTTCGTAAATGACTTCGTCGGCCCAGTCTCGATCAAATCCCGGCATCACCGGTAATGCTGCAACGACATCGGTAGGGAGGGCATCAATATAATCGCGCATGGCTTTTGCCACTTCCAGCAGTTCATTTTGCTTCATCATTTTCTCGCTCATTATCTCTGTCAGAAACCATCCAGCAGGAAGTCCACCGCACTTTTGATAGTGTGCCGGAACGGAGATGCGTCCATGACCGCCTGACCGAGCTGCTTCACGCGGACTGAAGCCATTTCATGCGTCATCAGGATAACGTCATTCCCTTCCACCTGTATGACCGGAGTTAATCGCGCAACCGGGGCCGAGGCTCCTTTTTTAAGCCGATGAAGGGGGATCACCAGGCGGGTATTTAACTCGCCAATGATGTCGCTCTGTATATCCAGCAGGTAAGGGTATGCCTGGCTGTTGCCGGGATTGCGGTAAACGGTATATTGCATTATCAGAACGTCCTGTATTCGTCAGACAGTAACCCATGCTCTTCAGTGATGCGGTTCAACTCCTGAATACCAGCACGATTCTGTCGTTTCCATTCTTCCGCTGCACTGGCCTTCAGTTTGCTCTGAAGCGCTTCTGCCAGCGTGGCGGACAAGTTAATCCCAGCGTCTTTTGCCTGCTGTACGAGCATTGGCTCAAGGGTGACACTGACGGTTTTTTTCTGGCGAGCAGCTGTAGCCTGCATGTGTCCTCCAATAAAAAAGCACGTGTCGATTACACGTGCTTTAAGTATGCGCCCATTTTATCCCACCAGCAAATTTGTTTGCCTCCGAGAGAGTCTACTGCGTCAGTTCAGCAGGTCAGATGGCCTAGACCGCAGAGGCTACGTTTTTCCAATCATGATAAGCAACACACGCCTGTTTGGCAGGTTGGCTGCAACTTTAGCTGCTTTATCAATGCTTTGTGCTGTATACACTACCCCTCTTTCTTTCAGGTTCTCCGCGTTCTGACGCAGCGTTTCCTCTGAAAAGCTGGACGACTCATCAATGCCAACTGGGCCGGGCTTTGCACCGCGCAAACTGAATGGCACAGGGCCATGCCAATCATTCTTTACCAGTAACAGTCGGGCATCAATGATCCGTCCTGGTAGCGTTCTTTCGATGAGGTAACTTTTTCCGGTTCCAGTGCTGCCAATCAGGCAAACGGTGTAACCGAAACGCAATGCCCATCGAATGATTAGAGCCCAATACCGCGCCCGGAACGCGGAAATGACAGGCATTTCACCTGGTCTAAATACCGCTGCGAAAAGACATGAATAGCTATATTTCTCAGCGTTACAATCTTTCATAAAACTTTATCCAGTGATGTGTTTTTGGGGAATTTTCTGCCCGCCCAGCAGGTAGCTGGTGTATCTGAAGTACATAACATCTTGTAGTTGCCTCTGACTATCTCTCTGGATATAGACTTATCAAATTCATTTCTATCCATATCAAATAGCCAGTAGAACCCATCAGCATAGATAATTGTGGTTCGATTGGGATCCGAAGCTACGACGCGAGCATCCGTAATCAAATTCTCCTCATAGCGCAAAGGCGAAGCGGAGAAAAAGAATATTATTAATACGAACCAACTCCCTATGAAACACGGTAAAACATGTTTTTTGCAATCCTTTAAACCATCTTTGTTGCCTTTCATTTTGTAGTCATAAAGACCAAGCAAAAAAAGTAAGAAAGAAAAAGCAAACCCCAGAAAAACGTGAGTATAAAACTGATGGATGCCGTCACTCCATGTAATACTGATACTTCCAGCATTTGTTCTTTTTGTTGTTATTTCTAATACGGAAATGAAAATGGCTGTTAACTGACTAAAACAAAATATTTTTATGCTTAATTCAGACTTAAACGCTTTGTTATATACTAATACAATCACAAAAAGTATTACGATTACAAAAGCTGTAATCATAAACTCACTCATCATCATGAGCACACTGTTATTAATACTGTAATTTATGTTCATCATCACTCCTTAATTTCACAACTTTTCATCATTTTATTTGAGAATTGACAGGCTTATCGAGTAGGGGGTTTAGCGTCCTTGAATATGTTCGCTCGTGTGGCGCTCACTAGACACCAGATAACAGAAGAAAGCAGAGCAAGCATTGCGTAAACCATTCGGAAGTTTGAATCCCACTTCGCGGTTACTATTGATTCATCGACCGCCTCGCGAACGCAGGGAGATTCGATAAGTGTCGGGGGAGTCGTGGATTGTGGCTCTTCGGTACATACCATTAGTTTGCCGACCGGAGCACCATCAATGACAGCCCTGGCTGCACTAACCAGATGCGCTGAAGGTGAACCTGAATAGTTCATGCAGATGAACGTGATAAATAAAGCAATCGCCGGGCCGGAGACCAGAGTGAAGAATGCGAAGCTGCGGCAGGCCGTAGTATGGCGATGCAAATTAGCGAGAAATGTCATCATGATTTGTCACTCTGGGTTTTAGTCGTATCCGACTCGGTGTCACATCGCTGGAAAGCTACTTGAGGAGGAATTTGATCAACCCCGGTAAAGCAATATTTCAGGGATAGTTGCTTTTTTCCCTCATCCAGTCCAACAAAAAAGATATCGACCGGATCTTCATGAAGTAGCTCTTTTGAGAGCCGGTTGTAGGCCATCCAGCTCCCAACCATATCGACCATTGGCTTAAATTTATCAGTTGCGTTATCTGTAGGTTTAAATGGAATTACACGGAAAACATTCCATCGTGAGCAACGAACCAGCAATTGAGCATCACTCTGAAAGACGTCCAGATCAGTGTTATTTGTCAGGACTTTACACAGCGACTTGAGATCGTTACCCCTGACCTCCAGTTGGCTGAAGCTTCTATAATACTTTTCACATCCAGTTAAGTGCTGAGCGTAGCACTGCTTCAACAGTGTTGTGTCGTTACTGGCCTGCAATTGAGTATCTTTCGCCACATAGGCATCACTGATAAGAAAATCGGGATAGAGGTGTCCCTCCCATAGCAGTTTCTCGGCGATAGCGCCCCCCAGCACCACCACCAATAAGATAAAAAAAATTGGGAACGTCTTACCCAGAGGTATTTTCATAAATCTCACCAGTCGTTAATTTGAGGTAAATTTGCTTTCCAGATTCAGAATGCATTTTTCATGTGCATACATGACGGCGGAATCATGGCCGTAATAGAGTTCGCCATTTTCACGCTGCCACTCACGCGCTTTTCGGGTACGGAATGCTTCTGACATATGTTTTCCACACAACTCACATGGCCCGAAAAAGTCGCTGCTGCGGCCTGTTGATTTTGTGAGTCTGACGATATTGCCTGTAGGTCTACCCATACTGCCCCCTGTGCTGCTGGCATTGACCGGCTGTCTGCCGTGCTAAATGAGTGGTTATTTATCCGCGTCATCATCGGATTCTTTCGGCACGAGTTTTGTATAGCTAAATGTCATATCAGAGGGACGGATCCCATAGCGCCACGGCTTTCTGCGGTAGTTAACTGCCTCGCTTACCATCCAGCAGATAAGAGCGATACCCGCCACTATCAGGTAGCCTTTGAGCAACAGCGAGTCCCATTGTTTAATGGCATCATCGGCATTCACCACGTGTCGCTGGCATTCTGAGGAGCGGAACGCGGCAAACACTGCTTTCTCTTCAGGGCAAACCATGACCGAGGTGCTGGTGGCATTTCCAACCAGACTACGGGCCTGATCGAGGAAGACCTTGGATGGTGAACTGGTAAGAACTGTGCAGAACAGAATGAGCAGTAACGCAACTGCCGGAGCAGTGACAAACGAGAAAATGAATGCCTGCCCGGATTTCCATAAAACGTCGCTGATGTAAAATTTCATGTCGGTGTTTCCTCTTATCGGTATTCAGGCCCAGAGCAGCCCGGGGCTTAATTTATGCTGACTGGAGTCCGCCAGATTGTTTCTCTTCAGCGCGGGTATTCCAGCGCGTCACAGCGGCTTGTTCGGAGTCCTGAAACGCCACCGTGGCCTCACAGGAATTGCAGCAGGCGCGAAAATTATTCGAAATCTCCCGAACCCGGATAGATGAACAACCGCAGAAAGGGCAGGGCTTGACGTTATCGTGTCTCATCGTATTTCCTCGCTGGTGGGCTTTATCCACCGAAGCTATTGAGCCGAATTTCAGGTTCATCACCGAGCTCGTACATGTGTCCCATTTCGTTCATGATGGTGCTACTGCCATTGAACCAGGTAACCATGCATCGCCAGTGCTGACTGCCGTTTTCACCCCAGCGGCTCACGCCCGCAGCATCCATTTCGTCTTCAGTGATAAAGAAATCCGCGCCCGGCAGTTTCTCGGCATCAAGGCAGATCTCAGGCTCAACGACGAAGCAGATACCGTTGCTGTTCATGACGTACATACGCCGCTCAAGGGTTTCAGTACTGACAATGACCTGCTTATCAGAAGTAAGGTGTGATTTAGTGACTTCCATGCGAATCAGGTTCTTTGCATTAGCCTGTCCACTCGCAAAAACCATTGACGCATTGCGAACCATTAACTCAGCAGCTTCTTCACCGAAGCTACGAAGGCCCATCAGTGCAAGCAACTCACTACATTCGGCTTTACCGAGGTTGCCAGTAGTCAGATTAACCACGCCTTGTAGAGTGCTCAGTTCAACCGGTTGTGACCGGAGGATGTCGCGAAGCAGTGTATTACCCGCCGTGCCCGGGTCGCTCCAACTGGAGGATTCGGGACGCTGATTTTCAAGAAATAGGGCGCTTTGCAGTAAAGCCGCTGGTGGCTTTCCGGCAAAACTCAGTTTTACTCTGACCGAATCGAATGGGTGCATGACGGCGGTTTCTCCATAATATCGTGAAGCTAAAAACTGTTTTAATCCTATTATCCCACCGGTCGACAATTGACGAAGTAATCGGGTATGAAATGGACACCCCTTCGATAATTCACATATAGCGAAGCCTTTACGCCTTTGTCTTATCCGCAGGCTGGGGAATGCAATAACTTAAGATGGTGATAGTTTCCCCACGCTTTGCTTTAGGCGCGGCACTCTGGCATTCATCATAGGTTTTGTAGTCAGGTATTTTCTGAGAGGTGACACCACTTGGATTAAGACCACTTGAATAAAGCCCAATCACGAGAACTAAAGTAAACATGTTATTACTCCAGAATGTATTGATGGAAAGTAAGTGAGAATGCCATTATCCATTTCTCCTAAAATCCCGAAAAAACTTTTCAAGAAAGGTACTTTTCGGTTACTTCAGCGTAAGCATACTTAGATCGCAAAATGAGTGAATAAATAACTTTGCTCTGCAATTGTTTTTGCTGAACTTCAAATTAATCAGTCATCGATTTCATCAGGCAAGTGAAAAGCTGAGACGTAAAGCTTGCCATCATGAAAATCCAAACCATCTTGGCAGTGATAATCGGAAATTCGAGAGTGCCAATATAATAAATAATAATTATCAATCCCCCCAAGGCCAGACATCCAAGGAGACCTGCTGCTGCCTTTAGGAAATCACTGCCTTCAGGATTCTGGAATGTGAATCCAGTTATAATCAGCGAGGAAAAACAAGCGAACAAACAAGTTCTATACAAAGGCCAGTCCCCGGATATAACATTTTCTCGAATAAGCACTGCCCATATCAAAAATTCAATGCTGAAAATAATCAGCGGAACTGCGAGCACACGAAATGAAAGTTTTTCATATAAAGTGGTAATAATTGATGTCATAGCAAACCCCGCTTGCAATATTCAAATTAATTTTCGTGGTTTTTACCTGCTTTTAACAAACGCGTTATTTCATCAGTAAGGCAGAAACTTTTCCCAGATGATGGTTTCCCGATAACCACAACGTGACCAGTACTTGGAGTTCCCTCTACTTTAAAAAATGCAAGTTTTGCATCGATAATTTTATTTTTCATTGCATCGGTAACCTTGTATGACGTGGGGGTAAATTTTGTGCGTTAATGTTCAATGATAATATTAATCGCGAAATACTGTATCTATAGGGTCTGTTGATTAAGACTATCCCTCTTGAAGTAAAATACAATCATCATTCCTATCTGTATGGAATAGGAAGCCAATTCAGCATATGTTACATAATTGCTTGTGATGAAGGAAAAACCTCGCGCGATTACAAGTAGGAGTATTGATGCAATAAACACTAAAACCCAAACGGTAAGCATTCCCAGCACTGAAAGAAAGTACTCATATTCATTTGGGTCGTAAAATACAAATGCTGTTGAGAATATTGCAATAATACATAACGGAAGTGATGTAGCGAGTTCCGACCATTGAAGGTCAATTTTTCCAACCACCAGCAATGTAGAAATGACAGCGTACTGTATAGCCGATAGAACTGTTACCGGAATCGCAGCTCGAATGAACTTAAAAACAGAATGTTGTGTTTTAGCCTGGTTTTTCATGTGTTACCACCTGTCATTTGTTTCGAAACCAATCATAACCAGAGTGATAGATTTCAGAGTGAATAAACCACTACAAAACGCCCCCATTTATTGCTGGACATCATCCGCAGGAGTGGCATAAAACTCACGACCTGACGCGCCGAGTTTTTTCTGAAGCTTCTTTGTTGCTTCAGCCTGACTTCGGGCCTTGAAATAGAACGTCCTGATAAAATCCCCATTGTTGTAGTTAACGTCCTCTGGATTTGCCCATTTCTGCATAGCAACAAACCGGATAGAAGGCTTCGGGATGGTTTTCACCTCGACATACCCCCGGCCCTTGCAGCGAAAACACACACCGCCTTGAACGTGCCGGAACGCTCGGATCTCACCCTTACCACCCAGACAGCGTGGGCATTCAATTTTATGCATAGCAACCTCTCGACTGTTGATTAACGAATTTCGCGCCTGAAAGGGGGCAGGGATGCGAGGATGTCTTTCCCGTAGGCTTTTGTCTTCAGGCGTTTATCCAGGATAGTCACCGCGCCGGTATCGCTCTCTGTGCGGATAAGCCGACCAACGGACTGGGTCAGTTTGAGGCAGGCCTCCGGTATCGAGATTTCCCGGAAAGCATCACGCCCGTTTTTCTCCAGCCACTCCGTCAGGGTCTGGCCCACCGGGTCGGTCGGAACGCTAAAAGGCAGCTTGGCAATGATGACGTTGTTGCAGTACACGCCAGGCAGATCCACCCCTTCACTGAAAGAAGCCATACCAAAGATAATGCTCGGCTCACCACGGTCGATTCTGAGCTTATGGCGCAGCAGTATTTCCCGTTTTGGAAGTGCCCCCTGTATCAGCAGAAGCGGTGAAATGTGTTGAGGCATCGCCTTGCTGACTTCTTCCATCTGCCTGCGGGAGGCGAACAGCACGAGGCAACCCTGAAGCCGAAGCACCAGTTTGGGAAGGAGTTCGATGATCTCCGCCGTATGTTCTTCATGATTGGTCGGAACCGAGCGCATACGGGGGATGAACAACACGCCGTTGTTCTGGTAATCAAACGGGCTGCGGGCCAGCAGGGTAGGTGTATCGACTGGAAGACCGGCCTGCTCCAGGAATGCGTCAAACTTGCTAAGGGAGCGGATTGTTGCCGAGGTCACAATGGTGGCATAAGCCTTCGACCAGAGCTCGGATTTCAGGTGTTCGCCCGCATAGACCGGACTGCAATTAATCACCACTTCGGTGCTGCGTTTAGTACGACGGACGTTAATCCACCGGGCCATAGGCATACCAGAGACGGTTTTATTCCCGCAGTATGAGGCCAGAGCCTGATGCATACCCGCCAGGCGATTTGCCAGCTCGCCGACAGCCATCTTTTGAAGGGCCAGTTCTTCCTCGCTGATATCCCGCCCGGCCTCATCTACAATCGCCGTCATTTTCACAACGATATTCTGCATCTCGTTTACTGTCTTTAACCCAGGCTTAAACAGGGCCGCAATATCTTCAGGAACGAAACCTTCCGGGAAGCGATAGATGTCCGATTCCGTGCCATTTGGCATTTCGTGATCGTTTCGCCAGTTCAGGGAGCGTAAAAGTGTCCCCCGCAGCTCACCGAGCTCATCACCGGCATGGCCCGCAAGCTCCACCAGCTGCTGCACGTGCTTTTCCATAGTCCCGCCGTAGGACTCTGGCATGGTCATTACCATGTCGAAGATTTCGCTCATGAAATGCCTGCTGGCATCGAGAGAGGCGGAGGTCGCAAAGTGGTTAATTGCTTTCTGCGGAACGTGGTGACCTTCGTCGAACACATAAATGGACTCTTCCTGCGGGGGAAGGATAATACCGCCTCCCAGTGACAGGTCAGACAATACGATGTCATGGTTGGCGATAACCACATCCACCGACTCCAGCAGGGCGCGGGCGAGGAAGAACGGACAACGGTGATAATGTGGGCAACGCTTTTTAGGGCACTGACTGCCAATAGCATTGACCCGACCCCATACCGCCTCATTGATCTCATCAGGATAGGAATCACGCTCTCCTGTCCAGTGACCACCAGCAAAGGCCTTGCTGATATCCTCCACATCATCGCGGATGTAGCCATAGGCATTCATCTCGCTTTCCATATGAACGTCACAGCGCATCTGGCAGAAGTAACGGCTACGGCCCTTCGCCATCGCATAGGAGAAGCTCAGGCCCGCTCTCGCCTGTATTTCTGGCAGATCCTTGGAGATGATTTGTTCCTGAAGCGCAACGGTTGCCGTGGAGATGATCAGCGTCTTATGCTTTTCCATCGCCAGGGGGATCAGCGGCAGACAATACCCGAGTGTTTTCCCTGTCCCCGTACCGGCCTCAATAACCCCGACGCGATACTGCTCCTCAGCGGGGGTAGCGTTAACGACTGCGCTGCAAAACGCCATCATGTCTACCTGCCCGGCACGAGGGGACAGACCCTTTGCGTCCAGGAAGAAGTGATAGGCTCGCTCAGTCATTTCAGCGGCAGTCATCCGGGGTTTATTGTCTGGCATATCCGTACCTTGTCCTCTGCTGCTCAGGAGGCACAGCCCGGCAGCGGCTATCGAAGTCAGGTACATCCTCATGCTGGTGGATGTACCGGGTTCATCAGTCTTCCAGTGAATGGCCTTTAAAGCGTCTCACATAGCGTTTAATTTCAGTTTCGGCCTGTTCCAGTACAGCTCGGTTGCAGTGCTCAAGAACACAGTAAGGCCCATGTGCTGGCCCGCCATCGCTGGTTTCGCAGGCATCAAGCTTGAGCCGAACGGAGGCATCGAAGATAAATTGGGTGATTTTCGCAATGGAGATCTGGTCTTTGTCTTCCTGCTCTTTGGTGTCGATGACATCGCCGTTATACACGTCGAAATCGAGCCGCAGGCGGTAAACTGTGTCGATTGCCATAATCGGATCCCTTCAGAGGATGTCGTAGATGACTGGGACGCGGCCACGTTCTACCTGTTGATTCAGGGTGCGGAAACCACCGTGATCAACGATGTAGAATTCACCCGCCACGGCGGAGCGATGGAAGTCGGCGAGCTCTTCAGTGCCAAAGACGAAAACCGGGGTTCCAGAGGGGACGGTCATGCAGGCAGTTTTTCCGCCATAGCCGCGAACCGTAAAGGTGATTACCCCATCCGCGCTGGTGGGCAGGAAATCGGCGAAAATCGAATGAAAGGCTTTATTCGCCTTATCGCTGAATACGTCGGTCAGTGTCTGCATGATGCGCCCCGTGATCTCGTTTTATGTTGTACTGATACCAGTACAACACGGGCCCGGCAGGTGACGAAGGCGATACGTCGGGTATTATCAGAATGAATATGTCGGTCTGAAATGGTTTATCAGTGAGCCATCAGCTCCGGCCCCGGGACGCGAATCAACGGTCGTTATGCTGTAGCACCTCCACGAACTGTCCGCAGCTGTCGCAGCAGTACTCATTGGCGAACCTGCCATCGTCTTTCCAGTTGTTTGCCCCGCAGCGGCAGAGCAGTACACGTACCTGAGAAGGGCGGATGCGAGCTTGACCGAATTTGGTTGTCCACTGAGGCTCGCCATCAAAGCGAAAAGAGTCAATGCGAAACCTGCTTTCGCGTTCGTAGGTGTTGAGGTATTTGAAGTACAGCTCTTCAGAGAGAATGGCATCGGTCATCGTGTATTCCCTGTCTGGCCCCGTGGAGGGTGATTTGCGGCAGAGTGTTGCGTTGCGAAAACTGCCAGGTTGTCGGAGCCATTACACCACGGGTCATACAGGTCACGAAGGGGGTTACTTACCAGCCAGCGCTTTCTCTTCCCTGGTAGCCAGGCGCATTTGCCCGAAACCTTCACGGATCAGCAACGGCTTTTCTTTCTTCCAGCCCTTAACGACGGACTCACCGAAACGACGCGGGGCGTTACCATTCCAGGTGGCTATGACGTGGTTATCATGGACTTCGACAATCACGACCGGGTGGACGACAACTGTTTTAAGTGTGGTGTTGCCCATATTTACCCGGCTAACCGACCAGACACTCATCCCGACTTCCAGCTGGCTTATTTTCATCTTCATTTCCTTCTAAACGAACGTAGTGCGCCACGGCGTAATGTCGTGACGCACATTACCATGCCCGGGGCTTATCAGAACATAAGCCAGGTGGCGTTACCGGCAGTATTTCTGGACTGGTAGGCTTTTGCCTGCGCGTGAAGCAGCTTCCACAGCTGACGAAGTGTAGCAGCATGATTTTCACCACCAGCATTAACCCGCAGTTCGCCGATCTCGCGGGTAACAGTGAAACAATTCCGGCTCTCATCCCAGCCTGAATGTTCACGCGCTTCCACCACCAGATCATTAGACGTATCAGGGCCGGTCTTTGCTGCATTCAGCACGAACTCCGTTTTAACAGTAATACGGCTGGCGTTATCCGGCGCATCCAGAAAGACGGTGAACCCCTCAGTTCGGCGGTCAGTTATACGACGGCTCCCCCAGGAGGTGATCCCCCTCTGGACACGCATCATTGAAAGAGCGTGGGACTCGGTTGCCTGCACTGTGCGATACAGGTCGGTCAGGGAAGAAAGGCTGAAGCTTTCAGGGGCAGTCTGGATAGCGTCGGTCATGGTAGATCCTCGGTTATATGGTGTGTTTTCTGGCTTCAGTAGCTGTCGTTTGCCACGTAATAGGACGTGCCTGGATAGAAGTAGCGGTAATCCGGCTGCATGTCATTGGTGATGACGGATGCTTCTTCCCAGACCCCGCTGGTGGACATAAACTCATCTGTCGTTTCATTCTCCAGCCGCATATAGCGTTCAGGAGCGCATTCCGCCCAGGCGCGTTTCACCGTATCCCAGTTAGCGTACTGGCTGATTTCAATATTCAGGGGCGCATTCTTCTCAGGCTGGTTACGGCGGGAACTCAGCACGAAATTCAGCTTCAGGACGATACGACTGTCGTTGTCAGGAGTATCCATCCAGATCTGGTATTCAGCCGTAGGCCGGGATGACTGGTTTTTGCGGCCCCACGAGGTGACACCGGTTTTAACCTGGACTATCGAGACTTTATGCGCATCAGTCTTGCCAACGCTGGTCATCAATTCAGACAGACTTTTAAACATGGTGCATCCCCAGTGATTATTGGTATGTTCGTTTTGTTTACTTATTAAATCACTGGTTACCCGGGTGACGAAGTCAGAGCCGGGTAAAAAAAGGACAAAATTTGCGGATTAGTGGCTGGTGGTGGTATTGGCCTGCGGGACAGGGCCATCGAACAATTTGTCAAAAAATTCCACGCCACGCTGGTACACATCGCGCAGCTCCATATCTTCACGCTCGGTCAGGCCCATCTTATTGAGCACGGCAAGGCCGGTACGAAGGCGAGGAATCAATACGGTTTCCAGATAGATCCTGCGGCCCGCAATAATTTCCGGGGATGCTTCATTGATGTAAAAATCAACGGTTTTCGTGATGCTGAAGTGCTTTACTTCGCTCATCGTCTGGTACTCCTCAGAATGATGTCATGATACTCGGTTTGATTCAGGGGAGGGGAGCAACCCGGGCAAACAAGCCCGGGCGCAGGCAGCAGTTATTCGAGACCCAGTGCAACGTGATCGCCATCATCAGAAAGGCGAATGAATAGCATCTGCGTACCGCCGCTCAAGCCGAACTGGAGATCCCAGCCTGGGACAGAAGATGTCTCGCATTCACGCACATCGATGACCTGGTCACGGTAGAGCAAGAAGCGTGTATCAGACTTGTCATCTTCAGCGACGTGGGCCATCTGATCAGCAAATTTGTCTTCGAGGTCGAACCAGCTTTCCAGCCAGACCTTATCAGAGACCAGGCTGATACCGCAGGCGGATTCCGCCGTGCCGGTCACAGCCTCAGCGACTGGTTCTACAGAAGTCATATTAAATACCGCATCAACTACCAGTGCCTGCTCTGAGGTCGCCGGGTAGATACCTTGCAGATAAACGCTATTGCCGTTCACTTCGAAGCCGTCTTCAAGACTGATGTCGTCATGATCAACGTCATAAACATCCGCGAGGTTGCGAAGACAGATCAGGTTGGCTTCTGTAGATTCAATTGGTCAACGCAACAGTTATGTGAAAACATGGGGTTGCGGAGGTTTTTTGAATGAGACGAACATTTACAGCAGAGGAAAAAGCCTCTGTTTTTGAACTATGGAAGAACGGAACAGGCTTCAGTGAAATAGCGAATATCCTGGGTTCAAAACCCGGAACGATCTTCACTATGTTAAGGGATACTGGCGGCATAAAACCCCATGAGCGTAAGCGGGCTGTAGCTCACCTGACACTGTCTGAGCGCGAGGAGATACGAGCTGGTTTGTCAGCCAAAATGAGCATTCGTGCGATAGCTACTGCGCTGAATCGCAGTCCTTCGACGATCTCACGTGAAGTTCAGCGTAATCGGGGCAGACGCTATTACAAAGCTGTTGATGCTAATAACCGAGCCAACAGAATGGCGAAAAGGCCAAAACCGTGCTTACTGGATCAAAATTTGCCATTGCGAAAGCTTGTTCTGGAAAAGCTGGAGATGAAATGGTCTCCAGAGCAAATATCAGGATGGTTAAGGCGAACAAAACCACGTCAAAAAACGCTGCGAATATCACCTGAGACAATTTATAAAACGCTGTACTTTCGTAGCCGTGAAGCGCTACACCACCTGAATATACAGCATCTGCGACGGTCGCATAGCCTTCGCCATGGCAGGCGTCATACCCGCAAAGGCGAAAGAGGTACGATTAACATAGTGAACGGAACACCAATTCACGAACGTTCCCGAAATATCGATAACAGACGCTCTCTGGGGCATTGGGAGGGCGATTTAGTCTCAGGTACAAAAAACTCTCATATAGCCACACTTGTAGACCGAAAATCACGTTATACGATCATCCTTAGACTCAGGGGCAAAGATTCTGTCTCAGTAAATCAGGCTCTTACCGACAAATTCCTGAGTTTACCGTCAGAACTCAGAAAATCACTGACATGGGACAGAGGAATGGAACTGGCCAGACATCTAGAATTTACTGTCAGCACCGGCGTTAAAGTTTACTTCTGCGATCCTCAGAGTCCTTGGCAGCGGGGAACAAATGAGAACACAAATGGGCTAATTCGGCAGTACTTTCCTAAAAAGACATGTCTTGCCCAATATACTCAACATGAACTAGATCTGGTTGCTGCTCAGCTAAACAACAGACCGAGAAAGACACTGAAGTTCAAAACACCGAAAGAGATAATTGAAAGGGGTGTTGCATTGACAGATTGAATCTACAGCGGCGTACTTCGCAAAGCTGTCCGACTGAGGTACGCCTTTATCCGTGACAACACCTGTTGCTGGCCTGTTCGCCTGCTCTGTCGGGTGCTGGATGTTCATCCCAGTGGTTTTTACGCCTGGCTTCAGCAGCCGCATTCACAACGCCATCAGGCAGACCTGAGACTGACAGGACAGATTAAACAGTTCTGGCTGGAATCGGGATGCGTTTATGGTTATCGCAAAATCCATCTGGATCTGCGGGACAGCGGGCAACAGTGCGGAGTGAACCGGGTCTGGCGACTGATGAAACGTGTCGGGATAAAGGCTCAGGTCGGATACCGGAGCCCGCGGGCACGTAAAGGCGAGGCCAGTATCGTGTCGCCCAACAGGCTCCAGCGACAGTTCAATCCGGATGCTCCGGATGAGCGTTGGGTAACGGACATAACCTACATCAGGACCCACGAAGGCTGGCTGTATCTTGCCGTGGTTGTTGATCTGTTCTCACGCAAAATTATCGGCTGGTCCATGCAATCCCGGATGACAAAGGACATTGTCCTGAACGCACTGCTGATGGCTGTATGGCGGCGTAATCCCCAAAAACAGGTGCTGGTTCATTCGGATCAGGGCAGTCAGTACACAAGCCATGAGTGGCAGTCGTTCCTGAAATCACACGGCCTGGAGGGCAGCATGAGCCGTCGCGGTAACTGCCATGATAATGCGGTTGCAGAAAGCTTTTTCCAGTTGTTGAAACGCGAACGGATAAAGAAAAAGATCTACGGAACGCGGGAAGAAGCCCGCAGCGATATTTTTGATTACATCGAAATGTTTTATAACAGTAAGCGTCGGCATGGTTCTAGCGATCAGATGTCACCGACAGAATATGAAAACCAGTATTATCAACGGCTCGGAAGTGTCTAGATTATCCGTGGCGATTCAAAGATCATAAATAGTATTGATATATTAGATGTCAAAGTGGCTAAGGAATTTGATAAATATGCTGTTGATGTAAGTATGGAATCATCAATAAAAGATGCAGTCAGATCTTTCCAGATTGGTGATATTGATGCCGCGCATAACTTTGGACGATTGGAGGACACTACTGATATTAATTATCTTGATAACCTCCTTCTCAGCGTCAGCTCATCATCTCAGGGCAAGAAGGGAGAGACTCTGAATGAGATTGTTGCACTGGCTCGTGAAGTCAGTAATGCAGTCGAACCAAGTTATCTTCAAAAGAAACTGTCACGGATACCGTATGTTGGGCCTTTCATAATGAAAGCCATCGGTCTTCATTTTAGTGCAATGTCAAGATTTGATTCAGTTAAAGGACAAATCGATATTTTAACCTCGGATATCGAAAGCATATCGGAGGGGTTGTTTGAAATGAATAAAAATATTGATGGAATGTATGACCAAGCTTTAACTAGTGTAAAAAATACAGGGGTTAACATTGTAGCTGCCTATTACATTCTGGAGAAGTTACAAACAGTTCAGGCTTCTATTCGTAAGGAACTAAAAAATCAGCCTGATAATACCATGCTGAGCATGGAAGCAATGAATATTGAACATCAAATCGCCCTCATAACAAAACGTCGAAATGACATGATCACGGAACAACAAAAGGCATTTGAAGACCTAAAGATGATGAAAATGATGAAGTTCAATAACCTCTCGATGGTAGACCAGTTTGAAACTATTATTAAAGTAACGATACCATCTTCTAAACGCAGCCATCTTATTATTGACCAGGCCGAAAGGAGTGATAAAAGCTCATTACTGATTCAGGCAATTGGTGATTCTGTAAATCAACAAGCCAGACGTCAAGCTTTGTTAGTAAAAGAGAGCAGTATTCGTGTAGCCAAAACAGCTAATCGTACTGTATATGATGTTGAGACAATTGATTACATATCAAACCAGATCAATGAGGCCGGTCGAGAAATTAAAAAAATCCACGACCGAGCCAAGACGCAACATACCCAGCTTGAAGCTCGCGCAGCGCAATGGAAGGAGAAGCGTTTTATGGTAGCAAAAGAACTGTCTTCCAAATAATAGTTAAATTTAGAGGATGTGCTATGGCTAGAATCAGAAAAAGTAATCCATATGATGATGTTGAGAATGCTATTAGACGGAAGCGTGATAGAGCTATATATTTTACCTTAGCTATATCTCTAATCTTCGCTATTATATTTCTAATATTATGGTTTTGTATTCCATCAGACATGCCAGTAGATGAGCAAGTCAAACAGGTTTCTGACGATATATTCAACATTCTACGCTCCAATGAGTTAGTTCCTGAAAATGCTTTTGATACGATTGGATCATTTATTTCCATATATGGAAGAGTTGGTGTGGGTGTATGTATATTGATTGTAATACTAGGGGCAATTATTAATGGGAATGGTTTACAACTTGAGATAATGACAAGTTGCATAGTATTGTTTGTAGGGTTTAATTTATTTATTGCTGCATTTGGTGATGAGCCTCATAATTATAAATACAATACCGACAAAATAAGTACTGCTATGAAAACTGGAGACTTGGACTCTTTGTATGAAATCTATGGAGACAGAGGGAGTTTACTAAGAAAGTCAGTTGAAAAAGCACTTGCAGATCCTAAACCAGCTACTGCAAAAAAACTGGGAGATATCGATGGCCTGTTACTCAGAGGTGTAATAATTACTGCTGAAAAAGTATCTGATAGCAATTATAAAAATCATCTTGGAAACTTGGTTTTGTTAATGCCTGAATATAAAGAGGATAGTGTCAAAGACAAAAACACACTGTTTGATTCACAACTTTATAAAGCTATTGATTACCATATTTATGACATTGGTTACAAGTCTGGTGCGCTTGCTTCAAATCCTCTTTCTGCTTGGAAGTCGGGAAATGATCTTAAATCCAATTATATTAAATATATTATAAAAAGTACTGCTCTAATATTTTTTATACTTGCCGTAATTTTTGTGGTGATTATACTGCTGACGGTTAGAAATGGCCGTAGGCTTACTTATTTGATAGAGTCTAATATTAAATATCTGTCGAAATAAAATAAAACGCCCTTAAGGGCGTTTTATTTTTGTGTGCTTATTTACCATCCGTTTCATCATCTACTTTCTGAGTCATGATTGGAGGCGGCGCTTCATTATCAATTTTCCTACGGCCTTCATCGCTGAAGAAGATTTTCCAGATAAAGTGCCCGACAAAAAGGATTCCGCATCCTATAATCAGCGCCCAGTCGAAAGTGTCAAATGGTCTGTTAAAATAATCAAACATATAGTTCTCCAGGGTAGAGTTCGTGACTAAGCCCGTTAAACGTTGTGTGGATAATTGCTCCACCAGACCGGGCAATGCAATTCATTGTTTTTTTCAGACCATCCGGCATCTATGAGTAATCTCTTCACAAAAAATGGCTGGTTTCTGAAGATATCTGTAGAAATTGATGTAGCTTTAATGACACTTCCTTTTTCACCAGGTTTTGTTGGTTTCTCGTAACGCGTTATACCGATATGCTGTAGACGTGACCTAATCGCGCCATCTGTCCTATTCATTTTCTTGGCAATCACTTCTATTGAACGATGCTCAGATAGAAGTGTAATTAAAAACTTATAGTTTCCACATACCCATTTGGCTGGTTTTTGTGGTTCTCTTTGGTTCCGTTCAGGCACTGATCTTTCCTTAATTTGTTGTGGTTTTTCACTATCACAATCAATGTCAGTTCTGGCCGGGTAATTTGAAATGGTTTTATCTGGTACGGTTTCATAGATAATTTCATTAAGCACTATATGCTTGCTCCACCAATCTGGGGCGGTAAGGTCGAATCCATCAATGTGCCAGCCGAATTCGATTAGTGGCAGGACATCAAGAAAACGTTTTTTTGATAATTTCGCAGAACTTATTTTTTTATTTAACCATATAACCGTACTAGATGAATCGTCTTCAGCGCCCACGGTAATCATTCCAAGCTCTATAAGTTGCTGAAGAGTGGATTGATGGCTTCTTAAGGTAAGCTCGGCAAGTGCCGTTTTACTGATACCATGTTGTATCGCCTTAAGTAAGGCCCGAGTATCGTCAGGAGTCCACGGTTTACCGGTAATGAGGTGTGAAGATGTTTTCTTATGTAGCTGATCAGTATCCTCATCTTCGGGTACTAACAGGCTTGTGTTTCTTGTTCGCCACCATTCTGGAGAGTACAGAACATTTTCACCATTTATGCAGTGTGCTACCCATCCATTATCTAGCAGGGTTTTAAGAGTTATACCTGAAGCTGGTTCAGCCGGTGGCACTCTGATTGAAGAGTTAGGCTTGAGGGTAATTTCGTTAGGCTCGGAGAGATTTTCTCTTATGAGAAGGTATAAATCCAACTCGATACATCTTAACTGGATTATCCTTTCATTGTATCCAAGAATGGACGTAAGCGCTGCAAATGAGTAACCATCCTTAAGCCCTTTTATAAGCTTCAGATCTTCAGCTGGTGACCATGACGGTAATTTCTTCTTCATTCACTTGCCTTAGAGTGAACTAAATATTTCTGATATTACTTGTAAATCAATAATTCTTGAATCGAGAATGGGGGCGTTTTGAGGTGTATAAATCGCACTTAGACTCGACCATTTAGTATCCGTGGTTGAAGAGCTCCTCAACTCCAGCATTTACGACATCCTGGTTTCCAGGGATGTAACGTGGCCAGCCTTCTACCTCTTTGATGTTCTTAACGATAACTCCTTCGAAGCCAAATTGATCTGCCGATATATCAACAATATGGAATTCATCGTTGTTGGAGATCTCACACCAGTAATGACCGAACCCGCCATACATAGTGAATAACCCGCCGTCAGATTTCCCATCGCCACCTCTAATCACAGCTGATAACCCTTTGCTATGTGCCAGACGAGCTAATAGCAGACTGGCAAATAGGCATGTGCCCGTTGTGTCATCGGTATCACAGTCAGCGAGGATACCGTTCAGTAATGCCCGTGCTTCAGTCGCAACATCATTAATGAGGTTTTTCATCAGGGTTACTTATCGCAAATCGGTTTCAGGGGATTCTGCCAGACAGGCCGTAGCGTGACAATTTTTTATGACCCCAATAGGGGGCGAAATTAACGGGTCTTAGAATTTCGTCACCGATGAATGTTGCGTTAATCTTTTTTTATATAAAGAGGAGCTAACCATGAATAAAATGAAGTACAGTGCAGTATTGAATGAATGGAATTTTAAGTATGATTCTGCTGAAAGATTCGGTGACTCACACTTTCTTTATATCCATAATTTCATGAACGATCAGAGCCAGTTACTTGGTATTATCATAGCTGATTTTTTGAAGGTTCCTCAGATAGAACTTCTTCCTATTCAGACCGCCATAGATAACCTTGTAAGGTTATTAAAGGTTCAGACATCCAGGTCGTTAACGTCTGATGAGGGTGTTGATCTTGCTCAATTCCTCACTCAGTACCTCAGACAGACACAATCTTATGCTGCGGTTTCAAGTATGTGTCCGGTTGGTCAAAAGTTGAATTTTTTCCTGAACATCTACCCAAGAAAAGGTAATAAAGAGTTTTCTTTTCGATTATTCGCAATCACCACACTCAATGAAATTACAAGCGTGTCTGAATTTGTTGAAATGGCACATAGTACTCAACAAAGTGATCTGATTAATAATCCTGGTTATTTTGTTTGATTACTAAATAATTCCATATTGAAATCATTAACCATCACTTAACAGTGATGGTTTTTTGTTTTATTTCAATTATCTTTTTGTTCGATATGACTATCTGCTTTTTATAATCTGATTTCACTTACTATCATGCTGATACTACTAGGTAAAATGGTCGTGATGACTTTAATTCATGCTATTCCATTGAGATTTGTGTTTACAATCAATAAAAATATTGTTAATAAAATGTAATCCTTAACATAAATCAACATGGATATGGAACCTACACTACAATGGCAAAGAAAAACATACATCAGGAAGAGATTGTATTCGCGAAGAAACAGCTTGTTCTCCTTGCAACATTAAAAGGGAAGGTAAGTGAATTGATTCTAAAGTGGGAAGGGAACATTGGAGCTGAGACTCCTGACTATCATCTTTTAATGAACCAACTTGAGTCAGTAGAAAAGCAAATATTTTCTAAGATTGGTGCTTGGAAAAAGACATCTTTGCTTTGAGTGTCAGTGAAGAAAAACTTTATGAACAAACTTAATCCTCCTGCTTTATGTAATTCTTTTTTTACCAGGGATTTCTAGGAGAATCTTAGTCCATAACCCATCTGTCATAAAATCAATTATCGAGTCTGATATCATGGCTTTATTTGCAATTCTTTGAGCAGTGTAAATTGCCTGACTTTTATCTTCGATAAAGATGCCATGAGGCACTAGACTAACATTATCTTCGGTTTTCCTTGCCCACATGCGGAGGCGGTAATCTATTATGTATTCGTCATACTCTATCCACAGATGAGGTCGAATTATCTGGCCAGTTCCAGCCAACGTTACTTCTCCAACGATGCGCTGGTGCGGTATACAGAATCTATCTAGCAGGCAACTTACAACCATAGTATGACCATCACATTCGAGTGGAAGTACATCATATTTATGTAACAGCTCGCAGACATAAGCAACTTCAGGGGTTATGAACATTTACGGCCTCATATTAGACGGGGAGGGTGCTTAATTGGTCATTAAGCCTAAGTGATGATGGAGCCCAGTAGCCGGAACCGCACATCCACCGTTCACCAGGAAATGAAAAACCCTCTCTGATAAGAAACTCCCTAAGTTCGGTGCTGATGACATTCTCAACCTTTAAGATGTAGTTATTTGTCTCAGCTGCTTCTTTTAATTTCGAGAGTAACTGTCTGAAAAATCCTTTGCCTGGGGTCTTCACTGAAATGGTTGCGACTACCAGTACCGACGAACCGAGGTATGACATTTTTCCCGTCCGGGCACGGATGTATAACTCATCTACTAACTGAAGACCTTGAACCTTCATTGATTTTGAATGAAAGATGCTTTTTTTTGCTTCAACCATTAAGTGAGTGAATGATTGAAGGATCTTATTGATGTCTCTGTCATGACAACTCATATAATCACCAAATTAAATCAGCATAATAAATTGCACAGTGTATAGCGTAACTTTTCAATAAAGTTGATGCTTTGAAATAAAAGCAACAATACATAATCTTTGTGTCTTATTGGCTAAGGTTGTTATGTAATTATCAGAGGTTTTTAATCCTTTCTAAAGATGCTAGATATGCTTCATAGTTATCTCCAAATTTTTTCTTTGCCCGTCTTACTCTCATCTTTTCTGCCAGTTCACTCTTATGCTCGGTCTGGTATTTTTTATTGTTTTGGAGTTTTACACCTGCACCGGAACCGGCAGCATAATTTCTGTTTTTATCGCTAATGCACAACTTGCATTTACTTTTAAGGCCAAACTTACCCTTAAGTTCCTTACCGAATTCTTCGAAGGGTTTAACCTGATTGCATCCTTTACAGCGTTTGCACCCAGAGGGGAGATCTTCATTAGCCATGTCTAGTTCCAGTGGTTAAAGGTAATGAACTGCATTTTACTGCAAACAGGCACTTCCAACCATAAAATCGACTACTTAACCATAATTCAACATAAGGTTCATTAAGCGCACCAAGGTAAGGTGTTGATTGTTAAGGGTTTATCAGGGGGTTCTCTTGACTTGTTGGTATCCTCGGACTCAGGCTGTTACGTATCCTGTGACTAACTGAGCCCCGTCCGTGGTGACCAGTTAACAGATTCTCCAAGGAACCTTGTTAACGCTGCTTTAGCATACTGAGGCTTTGAGTAGTATCTGGGAAACCAGCCATCATAAGTTTGTGTGCCATTGCGCCGGTATTCTGGCCTGACTGACAGCTTACATCCATTACCATCAGTAGAAATACAAAAAGTGTACCCATCAACAGAATCAGAAGTAAGCAGAATGGATGTCATTGGGGATACCTCATTATTGAACTAACCAGAAACTACAATGGTGATCCGACATGGTTTCCTCGATTTTACCGACTGAGCTGTCATATAGCGATACCTTTTATTCTTAGGTTCTCTTGCAGTATTGGCTATCGATTGTCACAATTTAGTCTGGTGGCACTGGTTCATTTTGAATCGCCACGGGTTTAACAGACACCTCAGAGTCATTTAAGATGGCTTAAAGAGAGGTGCCCATGAGCGGTAAGCGTTATCCCGAAGAGTTTAAAATTGAAGCAGTCAAACAGGTTGTTGATCGCGGTTATTCTGTTGCCAGCGTTGCAACACGTCTCGATATCACCACCCACAGCCTTTACGCCTGGATAAAGAAGTACGGTCCAGATTCTTCCACTAATAAAGAAGAGTCAGATGCTCAGGCCGAGATCCGCCGTCTCCAGAAAGAGCTGAAGCGGGTTACCGACGAACGGGACATATTAAAAAAAGCCGCTGTAGATTCAATCTGTCAATGCAACACCCCTTTCAATTATCTCTTTCGGTGTTTTGAACTTCAGTGTCTTTCTCGGTCTGTTGTTTAGCTGAGCAGCAACCAGATCTAGTTCATGTTGAGTATATTGGGCAAGACATGTCTTTTTAGGAAAGTACTGCCGAATTAGCCCATTTGTGTTCTCATTTGTTCCCCGCTGCCAAGGACTCTGAGGATCGCAGAAGTAAACTTTAACGCCGGTGCTGACAGTAAATTCTAGATGTCTGGCCAGTTCCATTCCTCTGTCCCATGTCAGTGATTTTCTGAGTTCTGACGGTAAACTCAGGAATTTGTCGGTAAGAGCCTGATTTACTGAGACAGAATCTTTGCCCCTGAGTCTAAGGATGATCGTATAACGTGATTTTCGGTCTACAAGTGTGGCTATATGAGAGTTTTTTGTACCTGAGACTAAATCGCCCTCCCAATGCCCCAGAGAGCGTCTGTTATCGATATTTCGGGAACGTTCGTGAATTGGTGTTCCGTTCACTATGTTAATCGTACCTCTTTCGCCTTTGCGGGTATGACGCCTGCCATGGCGAAGGCTATGCGACCGTCGCAGATGCTGTATATTCAGGTGGTGTAGCGCTTCACGGCTACGAAAGTACAGCGTTTTATAAATTGTCTCAGGTGATATTCGCAGCGTTTTTTGACGTGGTTTTGTTCGCCTTAACCATCCTGATATTTGCTCTGGAGACCATTTCATCTCCAGCTTTTCCAGAACAAGCTTTCGCAATGGCAAATTTTGATCCAGTAAGCACGGTTTTGGCCTTTTCGCCATTCTGTTGGCTCGGTTATTAGCATCAACAGCTTTGTAATAGCGTCTGCCCCGATTACGCTGAACTTCACGTGAGATCGTCGAAGGACTGCGATTCAGCGCAGTAGCTATCGCACGAATGCTCATTTTGGCTGACAAACCAGCTCGTATCTCCTCGCGCTCAGACAGTGTCAGGTGAGCTACAGCCCGCTTACGCTCATGGGGTTTTATGCCGCCAGTATCCCTTAACATAGTGAAGATCGTTCCGGGTTTTGAACCCAGGATATTCGCTATTTCACTGAAGCCTGTTCCGTTCTTCCATAGTTCAAAAACAGAGGCTTTTTCCTCTGCTGTAAATGTTCGTCTCATTCAAAAAACCTCCGCAACCCCATGTTTTCACATAACTGTTGCGTTGACCAATTGAATCTACATTTGGGATTTCAGGCGTTCAGGTCACGCGTATTCTGGACAGCATTGCACTGTTTCGAGGCTATCCGGCGACGATAAGAACTGACCAGGGGCCGGAGTTCACTTGCCGTGCACTGGATCAATGGGCCTTTGAGCATGGTGTTGAGTTGCGCTTAATCCAGCCGGGCAAGCCAACGCAGAACGGATTTATTGAGAGCTTTAACGGACGATTTCGCGATGAATGTTTGAATGAGCACTGGTTCAGCGATATCGTTCATGCCAGGAAAATTATTAATGACTGGCGGCAGGATTATAACGAATGCCGCCCGCACTCCACGCTGAATTATCAGACACCGTCTGAATTTGCAGCGGGCTGGAGAAAGGGTCATTCTGAGAATGAAGATTCCGACGTTACTAACTGAGTGTTGTATCTAATCGTGGGGGCAGGTCAGTCTGCCTGACGGAGAGTAACTAATTAGTTCCGGTAAATTCCCTGGGGTTTTTGAGGAAGCTTTTGTAATCATCAATCATATATCACTCATACTGAACTTTTTGACCACATAGAAAACAGAATATTTTTAATCACACTACATAGTAAGTAGATCCCTCTACCTACATATTTCAAATAGTTCCAGTATGCACATCCATAAACTGGCATCCGCCAGAACAGAGAAGGTAAACGGTTATCATTCGTTTTACTCTACCAGCATGTCTTACATTTTCAATAACGGATCTATTACTACCCATATTTTATGCTTAACAGAATCCATTATAGATGCATGGTTAATTCTTTCTAATGTGTTTGTTTGCTATTTGTGCAAGGTCGAAATATATTCAGCTTGTGCGTCAATGACATTAATCTTTGTGGATGTATAGGTCAGGTTGTCCGGTGTGTGTATACGAAATGTCTGAAATCAACCTTCCCTCAAAATCGTGCCAATCCCATTCCTTTTGAATTTTTTCTCCCATTAAAACACGATCCATCCTTTGAAGTTGCCAATCCATATAAATCAGTAAAAGAGCCATTTCTTCTTTTTCATTATTAGTCATGCCCTGCCCTAATTTATAAGCTTCTTTTGTGAGCTGATAGATCTGAACAGAGTTTTCAACAATGTATTTAAATATTTTTTCTACGCAGCCGGAAATGGCAATTGAATTTTGGCAATTAATGTCATTAACGAGTTCGCGTGTATCTATTTCCCAGTTTCTATATAAATCAATCTCTGCGGTATAATGTTGATTTGTGTTTAAAGGAATACCACCAAAGATTCGACAATAGAGTTCTACTGCATCGGCCTGTTCCAGGCAATTAGCCATGTAGGGAAAATCAGGCAACGTGGAATGAATCAATTGGAGATAAGCTAACCTCTGAACAACCTTTTCATATGGCTGGTTAGTTTCTACGCCATAGAACATGTCTTTATTGATGTCATAACGATGAGTGATCCTGATCTTCGCCATTGCTAGCCTCTTAATTCAGATAATTGATATCAGCATCGTCCGCACGTGCGGCATTACCAGCTACTAGCTGAGCGCATTTTGCAACGCGGACTGAGTGGTCAAGGTTGACCTTGTCGAATTCAGCCTTCAGTTGCTCATCTGGCTTAGCTTCGTTAACAGTTACCAGAATCCGACTAGCATACTCGCTACCCTTGGCTTGATTGCCTACCATCTTACCCAGTACACGGCCAGCTTTTGATTTCGCTTCAGTCAAACGTTCCTCGCCATTTTCGAGGTAGTCTTTACATGCGATAACAGCAGCAATCTCGGAAGCATGAACTTTCATCACGTCATTCAGTTCGTCACGAGATGGAGAGCTTTCCGCTGATATTGCGAAACTTGATGCATTAATTGCAAATAAACAAACAACCGCATTTAATATTATTTTTCTCATCACAGGTTTCCTTTTTATTGGTTACGAGGCAATGCTGCTTCAGACAGCTGGTAATTCAATATTGATAAGTAGGCCAGAGGTATAGTTGCTGCCGGGATTAACCATTCATACCTGAGCGAAAAGTATGACCACGAAAGTAAAACAACACCAGAGATAGCTGAAAATGCGAACAACGGCCCAATATTCATAAAAGTACTTTTACAAATGACTGGTATACTTTTCAGCAGAGAACCTTTACACCGCGTAACTGTTGGTATGAATAAAACGAGCATTGGCGTAGCGATAAATACGCTCAAAGTGGCAAGGGCGTACATATTGAAATACACTATTAGGTTGGAGTAAGCCAGACTAATGCTTGTTAATGTTGGTTGTTTATATTCAACATGGTTGGTTTCACCCGCAACCGCTGAAGCAATCATAAATTTGACTAACCACAATATTACGATCATTAGTACGGTCAGGAATAATGCATAAACTAACACAACGATAAAGTTGCGTAGTTCTTCCCAGATATTCAATCTTAGCTCTGAGCTTTGATATCGGCATAAGATAGCCGTAAGGTAGAGGGTGAGTACAACTGGCTGTAAGATAAAAAATGCAAGCCCCTCCATTGTCACATTTTTCATGATGAGTGTCAGGAGTCCACCACCAGCAATTATCGGCAAGAATATTGCCAAAATACCATGAAGAGATGCCATTGTTTTCATGGAGGACAACATTATTTGTTTGGTATCTTCGAAAGATAATTTATTGATGAGAAATGCTGACATTGTGTTTCCTCTTCATGTAGTTGGCTCAATTGTCGCATGTTGAAAAATTTGAATAGCATTTAACATCGACAAACTGACGGCTTTTTCTCTATCTCATTTTTTCTGTTCAGTTACGGGTGACGAAATTAACTCGACCAGCTCTTCCTTTCCCCACTATTCATGGGCATCAACGGAGAAAAGTTTTATGGATTCTGCGGTTCCTTCAAAGGCGTTGTCATAGCAACCCAGAATATTGATGTCGTAACCGGGCCCAGCTTCTCGGGTTAAAAGATGCTCCTTTGCGCTCCCTGGCAGTATTGCTATCAAGCGTCCTCCCGGTTTCAGGAATCTCATCGCATGTTGAAAATGTGCAATCCAGCGTGAGTCACTAAATGGAGGATTCATCAGAATTCTTTCAAACAAGCCGGTATTTTCAGGCTTGACCAATAGAAAATCATTAAGGGTGACGTTCCAGCGCAGGCCAGTAATTGCAACAGCTGCGGGGTGTATATCAAAACCAGTAACATCCACCCCCTCTGGTAACCCTTTCAGTAGCGCACCAAGACCGATATTCGGTTCCAGCAAACGCATACCTGAAGCCACCATACATTCATCAATTGCTCGTTTCTGGAGTTCTCCGACCGTTGCATAGAACTGGTGCGTATAGCGGTCAGGTATAGAACCATGTAATGCCAGAAGTTTGAATGCTTCAACGGGGCTAAAGTCAAAGTCATATACTTCTCTATATCTTCTGACAGCACCCAATGACTCCCATATGTTCACCAGTTCTTTTTTCTCACTAACAGACTGGTTGTCCCGCAGGATAAAAGTGTGCGGCCCCGGTGACAGGTGTTTGCCCGCGTTCAAATGGTCAGTGGCATATGATATTAAGGAGTTAACAGCAGAGAATGATATCAACTGCGACCGATATTCATTGGTTTTTACAGTTCTTGCGGAGTTATGGCCGGTGGTGTATCGGCGATCGAGAGGAATGCAGCCTGGCATTAAATGGGATAGTACCAGATTGAGATTGTCACAAGTTTCCTCCTCAATCAGGATATGCACATTGCCGTTAATAAACCCCTTCACTTTAAGACTATCGTTATCAATACTTACCCATTCGCCAGGGTTACTCATCATGTACTCTTTGACCGCAGCCGAATTCACATCCTCAGCACCGCTTCGTCCATACATCAGTCCAATAACCTTACGAAGGTCATTAAAATAGTTGAGATAGTCATAGGATCTGCGGTTATCTCTACTTGGTAAGCAGCTGGCTATGATGAGTTTGTTGCTGAAGCCCTGGGCACGGTTAGTCTTATGCAGAGCGGAGAGCTTTTCAAACACACCATGAACCATCTGGGCGAAGTAGTCTTTTTTCTCTTCATTCAATGCGAATGCGGTAGAAAAGATACTTTCTTCGTTGAAGGGTACAGGCTTAAGCTTCTCAAAATTTGATTCTGATGATTTTCGCCATGCCCTTAATCCTTCGTTCCAGTCATCGTATCTTTCGGTGGGCATAAATGGTTTTACGCCGGTCAGATCGAGCAGCTTTTGCCAGTACTTTTCATCGAGAGCACAGCGGGCCCGTTCTATACAGAACAAATTTTCTACAGCCAGCGTATATTTGATGGAATTGTCACAAGAATCACAGAACATGCGCCATGCTTCATCATGCCGGTTCCGCATCACTGCATCATACATGGCCTGCATGTGCTTCAGTGTTGTGTTGTATTCCACCAGCAGATCGCGCATGGCATTTAGTTTTTGAAAGCCGTCATGTTCAATGAGGCCACTTTGACTGTCTACGGGATTAGCATAAAGGCTGAGGACGTCTGATTCATTTTCATCGTTATTCGCTAATACAGCTGTCGGTAGGTTCATCAGATTTCTCCAAATAGAGAAATTATGAGACAGGTATGGCAGGTGACGAAGCAAATCGACGAACTACATAAGCCGGGATATTTGGGGATACCGTGAAGTACATAGCACGGCGGAAGTCCAAAAAAAGAGACCCCAGTAAGGGGTCTTAAATGAGGTATATATAACTATCAGATCACAGAGCCCGAAGCAGACTACTCAACGTCCTGAATTTCAGGAAGCTTCAACCCTTTCGGATAGAAGATTGTATGAACAGTCAGGTCAGCCAGGAACGTAGATTTGATAATTAATTTTATTATAGGGTTAATACTATCCCAAGAATCGGGCGAATTCCAGATAGTGGCATCACAGCTTTCAGGATACTGGTTAACTCCAGGAGCATGGCCAGCCGTGCAGCGCATTGGGTCGGTTGATTCATGCTCGCATTTAGGGCAAATATAGCGCCGCAGCTGGTGTTCACCTAGGTCTTGGTCAAAATCGTGAGGAGTTTCCCAGCAATGAACATCTTCAAGCTCAGGTAGCCTGGACGGAGTGTAAAAAGCCCACGGCACTTCCGTACCTCGCAGTACCTCAAGTGCGTGTATCACCCGCTCAGGCTCGATTTTAAGCACGTCACTGTATGCTTCTATTCGATCACGTAACAGGCTGGCCATTACAGAGATTGTATGGATATCGATACCGGCTGCTTGAGCGTCCCTTTCCAGCTGCTCAATAACGACATCAATACTTGCTGGTGGTGCAGACATAAATAACTGCGTTGCGGCTTCTTGTCGTGACATATACGAAGGTTCCTTCGGTTACCGGTGACAGTAACCGATATTTTCCCCTCGCTACAGCTGGTCACGAATTTTTTCAGCTTGTACATCGGATACCAGAACACAATCACCTGTTGCAGAATTACAAACGTAATATTTTCCGTCCTGATGCTGCTGTAATTTCAGTTTTGTACCCGTAAGTGACACTGTAACGCCACTTGCTTCAAACTGCCCTTTGTTGGTGATGAAAAAGTTGTTTTTTGCGAGGGTTCCGGCTTTCAAATCAACGCCTCTGATCACTTCACCCAGGTCCCATTCGTTCATTACTGAGCGTTGTTTATGGATCAAGGAGCCAAGACAGACAAACACCACGACACTGATTGCAGCAAGACCCATAAGGTTTTTAAACGAATGGTGGGCTTTCAGGTCAAGCGTCTTCGCTTCTACCAGCTGCTCGGACGTTAACTGGACAGCTCGATTGTTACGCGAAGGACGTTTACGTTGGTTAGCAGTCATGGTTCACCTCTGTTTGAAGGAGAGATAATTTTAAACCTGCCAGTATATAAGCGATCTGAATTGGGTGAAGCGAATCATCAATGCTCATGGCCAGTCTACCCTTCTGATTGGTATCTACGGCTTTGCTGCCTCGGTACTGGTATCCATATCTCTTCCTGGCAAGTTCCAGGCCAGCCAGCATGTACTGGACTTGCTGTAACGATAATGAATCAATTTGCAGAGACTTGAGCCTGTTTTTTTGCTGGCACAGACCAAATAACTCCCTCGACTCGAAATCGTCGGGGTAAGAGTGTAGTAACCCATCAACTGAGCAGGCATTCAACTTATCGAATTCACGTTCAATACCCTCGACCGAGAAATGTCGGTCTCGAACGGACTCGACTCTACATTTGCTGAGCTGGCCATCTGGTGTGGCTACAAATATAGTTGCGCCTTCGGTCAGGTCTCCAGTCCAGTTTGTATGATTAGTCATATACGCTCCGTAATGGGCCTACTAAACAATATTATCACGGCTGAATATTTGACGAAGCAGTGCGCGATACGCGCCATGATAATGTTAAATTAGTCGTTTATTTGATAGCACCATTTTTCTCTGAATACTGTTCAAACCAGAAAACAATGGGTTTCTCTACAATGCTTATCTGGCCGAATCTTTCTGCCGTTCTGAAATTCATACTACTCTTCCGTGCCCTTTCAACCTGTAAACTTATTTGTTTGCGGAACATTTCCAGTGAATATGTTGTTTTGAGCAGATTGCAGGGCGCACAGGCTGGGAAAAGATTTTCTAAGCAGTTGGCACTTTCATTAAACACTTCACCGGTAGCCTTAAGCTTAAATTTCCCTCTGGCCGCAGCTTGCATATCCTGGACGGATTTCCTTAGCACAGGTTCTACGTGATCAGCGTGCCAACCTTTTTCTTTCAGTACCTCGCCACAATATGCACATCGACCACCAAATTTAGCCCTCAGTACTATTCTTTGTTTTTTTGACAGAGACATAATAAATTCCTTGTGGAACTAAGAGAATCGGCCATCGTCTATTGATTCAGCGATGTTGACTGCCAGGGCGTTATCGTCCAAGCCTGACAACGTTTCATAGCGAAAGACAGGAATGTGAGTTCTTTTAAAAAGGGCAATAATGAACTCTCCTTCAGGCTGAGCGCTGATAGCATCTTCATTGATCATTGCTAGCACTAGTTCCCCGGTATGCGCATCGGAGAGAACAAAATCGAACACGAATTCATCTGCGTACTGTTGCGCCTGAAGTACGTCAACCGGGGCAACCGGTTCATCTTCGAGCTCCAGCTCTACTAAGTCCCGGGCAAGCACCTGGGGTGCGATAATGTACTGACCATTGAACACCGCACTCAAGCGCACATAAAGATCCATCAGGACTTTTGGCAATATCGAATTTTTTTTGATGAAGTACTCGCTCAACCCATCAAGTGCGGCGTTCTCGTCGGCATCGGCATTAATATCTGCCTGCTGATCATGCTCGTCCAAAGGTTGCTGAGTTTGTTGTTGTTCTCGTTTTGTTCGACTCGCGTAGATAAGTATGAAAGCTGCAAAGCACACAAATGTCAGAAATATTGCGAGAGCGATTATATATTTTAGAGTCATGGGTTCATTCCTATAGTCTGGAGATACTCAGGCTCCTTGAACTTCATATTTTCGGGTATATGCCGCATCACCTTTTTGATGTATGGTTGTTCAATTCTCTTAAGCGTATCTAATTGAGATTGATAATCCTTAGTTCTCAAATCATGCTCAGCACCCAGTTGTCCTAATAACGTCTGAAGTTTCTTTAAGGCTTTGCTGCACTGCACTTCGGCATTATCCAGCTTTTCAATATTTAACCAGGAGAGAATATCGATAACAGGATTTATAGTCAGATCGACAAACAGATCAAGCGTGTCATCTGGTAAATTTGAATCAATAGGTGATTGCCGGGCAGGCATTTCATCTGCTAATCGCTTAAGCGCACCCATAGCTCTCTTTAACGAACTACTCGCAGAGGATGTGTCTATTGCTGAAAGTATGGATATTGCTTTACTGGTAGTAACCATATCCAGAAATTCAGTTGTGGAAGCACTATTACATTCATCCTTTGCTGTTTTTAATAGTTCACGGGCATTTTCTGCAAGTTTGAGTCGTCTGCCTGACTCGTTATATTTTATCTGAGCTTCTTTCCAGCAGTTGACTAGATGCTGATAAATCTCACAATCTGGTGATTTCGAAATTTCTTCCAACGAGGACATAACTACGTATTGAAGAAAGATGCTCCTGCATTTTGGCAGCAGCAGGTTAAGATGCAATTCACATTCGTTCAGCTTTTTTCGCGCCGGTGTCTCTCTGAAGAGACCAATAAATAGCGCCCACAATGAAAACTGACGATCTCTTGTCTCTTTAACCAACTCTTTAACTGCCAGGGCTCGGGCAATGTTAGCATTTTCAACCTGGCGTGATAACTCTTGGAGTTCTGTAGCTGTAATCATCTCTCAGCCCTTTAATGGAAGGTTTTTTCTGGTTGTTTGGCTTCTGCCGCGACACCTTGTTGTTCGTCTGACGGCGTTGTGATGAGTCCTGGGCTTTCACCCCCGAGGGCTTTTATCATTGTGTCCAGAACCTCCATAACAACAGAGGTAAACAAAACGAAATCGGCATCAAATCTTTGGGCGTGATCTTCTGGCGAAATGTCATCGTTCTGTTCAATAAGTTCTTCCGTAAAGGTCAGTCGTGAAAAGATGAAATTGTCATTCAGGATGAAAAACATCTGGTTCATCCAGCCCAGTGCAACCTTTGTCACAAGCTTTCCGGCCTCGATGTGATGAGCGATCTCATCACATATCAAATCCTGGCGTTTTGTTGTAACGACCCCCCCGTTTTCGAGCACATCTTTGAGCGTGGCTTCGTCGCATAAAGCTAGGCCAGGCGGCAGACTTCCTGTTTTGACCCACTCTGTTAACGTCAGTTCTACCGGCGTTTCCAGCGTGAATGGGATAATTGGAAGTGAGCCAATAGTTTTACGTAGCAAAGCTGTTACATCATCTGCTTTTTTATGGCTGGTGGTCTCAACAAGCAGTAGACGTGATTTAGTATCCACCCAAATGTTTGTAGTGCTGTATTTGCTGAAAGCCTTTGGTATGAGCTCAGCGAGCACGGCATCGTTGACGGCCTGGATCTCCATTTTCTTTAGCCTGCGGTTTTGCTCTTTCTCCAGTTTCTGAACCCGGGTTCGCACAATTTCTTTGATGGTCGCGGGAGGAAGTATTTTCGATTCGTGCTTAACAGTCAGAAGAATGAGATTATTCGACTCATGCTTTAACAGCTCGACATCTTCACCCAATGGCGGGATCCATCCTGACCGTGCCATATCATTAGGCCCGCAGGGAGTGTATTTCAACTCACTTAACTGTTCATCCAGCTTGTCTAATTCCAGAGCTTTTTGGATGCGGTAGACTACAAGGCTTTTGGGTTTAAATTGGCTCATCGTGGCCCTCAGCTGTTGCTTGATTAATTTTAATAAGGTCAGAGACACGCTCGCGGATCACGACACACTCCCAGTAAGTTAGAGGCTTAGAGCTCAGCACTTGTTTAAACTGCGCCACGGCAATATCAGGTGCTGTCCGATATTGTTCGGCGATATCCTGACAAAATTTCTCAGTCTCTGGGTTATGCAGCTTTTCAGAACAATGGAAGCGTTTCATGCCGCAGCTCCCTTTTTCGAGTTATCCGCTAATTTGACCGCGAAGATTTCTGAAGCTTTTTTCCCATCCCCGCTGCCTTTAAATATGCTTCTCCGGGCAGTCACACCATGAATAGCGAAGGCTTGATAAAGCTCACGAATATCAGGCGCATCGTGGCATGATGCGATGACATGAACCCCGCGTTCAGGCAGCAACTGGAGCAGTTTGGTAAGCTCAATCTGCATAGCGGGTGTAAAACCGCTGGCATGGTAAGCCGTGAATCTGCCGGGATTAACATATGGTGGGTCGCAATACACCACATCACCCGGGCGGGCCATTGATAGCGTGGTCTGGAAGCTGGCGCAAAGTAAAGTTGCTGAGGACATTTTCTCAGCCATTGCGTATAACTCTGTCTCTGGGAGATAGGGGTTGGCGTAATAACCCCAGGGGACGTTAAAGATGCCTTTCCGGTTGTATCGGCATAGTCCGCGATGGCCAAACCTATTCAGATAGATAAACAGAGCAGCTTGAGTGTCACTTGCACTATCATGATTATTGAACTGGCTTCGCAGCTCATAATAGGCGTCCTCAGAACGCCCGAGACAGTAAAGGCGTTTAAGCTCAGAAAGTACCTTTTCAGGCGACTTAAAAATACTCTGGTATGTATCGATCAGGTCGCTATTAATATCGGCCAAAATGTATTCTGGGTAATTCGTATTCATCATTACAGCGCCTGAACCGCCAAAGGGCTCAATAAGCCGACCACCTTTCGGTAGTACATGCTTAAGACTTGCCATAATGTTGTGTTTGGCTCCTACCCACTTCAGAACGCTTTTCATTTCATTCTGGCTCCAGAATATTAGGACGCAGTGATCGCGACCAATGGGAGCGAGATGGCATATAGCCATCCCGTCAGGAAGCTTGTTTTAACGTTATCACGCCCATGAAATTGGCTATTTCGAAAAGGCCGACAAAACGAGAGCGTTTTGTCAGACACGGACAGGCATGATGATGTCGTAATTGTTTTTGTTTACTGAAATCAATATGCCGGTCGTTGTATCACGCAAAGCAATCTGTGCGGCTTCTCCTTCTTCCGAACACGCCCCCAGGCTTGCCAGTGATTCCAGGAGGTAATCGGCATTCATACCGATATCAACAATTGTTTCGGGCTCGCCTGCCTCTTTCGCAATGTCCATCACCTCTTTGCAACTGATTGCATTTGAGCCGGGCGACTTAAGCTGTAGGGCGTTGTCTTTGAATGACATCACACAAACACTGGTGTTGTTTGGCGAGCCCTCTTTAAGCAATGGGGTTGCGCGTTTTAGTGCGGTGGTGAGTTCAGAAGGATCAACCTTAAACAGTTCAGTATTTTTGGCTACCGTGCTGGCCACGCGCTTCCAGTCCGGGTAACGGCCATCGACAAGATTTGAAATGACTGTATGGCTTCCGAGCGTAAATGTCAGGTTACGGTTGCTGTAGTCAATTTTGAATTGACCCTGGCTACCGCTCAGGATTTTATGGAGCACGGGGAAAACCCCGTTGGGTAAAATCACACCTGCATTCGTGTTACTGATAGAGGTAGGAGCTGTCGGAGATTGAATCTCATCGCCCACGTCATCGCTGAAGTCGATATCATGAGAACTGACGGCCATACGATGTCCATCAGTGGCTACAGCAATAAATTGGCCATTATCGATACCGAGGTAGACCCCATTCATATAAAAGCGGACATCGTTCTGAGCCGCAGCGTGGCTGACACGCTTGATAATCTGACTCAGCATCTGCGTTGGAAAGTAAACGCTGTAATTATGTTCCAGCGTCTCAGCCTGAATTTCGGGTATATGGTCTAAGCAAACCGGGATGTTATAGGAGTTTTTGTCGGTGCGAATGACAAGATGGTTTTTTGCCGCATGGAAGCGGACGTTAATTTCATCTTCGCCGCGCATGTTGCGGATTAAAGAAAAGAGTTGTGTTGCAGGTACTGATACGTCCATATCACCATTGCCCCCCGATACCGTCCCTTTACTGGTAATTTGGGCAGAGTTTAAGTCAATGCCAAGGGCAGAAAGACAATCCCCACGTAACCGCAGCGTGATCATCTCCAGTACTTTCATTGCAGGAGACCGGCGAATAACCATACACGGCATTTCGATAATTTTGAGAAGTGCTTCAGCAGAAATATCAAACCCTGGAAGCTCTTTAAATGATAAGCGTCTTGCCTTTGGTTGAACTGCGTCTATTGTAGATGCGTCTGTCATTTTACTGTCTCCCATAATTATCCGTGTTAAATTAATCGTACCCCCGGTCAATCAAGTGACGAATAGCAAATTATGAAAAAATGAAGTTTATTTGTGGTGACGGCGATAACCTAATTCAAACGCGAACTGCCATTGGTATTCATTTAAAGCACATCCAAGAGATGTGATGGCCTCAACAATTTCCTTTATAATGAGGTTGCCTGAATTCAATCTGTACTCGTAGTACCAACCTATATCAAATGCGATAAGCTGGAGGCGGAAAAGATGGATCTGAGGAACGTAACCAGTAACGCCGCTAAGCGCTTTTATATAAATGAGTTCCCCTTCCATTTCTGATAGAAAAACCATGTCAAGAATATTGGACGCGAAATTCGTCATGGTGAACATAAATTGAGCCTCTTTATTGAGCCTCGCGTAACACATCGGATGCCTTAAAGTAGCCGAGTCGGTGCATCATTTTATTGATCTGACCTACTTTGCCATCAGACCCTTCATACTTACTCAACCGGTGAAGTAAGATACGCATGGACATCAACACACTGTCTGATGCGTTATCACCACGGGTAAGTAGTTTATCAGTACTATCTGAGTATGACCCCGTAAGTGCCGCGCTCACCAAATCACCGGCAATAGCATCCGGGTGGCACAATGCCATCAAACCGATAATCAATGCCTGCCGATTAAGTTCCGTTTCTGTCAGGCCTGTTTTTGAAGTGAGTTCTGCTAGTAAATTATCAGTGCTCATTATCATGCTCCTTTTGCTTATGTTCTCCCGGTTGAATGGCGGAAGAGTCTTTACTACTGCGTGAAAATACATCCGCGACCAGAAATTTAGCTTTCTCTGAAGGACTCATAAATTTCCAGAGTTCATCAGGATATTCATCGTCATGCTTTTCAGATTTTTTCAATCGGGAGATTCCTTTTAATTTTGCAGCCATGCGGCTCCGTCCATACGGACGGATTGGCATTGTAAAATTTTGCTGCGAACTATCAATCAGACCAGTAAAGTGACGACCCATATAAATACCTCTAAGTGCAGTAGTTATTTTTTCCCGATTCAAAGCTCCGCCTTTAACGTCATACTACGGGATAGCATTACTGCAACGAAATATTCAGGGATTGTTTACGGCGTTTTGAAGGTGTTATCCATTACCGTTTTACTTCTCGCTACCCAGTCGTTTGCATCACTGCAATTGATGTTTGACGCTACGACCTGACGGGCGGATGTATAGATTGGACTTGCATAACCACCATTCCCGGCAACTACCAGACGGATACTGTTGAGATATGCGTAAACAGGATCCTGTAGGATTGTAGAATCGATGGATGCCTGCTGTTTACAGCTATCGCTACGCATCTTTACTACATCAGTTGCGACCATGACGCATTCAGGACATTCATTTTTAAGCTGAATGAACTGAGTTGGTGTCTGCCCCGCTGCCGGACTTCCATCTGCTCTAAGAGGAATATTGGCTTCAGCAATATTGATGCAGAAAGTCGATCCCGCAATTAGCGCCAGCAATAATTTCGTTTTCATATAACCTCGCCTTATTTAATTCAGATTTATCGAACTGAGCTTACTGCTTTAAGTGGTGAGTAAGAAAAAAAAAGGGTGACAAAACGGGGGGTGTTTTTTAACCTTAATCATATCCCATATGATTAGGTTGATTATGAACAATGCCAATATGCAGGGAGATGGTACTGAACATCGCCTGGAGCGCTTTTCCCGTATTCAGAAGGATGCGTTGGTACTTCTTCTTTTGTGCAAAGAAAAAGGCACTGCGATAGTGCCATTCACCAGGTTGCTGGGGTTTATTAACTCTGTTCCAGACAGCCAGGATGTAGCTGAGCCCAACCTACGTAAGTCACTCAAAACATTGCAGCAAAATGGCTATGTATGGAAGTACCGGAACAAAAACGATCTTACAGTTTCATTTGAGTTAACTTCATCAGGAGAACTCCAGGCAACTTCATTTCGGGTGCGAAGATTAGAGGCATGGGGCCAGGCAGACGAGTAAAACTCGTCTGCTGGTGGTTACACAGAAAGATACTTTTTACTGATAGTTAAAGCGCTGCGTCGTTTTAATGCAAATGGACGATTATCAGAAAGTCTGGAAGCATTACCGGCGCGAATGAATATGCGTTTCATCCTGCGGTCAAAATGTTCTTCTGACCAGCCGAAGGGATACGTACCCTTAATACCATCTATTGGCCCGGCAAGAATGCGAGCGGTTTCGCTACGAAGAGTACTTCCCCTTAAACCAAATGAGCTAAGTTTATTTCTTATCAGACTTACAGAAAATTTCCTGGGTTTTAAAACACCCTTAATACAGTACAGATGTTTACTCATAGCATTACCCTTTTATTATGGGAACGATTAGCTGCGCTGCATAAAGTCGATGGATTGGCGTTTGTTTTCTTCGATTATCTTCATTGCCTCTTCAAGCCATCCAGCATCTTCACCCCGGCTGGTTAGCTCTTTGTGCTTTAGTTTGAGTGCAAATACTGCGTCATCAGCACCGGCAGTAAACAATTCTTGTCTGACTTGTTGTGTGCTGGTTGTACCATTTATAACACCAACCATATAATTCACGATATCAATAACTTGGGGGAGTAAATCTGGATCCTCATGATTAATCTCCTCGATACTGACAAACGGCAGTAACCGGTCAATCAGCATATGGGCTAGGTTGGTGATATTCAGCAGGAATAGGTTATCGTTCTCGGTGTCGCTTTTGCTTTTTACTTCTGATGCGGTAAACGACTGAACCCGGCGATTGTATTCGCACTGCCACTCCTTACAGGCACTGATCATCCAGTTCTGTATCTCTTCATCAGAAGCGTTGGATGATGGAATGTCCATCGCAGCAGGGAGAACTTGATCCCATGGGTAAACATGAGAATCAATCATCACGCCTTCCGCGTTACGCATTAACTCAGATAAAGCCACTATGATGCGGCGCATCAGATGGTTTTCAGTGAGGAGAGTAAACTCTTGTTTCGATGCACCAACGAGCTCGACGTTGAGTCCTGTCAGCGAGTCGTTAGTGTTTGGCATAGTAACAGGCCTCCTGCCCTAAAAGATGATTATGAACCAGTCCGTGGTCGCAGGGTTTAGTAGTGCCAGTCAGCGTATCCGATTTTACGCTTTCGTCTTGATCACCAGTGTTCACTGAGGGTAGTAAAGTTTTGACGACGTTTTTCATAAAGACCTTATACTGTCATGACAGTCGTATGTAATTTTAGATAAGTTCTATAAGACATCTCAAAAAATAATGGTAATCCGCGAGCAGATTACCATTCAGGCATTCATCAATCATAATATGCTACGGTTATTATTTTATAATACCGCACTGCTTTGCTATCTCGATAACATCGCCATTTTTTATGATGATACCCAGAGTTTGCGCATCCTCAATGTGTCTAGTGGCGCATCCACCGACAGCTTTAACCTGCTCGATGAGACGGTCTGAGGCAGCAGCAGTATACGCCAGTGTACTGTCTGGAGTGTTGAGACTGAACAGATAAAAGCCTGAGACAATTCCCAAAATTACCAGTAGTCCACTTCTGAGTATCGCCGAAAAAAGGGCCGCAACGCAAATTGCACCACCGGCATAAATAGCAGCCTGGCCATATGACATAGACCCATTTTCCAGTATCGTCTGGAGTGCGTTATTGAATTCATTCACGGCAATAATTCCCCATTAGTTATGATACAAATTAAAACAGATATGCTGCTAATCATTAAAAGGCTATCTCAGTTCCATAAGCACCAGTGCTTCCTGGAACTTCATCCTGATTTCCCAAATAATAATTTTCCATTGTTGGGGGCGAGTTGCGTGGTGTTGCTGGCCTCGCGTTCGTGTTTTGTGGCCTGCGGCTATAACTGGTATTCTGCCGGTGATCCTGCCCACGGTTCTGCTGGAGGTGACGACTCACCAGTTTATTACCGCCTACATTGACTTTGCGAAGAACATGCCCCTTCACGGGGTTGACAAGTACGTCCATAAAGAAGCGTTCTTTACCATCCTCCTTGATTAGGCGGGTACGCAATTGGGCCTCCAGGTACACTCCTGTCCCGACATGAAGATGATTGCGGGCCACATCAGCAAATTGACCAAGCAAAATGATCTGATAGTGTTCTTCCGTAATTTTCTCCAGACCAGATTTATCCTCCATTGAGGACTCAGATGTTGTTACATAAATCTTTGCGTAGATGCCGTGGGTAGGGTGTTGTCGGATTTCAGGCTCACGGCCTACAGTACCTTCGATAATTACTTTGCTATAGCCACGATTAGTCATACACCCTCCCCAGCTCTGTATCGGATGACATTATTATCAGCCTGTCCGGTCTGGTGACGAATGGTAATTCGTTAAATAATTGCACTGCACATCCATAAAAATAGTCAGGATATTAAGTTTGTGGTGAGAAGGACGGCACATCAGACAAAAAAAATCCCGGCCAGGCCGGGAAAGGTGATCTTTATGCCAGCGTACTCGCCAGCGTTCTCTTTGTTATGTCCCCATACTAAACATGTATGGCCCAGAGTGAAACAATTTTTGAAACCTGCAATGAAAATACATTGTGTTTCCATTTTGTTTACCTGAAAAGAGACGAAATGTATTATTGCTTGAGATGCCTTTTTGCCATACGTTTTAGGGTTTGGAGTATTGTTTGGTAAGCAGCGAGTTCATTTTTGTACTCAGCAATCTCCGTCTCATTCTTAACATAGTCGTTTTCAAGCTTAGCTATAGTATCAGTGTATTCTTGCATACTCTGTTCAACTTTTTTTGTTGCTGTACGAAACGCAGCGCTTTTAGTCGTTCTGATACCAACGGGGAATGTTTTCCCGATTTCCACGTCATGTTTATAGAAACTGCTGATGCTTGTATTCCAGACGCTTGGCTTTTTGTCGCTAGGCCGAATTTTGATAAATGTGATTCCAGGGATTTTATCCACAAGAAAAACAGTTTTTTCACTGCCTTCTGCCGCATTCTTTTTCATTCGAATTGTTTTTACGCCAACTTCTATTAATTCGACGCTGGTTTTTATTTTCGACGGGTTGTCTACGTCCATATCAATAAATACCCGCCAGCATGACTGGCCCTCTTTTATCGATGAAGGACACGCTTGTGGAAAATGGTCTTTGTACATGGTAAACCCCAACAACCTGAAATATGTAGGATAAAGATTAAGGGCATTTATGCTGCTTACGAAATTCGGGGCGACTCACTAATCACAGGGTGCGCTGGATTGACTCTGCGGCCTGTTGCCTTAGTGCGTTGCTGATACCAATTGCTTCAGCGAGATAAGCAAGATTATCCACCAGCACACATCGTGTCCCGGAACTGAGATCTCCAGTTACTCCCCAGCGGAGCATTTCACCAGGAGCCGGTTCATAATTATCCAGTTCACACTCAGGAAGGTCTACTGGCTCTCCCAGATAATCAATTAAGACCGGCCTGATATCGCTATATTCGGCATCAATACCAAGTGGCAGATCTTTCCTGACATATTGCCTCAGAACAAATAAATCCCTTTCGCTACATTGAGGGAAAATTCCAACCGGCAAGTTTGTGATAAGAATAGCTGCACCTTTTGAATCGCCAATTTCCTGAACGAGTTTTGCGGCGCACCAGACCGCCCCCTTCAGGAACTCCAGATTTTCATGCGATTGCTGTAATGACATATGACCTCTTTCTTATTGTCTGGCCCGCTTAAATCCATCGTTGCCATATGATTTAAAATACTCAGTAAACCCCTTATCGCTTTCACGAGTGTCGGCTGCGGCTTTCGAATTTGCCTCTTGCATGTCTCTTTCGCCTTTTTCCTGGCTGAGTTTCATGAAAGTCTTAATGTTATCGTCATTAGGGTCAGCCAGTACTTTCTGATAAGCCTTCTGGTAGCGCTCATCCAGGCTTAACCCTATTCCGAGACTCTGGCATCCGCTAATGCCGGTTATGAAAGCAATGATCAGAAACTTTCGTAGGTACGCACATTTCATCATTACTCCTACCGGGATGACCCGAGCATTTTGTTCCAGGCCGTAATCAGTGACTGAATCCCAGAAGTGGGCACAGGAGCAACCCATTTACAGCAGCTGAACCACAGGCGGTTAAACCGGTGAGGCATTTTCGTGATGTAGTTTTCCTTATACTCAAAGTTGTATTTATCACCAACGATGCGCGGAACTTCTTTGCAGAACGGACAGCGTTGAGCACCCGCGCTCATTTCAGGAACGATGATGAACTCGGTTTCCCCCAGCGTATCTGGATCCCACGGTTCGCGTTCACGCCAGCATGTGCCTTCTGGGAGCACGATATTCTCGTCGCATACGATGTATTCAAAGGTGGGAAATAACAGTTGATGAACACCGTGTTTACGCCAGCGCACTAACGCCAGAAACTCAATATGTTCTGAGCTATCGGCTTCCCGGGGAACAATAAAACGGTATACACCTGCTTTAGTCGGTAACCCTTCGCCCCGGATGCCAACTGGAGTCCAGCTTGGTTCTGTTGAGATACGGCGTAGTGCAGTCATAGTTACTCCCATTAAATTTTCTTCGTTCAATTTCCAGAATGAATCGATCTTTAAATCACTCTAACGGTAACTATTCCGATTACGAAATTCCGTTACCTTTAGGAATGATCGTGTTAACAGCCAGCATTGCATTTTTGAAGAAGTGTGCATTGCTACTTCTTAACTTAACAGAAGCATTAGAACTGACCGGGCTCAATGCCAGTAATGCGGTGCTGCGTCCCAGCCAGCGATAATATGAGAATAAACCCCACGAATTCAGGAATTCTCGTTTCATAATTGACATCAATTCAGATCTATCAGTCTGGTTAACTTTTGGGAACGTAATGAAAACTGCGCTATCCGGGTTCCGGGACAACCAACTGAAAACCTCTTCATTGGTGTAATAATACTTACCTTGCGTAAACACTCGCCCATTAAATCCTAATCGCACGACTGAGGACGGTATAATGTTATGGCAATAATCGAGCATGGGATATCCCATTTTCATCTGAGCGATATCAATGCGATTATCGCTCGGAATGCTTGCAGGTGCATTTGCATTTTTGAAACCGCGAGTACTGATCGAGTAATGACCGTCATCTGCATTCTGATAAACCCAGAATGGCTTGCAATACTCTTCTGAGTCTATAGCGGCTGTAAGATACGCTTCATCATAACTTTCAAATAACTTTTTTACTTTAGTCTGGTGGTCTGCAATATTTCTGGATTGAAGGTCTGGCCTGATTTTTAAAGGAATAGAATACACCGGTTCAAATGCCTTGACCGTATGGCCAGAACTCGTATGGTTTAGCAAATACCCAACCCACTCACGTTGAATTCCTTTTCCTATATACTCGCCGCTGTTCGCCCCTGCGTTGGTATCAAAACGCACGATAGATGTTCCACGCGCAGAAAGCATATTTTCAAATTCAGCACGGATAATGTTGGTATTTTTGCTAGTTAACGAATTCTGGAGATCATGCATATGTAGCCACCATTCATGTTTCAGCTTCGACTCTCACTATAATCACATGTTGAAATTTATTGTTACAGTGAGAATGAGGACGTTTTGCACCCAAAAATAAATAGCTTTTTCAACCGCAATTTGTGGGCATAAATGGTTTTTCTTAGCGTAAAAAAATAGCCGACTATGTCGGCTATTGTGACGATTCAACAGCTGGTGGTCAGAAAATGCACATCGAGGCGTATGCCGTCTTCTGGGAAACTTCAGTAGGGTTACGACCAATGAAAATACTACGGTTATTTTCTTTCTCGCTACGCATGAAGCGGTAGAGGTGGATGGCTACTCCATGAGCTTTCTGCACATCACGTCGGTGCAGCACAAGGTGCATTCTTTTTGGTGGTATGTGTGGGAAACGTTTCGCCAGAATTTGTCCAAGCACGTTAAGTGATTCACTGTTCTCGCGTAGCTGGTAAAGGTCTTCCACGATGAAAAAGATGTTATTCCCCCTGTCGAGTTCGTCAGGTACGGGGCACACTTTTAATCGGCACTCGATGACTTCACAACTCCAGTCACGATGAGGCAGAGACATGATGATGTTTTCTTTCTGCAAGACATTCGACATAAATCCCACCTCACGGTAAAAGCTGTATCAGTTTAACTCCCAAAACCCTTCGGCTGTGGGTTCTGCATTACGCACCGGCTCTCAGATTCCTTAAGGCTTTGATCCAGTATTATTCTTGAGAAATTTGAGTTCAGAACTACCCGGCTTCCCTTTTTGGGCCGTCTTGATAAATTCCCGCTCTTTGAAATACCACCGTTCAACAATTTGTGAAGATAGCGTATTGGATTCCAAGGCATAAGCCTGCAACTCCCTCCATGCAGCTATGTTATGCGGTTTGTATTTTGCCAGCTTAATATCCAGTTCTTCTTGCCAAGATCTGGCGCGTTTTGTAAAAACCTTTCGACCCAGCATTGGGAAAACCAAGAGCCCTGCTATATTGCCGACGAACTGTACAGACCAGTCAGAGGTTATGTAAAACCATATCCCGGCATTAACCGAAACCAGAACCAATAACCATGTTCCATACGCTCGCTGAAATGGAGGGAAGCAGTTATCTCGCCACATTCGAATACTTTTTCCAATGCTGTTCAGCAGGTTTTCGTTTGTTTTCATCAGTTATCTCTGTTCCTCTTCAGCATAGGCCGTTTGTATCAATTCAAACCTGTTCACCCTGACTACTTGAAGAACTATCTGATCGGTAATGCACCTAACCGGCGTAGTGCATCAGTAACCTCGTCTATGCCGAATAAAGACATTGGCGGGACTTTATCTCCAGAGATTGAGCAGGCTGTACACAATGCATTGTATGAGCTTACTCGTTCACGATGTAGAGACTGAAGGCTTACGATCAACAGATCTCGCTCTGGGCCCGTGGTAGCTCCTATAAGGTCAAATAAACTTTGTTTAACCACTTACGTAATCCTCCGTCAAAATCAGTCAAGAGTGCGCTCATTCTCCTCAGTTTCATTTTTTAATGAACGGAAAAGGTCGACAAATCAGGCGGTATTAAAGACACCATCGTCTTTTAGTCCCATCCGTGTGTATACATCATTAATATGCTTGTGAATATATTGAAGATCACTTGCCTGCTCATGCTGTCTGATACGGTCTTCATGGCGAGAATTGGATAACCGAATGCAACGTTCCCGTTGTTCAACAATGTACTCAGTACACTGTGATGTAGCCCCCTGAAACACCAGACAGTAGCTGTATCTCCAGATAAGAGATAGGCTTGAATATATGTCTAACACTAACACCAATTTTGAGATGACCGGGATCCTGTTAGGGCAAGAAGTCCGTAAACGTAAAACTCCTCAGGAGAAGATCGCCATTATCCAGCAGACGATGGAGCCGGGTATGAATGTCTCCCATGTCGCCCGCCTGCATGGTATCCAGCCCAGCCTGCTGTTTAAGTGGAAGAAGCAATATCAGGAAGGCAGCCTCACCGCCGTTGCGGCTGGAGAGGAAGTCGTTCCTGCTTCTGAGCTTACTGCTGCTCTGAAGCAGGTCCGGGAGCTTCAGCGCCTTCTGGGCAAGAAGACGATGGAAGTTGAGATCCTGAAAGAAGCCGTGGAGTACGGTCAGTCGCGAAAATGGATAGCGCACGCGCCCTTGTTGCCAAAGGACGGGGAATAGCCATGGTCAGCCGGACCATGGGCGTGTCGCGTGCGCAACTGTCACTGCGGATTAACCGTTCTGCCGACTGGCAGGACAGGCGCTGTAACCGGCGTAATGAAGAAGCAGACGCAGAAATACTGTCGGCTATCCTCAACATTATCAGCGATATGCCGAGTTATGGTTATCGACGCGTGTGGGGCATCCTGCGCAAGCAACGTCGCACAGAGGGACAGCCACCTGTGAATGCCAAACGGCTTTACAGGATAATGAGCGAGCATAACCTGTTGTTGTTGCATCACAAACCAGAGCAACCGAAGCGTGAACATAGGGGCAAGATAGCGGTGGCAGAAAGCGATATGCGCTGGTGTTCAGATGGCTTCGAGTTCGGCTGCGACAACGGCGAAAAACTGCGGGTAACGTTCGCGCTGGACTGCTGCGACCGTGAGGCCATAGACTGGGCAGCAAGCACGGGAGGCTATGACAGTTCGACCGTGCAGGATGTGATGCTGAGGTCGGTGGAAAAGCGCTTCGGCGACAGGCTGCCCGACACAGCGGTGCAGTGGCTGACGGACAACGGTTCAGCATATACCGCGCATGAAACGCGGAGGTTCGCCAAAGAGCTGAATCTGGAGCCATGTACAACAGCGGTGAGCAGCCCGCAGAGCAATGGCATGGCCGAACGGTTCGTGAAGACGATGAAGGAAGACTATATCGCGTTCATGCCGAAACCGGATGTGAGAACAGCCCTGCGAAACCTTGCAGCGGCGTTCACGCATTACAATGAAAATCACCCGCATAGTGCGCTGGGATATCACTCTCCGAGAGAATACCGGCGGCAGCGGGCATCGTTAACTTAAGATACAAAAGCTGTCCGGAAATGGCGGGTCAAGATCAGTACTCAGTACACTGGGTATGTTCAAACATGACCTCTCCCCATTGCCTGGCAGCGCGGAGATACAACCCTCTTTCTTCCAGGTCCCGGGCAAGTATCACCGATTTGGTCGCTGGTATCTGGTACATTTCTTCAGCGAGCAGGAACGCTGCTGCACATTTTCTTTGTCCCATATCTACCTCTACCCTTTGTATAGAGTCGACATCTGGGCAGAAGTGAATGAGATTAACTCTTCAACCTGCCATTCGCTGATACTCTCCTGGTGGATAACCGAGTCCAGAAGTGAGCAGAAGACCCGACCTTCACAGAAGGTATCGAATAAGGTTTGCCAGGCACCGGCGAATCGCCCGGCCAGTTTACTTCGCTGACGTTTACTGCGGCAGCGATGCAATTCTTGCTGAAACAAGGATTCGTTTTCCGCACTGCTTTTTTCATGCAGAGCATCCCATAACTGGTTGAACCGTGTTTCAGTACAATTTCTGGCCGTTACCATCGTCATAATATTTCCTTCAGAGGCGGTTAAGCCTGTATCAATGTTGCTATTTGATATCTATTTTCCACGTAATATTCAGGTGACGAAATCTCAGCTATAAATCGCTGATGGCTAATTAGTCTGACCCGCATTTCTCCCGGTTGTACGCCCCACCAGGTAGCACCCATTCTTTTGACATGTTAATGACGGGCAATGTATAGACCGGATTTACCGCTTGCAGCAGCGCTTCCTCATCCGTGATATTAATAGGAGAAATATTCTGGCTTAGATCCAGAACATTTATTCGTTTACGACTGATAGTGACCCCAAAGCGGTTTTCATAGTTGGCCATTGCGTGAATACGCTCGGGGAAATAATGTTTGATGGTTGCCCATATGCGAGCACTGTTGTATATACACGTTAAGCATGAACTGCGACCCCATCCAAGACGATACGGTACTGGGGCTGTAACACGATGTTTTGCTAAAATCTCCCAGACTTGTTCTTCAGACCATTCAAGTACTGGCCTCCAGGCATCAACTTGTCTTTTTTTGCAACTGCTGGTATGTGGCTCCAGTTGTAAGTAATTGAATCTATTAGAGCTTTCCGCTCTCCTTTCCCCCGTAATAAAAAGCACCTTTTTTCCGTCAAAGCGTCTCTGATTTGTGAGTGCTCGCCGACCAACATCAATTTTTAGTGCTGATGAGCACCAACGTGTTTTAAGGCTTGGTGATTGCTGAGGGAACCGAAGTCGCGTGGCGGGAGTGCTTCGCTGGATATCACGTTCCGCGATTATTAATCCATCTGGGGTTTCGATACATTGCGGGCGACTGTAGCCATTCTCTTTCAGCATCTCACCTTCCATTCCTCCCTGAAGCCAGGAGAACATCAACGGTATCTGAAATGTTGAAGCTATTTTGCGGTTGTAGTCGGCCATAAATGGCCAGTCCATTAAAGTACTTCCCTCGCGGCCATCAACATCGTGATGCCAGAGTTCCACCCTGGACAGATCGACCCCGATGTCAATTAAGTGGAGAAGGCAGGCTATGGAGTCTTTTCCGCCGCTAAGGCAAATGATTATCACGTCATAGCAAGATATGTCGATATCTGGAGCGTTCCTGTACGTTTGTCCTGATAGTGGCGTGGTGATGCCTGCTATGCTACTCAGTGCAGGAATAATAAAGTTATCGTCGATTAAATCACTCACTTGCCGCGCTCCTGCTCTGAAGTGAATTTGTCAGAATCGCAGCAAGTCTAGTCTCGCCTAATGATGAGGCCAGATCTGATAGCGCTAGTTTACCTGCTGCTTCCATACCAAGTGCCTTTACTCGACTGGTATCAAGAACTGCAATTCTTTGGCCTGTTGCCTTACAGACAAGCGCATATCGACATACGCTTAATGTGCGATGGATGATGAATGAGAACATTTGATTGTCGATTTGTGCGCTGAATTTGCAGATCACATTTACTTTATGCGTCAACCCATTCTGGATTATGATTGTTGCAACATCGTCTTTAGGCATATCTACCTCCGGCTTTTTACTAAGCCTAATACGACGCTAACAGCTGACGAAATTTGCTTACAGATATAACTTTCACTGCAAATATCGTGTTATGAGTGACTGATTACTGCTTTGGAGACAGAATGGATTTTTCTAAAACTACTGTAGTGAAACCCGGTTTAATTGGTGATAACAACGCGTATTGGGCGATGCACTTTTGCTCAATTATTGAAACCCTTTATGATAATAACCGGATGAAGGTACGTTTTAATTCCCCTCTCATGGGGAAACATACACCAACAATGAGAAACCTAGTTTCATTAGCTGGTGAAGGATATTTTTCTTTAATTAAAGATCAGTTCAGAAACTTCGGTCTACAAAATTTGCTCTGCCACTATCTGATGAGTTATGAAGGTAGAGAAGTCTTAAATACTATACTTATTAATTTGTCTGATTATCGCAATGTCGATATCCTCGCTAATATGAGCCAGTTTGGTGTATTCATTAGCTGCCGTGACTTTAGAAGTGGCACTAATTTTGCGGTAGAGCATAATCCTTATCTACTTGGCCATGAGAATGTCTTTTATAATTCAGTTTATAATAGCTTAAAGTTTGCAGATCTATGCATTCTTTTCCGTATGAGAACGAATCCTAACCAAGAATCAGCTACTTTGTTTGGCATTCTTGGAGAGGTCGAAGGAAACAATGGTCAGGACTTGAAGAGACCGGCCTTCTGGGGAAGGAAAGGTTTGTATTTGTCTTTTGGTATTGGAGTCAATCCTAAACCCAAGGGGGAAAAACGTTCTAATCAATTTCAGCTTAATGACTGTACTTGCCAGTGGGTAAACGCTGCTGATGGTTATAAATTTGTCGCTATTTTTGAGTCAGAACACCATCTTGTTACAGATTATCTCGATGCAATAGGTACTATTGAACACCTTAATAAATTTGGCCCCAACCATCCTTTTCTAACACATTATCCAGCTCGGCACATTCTAAACATTGTGAGAGATGGCTGGGATAAATCAGTTGATATATTGATTACTGAACTGCGACGTTATCTTGCGCCTAACGAATTAGCTTCGCTAGGAACAAATCCAGTAATACCCTTTATACCCTCATTCAAACATTAAAATAAATGGGGCTACGGCCCCATTTTTTACTCACGATATAAGATGTAATAACATTTTCTGACCTGCATACTGTTGTTCAGGTAACCACAAAGTGCTTCACGACCATCCTGACTACGACCTATCCATAGGCCAGCCAAGCGTTTATCTGGTTGCTCAGACAGTATGAAAATTTTGCTGTTAATAAGACCAATGAATGGGCGTTCTACTCCCTGGGGGACTACAAAATTCCCCAGCGGTTTGTAACTTTCCAGGTTCAATACGATCGCAGCTGTCTGGTCACTGGAATTGTCAGCATCGTCCTGTTGCTCGCTGGCAGCAGGTTGTTGGTAGTTTTGAGAAGGCTGCTGAGCATAGAAATCGTTCGGATCGATCGATTCTGCGCTGGTTATGAAGGGCAATAGTGCTAAAAGGCCAAAAACAGCTTTTTTCATATGTCCACCATAGGGTTATGCGTTTAAATATGATTAGGCTATCAGTACCAATGCTGTCAGGCTAAAAACAATGGGGACAAATTGAGGGCTTTTATGTTGTGTTTATTGCTATTTTTGTCCTGCAATAGCATCTATTTCACACAATACACAGTGACATTTAGCTGGTGGCTCAAGTCGTTCGAATTGCGTCAGATTATGCAGACGTAATCGAGGTATACGTCTGACAGCATGATGGCCACACGAAAGTTCAAGAAACCAGATTCGTCCGTTACGGCTCCCGTCCTGAACCTTTACGTTTACAACTTCTCTCCATATGCGAATCATGGCTAACCTTCTGCCGGGCTCGGTGGTTCATCGTTGTCCTGGGTAATTTTAACGTAATCACCCTGATTGATAACGATTACTTCATTAAGATGAGGGCTGTAACGTACCCTCTCTACTTCGTCGAGATAGTCCACATGTCTACGCGCCTTGTTATTCGAGAAGCCGAGCGCTTTCCCTATTGCGTGAACTGATGGCCCACGGCCACCATTTCTGTTCATGTATTTTTTGACATACGTGATGATTGCTTTCCTGTCACTGGTCATGTCCGGGAGTTCGGCAATGTCATCATGACCTTGTCCTTTCGCTACGCGCAGCGTCATAGACTTTCTTTCACCATCGATAATGATTCGTCCCTGGTCATGCAACTGCCGGATACGCCGGGAAACGAGCCCTTTTGAATACCCCAGAGAAGAACAGATCTGCTCGTAAGACGGTGCTGCACCCTGCTCTTTGATTTCTGTCACAATGAAATCAAAGAGCCTGTCCAGGTGGGCATTTGCTTTTGGGGCGTTCTGTGCTTTTCCAGAAACACTACCGGCGTTGTCTTCAGTCATATCCCTTCCGTCCAGTTGGTGGTTGTTAATTAATGCGGGCTATCGACGTTCTTCGTCGAACTGAGACTAAAAGGCACGACGTCCGCTTTTACATCAGTTAAGGAGTGATTACCGCAGAGTTGCCCTTTAACTTTAGTCAGGCCCACCAGCGCATCCTCAAGCAGTTCTGATTCCTGAGATGTCACATTACTACCCAGTTCCATACCGATTTTTTCGCCCGCGTCCTTGAGGATACTGATAGCACGATCGATAGATTCACTGTACATAATCGCCACCTTGTTCGTTTTGTTAACATAGCCAATTAGTGCGTGTTCAGCTATAGCTGAGTTGTTTTATCACCTGTTTATGCGGCCCTTTTTCTTGCCAGGCAGCGAGCTAAAACCCGTTCCCTGGCTTCATGCTGCTCATCGATACAAAGCTGAATTCCCAACCCCAGGATGTAACGCTCCTGAAGTTCTGCCGGATGGAGGAAATTGAGCGCGGTGAAACCAGCTGGCACGGAACCATATTTGGCCAGGCTGTCTTCGTAACGTCGCTGGGCTATTTCACAAATTAAGTTATATTGAGCAATAGCTGCCTCACGTCCAACTTGATTGAATATTTCAACCGCCAGGACTTCCGAACATGTCTGCATTTTTGCATCCGTTTTGTTTACCTGACATCAGTATCACCCCGATGTGCTGGCTAACGAAATTTACGGATAGATGAATGTAATGAGGGGAATAGAACGTAATGGAATGTTTATACTGAACCCAAATTATGGGGAGCTTGATAATCAAATGTGGAAGTCTGTTGAGAAGCAGACTTCCAGACTTGGTATTAACTGGTTTTCTGACTATTAAGCCAGCTGATTAGCTCATCTTGCGTGTCAAAAGACGCGACAAAGGTCTGCTCCTGATCAGGACGTTGTGCATCCCTTATCGCTCTGAATGGAGCTTCACCGCTATAGTAGAATATTGGCTCCGCACGGCGTTTGACCCATGCTGATTGCTCGCGCTCTGCGAGCTCGCAGGCTTCTTCGTAATTGTCCGCTACTCCCAGCACTGTCGAACGATCCCAAGCTCCTCCATTCAGGCATCGAACAGTGATTTTCCCGTCCGGGCAAGTAATGCCATATGGATGATCCCACCAGGCATCAAGCTGAGACTTTGAGCGCTTTTCATTAGGTGTATCGTCGAAGTTTTTAGGTAATACCGGATTAAGGGGTATGCAGTTTGGCACTTGGATTCTCCCTGTAGCCTGAATCTACAAATAGGCAGTAAGCAATGTTCGTCAGGTTAACATGTACCTCCTGTTAGGTAATTAAGTACTTCGTTCCATTTTCGATATTCGCGTTATCTGACTCATTTTCTCCGACTTCAGGAGATCTCCATGCTGCTACGTAAGCCATGTGAATCAGGCTTGTTTTTCGCCCCGCTTTGACCCCATTTCCATGATGTTCTCAAACCTCGCGCTGTTACAGTAGGACAACTGCTACTGACGAGGTGAATATGACCAGATACCTTGGATACTGCGCCCTTGCGCTCCTTACCGTCCTGCCGACCGCTTCGGTATATTCTGCTGTACAGAATGATACAATGGGCCTATACGCTCCCGATCCCAGCTACACACCTGACATCCAAAATTCAGCACCTGTAACGCCTTCTCCGGGGGATGACAGTCTGTACAGTGATGACGTACCCGATTCATCTACCGCTCCAGAAAGCACCATTACCCCCCTGAATAGCTTTGATGTTATGTCTTTTTCTATAGGGCCGGTAAGCCTGCGGATGACAGCTTCTGAAGCGATCACTGCTATCACTGACAAACTTGGCCAGTCTGCTGGTGAAGAAATTCAAAAGCGCTACAGTAACAACTCATTGAATAGTATTTTCTGGGGAGATGCTCACCAGGAGACGGTGGTCTATTTTATCCCCGATACGGCAGTTGACCCCATTGAGCCGGTGGCTTACAAAATCCGCTTTTCATTCAGCAACCCTGATCTCTTACTGAAGTCGGCGATCGAGAAATATGGAGAGCCTTCAGTCTCTGATGCCCAGAGAGGTCGTTATATCTGGTGCAAGGCACTGGCGGAGAAAACGAATAAGTGTGATGACAGTAAATCTGAGCTTACGCTGACAACGCGAGAAGTTGAAGACACTGGCATCCTGACTCTCAGCGACCCAACGGTCTCATTTGATGCCTCGCGGACTGCAACGGCCACCCCGGATAAAGACCAGGCTGCGACTGAAGATAACCAGGGGCCATTGCCACAGCTCTGAAGTCGTCCGTCGCTGTCCAGCATCCTTTTGCAGGATTACTAAACCGACTGAATTCGTCAGCCGGTTTTTTTATCTGAATTTTACATTAGCGTCTGAAAGTACGCTTTCCAAACGGGCTTATCTCTTTGACGTGAAAACCCGCATTAGTCAGCATCCTGGCCATGACAACTGATGCAGGAAGACAGGATGCCTCCACTTTATGGCCGGGAGTAGCATCCAGAATACTTTGCAACATGGAGCGCCCAAATCCTTTTTGTCTTTGACTCCTGGTAACACCAAACATCCTGATTTCCAGATGTGAAGCCAGTCCATTTGCACCATTTTTGCCCGTCAGTAGGGCAAAACCTATCGCTGCGCCATTATGTTGAGCATCAAAGACAAACAAGAAATCGGCGCAATTCTCTCCCCGTTCCCGCCTGGCAATGGCTTCTGAGATCTGACTTTCGAACTGAGACAGTCCGTCATCATCATCAAAGTTAAAATACCCATCCCGCATACCGTCGCGAATCACCGCTATGATAAAGGGAACATCCTGTTTGGTTCCAAAGCGCATTTCAGGGGCAGATAACACCGTCATCAGTTTGTCTCTCGTAACCGTTATTATTCCATCAATTTGATTACATGGAGGTAAAGAGGTCAATAGAAATGAACGGGGTATTTCGCTGATGACCATTTGATCGGTGTTAGTGGTTTCAGTAGCAGAGCCAGGAGGTATATAAGGCCAGCAAAAATGCCAGCCTTTTTCATTTAAACCGGTTTTCTTATGATTCTCTTGATCGGCATTCCTGCCTTATCAAAATATCGGGTTGGCCATATTTCTTGAGGTTCTTCACCAATTGCATTAGCGATGATGATCTCGCCTCTAGGCCAGTCACGTGTCAGTGCATTTGCCAGAGTGCTGCTTGAAAGACCGTTAGCCCTACTCAGTGAGGCAAGTGACAAACCTTTCTTATGTAGCGCAGCTATGATGTCTGCCTTATGCCAGTCCTGTTTTTCCATCTCCATTTCCTTTGGTGGTGAATCGGAACATGGTTTGCAGTACCAGCTAATGACGACTGGCGAGCCGTAAGGCTCCCACGCCCCGACCCACCATTGACAAAAAACAGGCGAGCGAGTGCGAACCGTTCAAGTACATGAACGGCGTGTCATTAGTCGGGGCTGCAAATCCCCACTCTTACGATTTAGTAAGGGCTACAACAGTTTACAGCATTTAAAGGGTGTATCAGAAGTGTTAATGCCGTAAGTTTGCGAGTCGGTTTGAAATTCAGATAATAACTATGCTTAATGGCCTGTTCAGGAAAGCACTTCGATGCTGTTCATATAGCCAAAGCCGAATATCCGCTTTCTGCCGATCCCGAAAGCGTATGCCTGTTCAAGTGCGCCGACATCTTCAATCACGCATTCAGCATCGTACTGGCTCATCGGTACAATGATCTTGTGGGATGTACGGCCAACGCTCCCGGGCTTAATAATATGGAACTTGGTGCTTCGAACGATACGTAACCGTCCACAGATCACTCCGGCCCGTTCCAGGTGATAGTGGATATAATCCGGGAGTTCATGGGCAGGTGGACAAATCTCTCTTTTCCGGCCTCCAGCTTCCTCGCGTCGAATAGTGGCCAGCGAGCCGCAGATTCGAATTTTCTGGCCAGACACAAACATGATTTCCTTCATGACTTCGCCAGGGAGCCCGAGTGCAACAGCCGTTCTCAGAACAACCTGGGTGTCGGAGGCACTTTGTTTGCGAGAGTAGAAGGTGTATGGGAGTCGCGACCCAGAACGTTCCTGGACTACCTTATCCAGTTGCTGGTGGATCCCATACACGTCACCTGGGGCGATTCTGAACCTGAGCGCACATTCAAAGTATTTCACGCCACATTCCTTGCTGAACATAATGAATTTTCAATATTAGTTTCAGGGTATGGCATGGACGGCGAGTGACGAAATTATGAGGGGGGAATACGGCCAGTCCTTTGGCCGGTGTGGTCAGAGAATCATTTCGATACTTTCGCCGTGGAATATACCGATCACATCTGTCTTGAGGCGGTTACTCCTCGGCTTTACTTCATTGGCCACGAACTCTGGCAATGGCCGAATTTTCACGTGCTCATCCTGAATGATAATGAACGGCATAGATGAAGCGGCAGAAAGACGCAGTATCTGGTCGGGGTGTTCAGGATCAGCCATCGCGATGTTTGCAGCTGGATGCACTTTAACCGGACGGCGTAAGCGAAGCTTTTCTTCCGGTACACGCGCAATAGCCTTAATCAACGAGTTGAGTCTGACTGATTTATCTTCATCTTCCTCGATGTCCTTGCCCATCTTCTGGAGCAACTCGATTTTGTTAACCCTGCTAAAAAGCGTCTTTTGCCTCCAGCCGAAACTGACCAGATTGACGTTAGCATTATCAAACATACGCAGCTGCCGATAGAGATGCAGGGTCATGACACCAGGGCAGGCGCTATGCAGCGCGTTGAAGCGCATGTATTCCGGTCGGCGATCACCACCGTAGTTTTCGATGATGTGGCGTTGAATGCTCTCTTTATGCTGGTTGATGGATGTCACCAAACGGGTAACCAGCTGAGAGAATTCCGCATCTGTATTGTCGTACCATAATACGCCGGTAGTGCGCCGAGCGGACTTCTGCGAATAGCCATCCCTGATATGCAGGTCAGCGTATGCCGCGCAGGCAGCATGGACAGCATCGTGTCCCTGTTTCAGCTCAGGCATGATGTGTTCGATGGCCATATCTTCTTCGCCATCAGCAACGGCTGGCAGGACGCAGACACTCGCCTTGAGCGGAAGCCGGGAACCCAGCACTCCACGAAGTTGTGTGATCTCGCTCTCCAGCGTCTGGAAAGTTGTTGAGATATTCATTTCTATCCCCGAAAAAGGGCTCTAAACTCCCTCCGCTGCACGGAGGACTGTATGTACATACATACTCATAACAAGCGAAACCGAGTATATCAAGTTCGTTTTGTTTACAGACGAATTTTATCGATGACGAATGAAGTTTTCACTGCTGATTAGCCAATCCTGACGCGAGGGATTTCATTAATGTTAGTGAGATAGGATGGTGACAATAACTCCCGCCGCATCGTCCAGTCTTTGTCGATGCCCTGGCCCGCAAACCATAATTTCCCCCGACCTGACCGGTTAATTCTATCCATCACGCCCATCAACGCTTCACCATTGGCAAAGAGTCGGTTCTCACCAAACAAATCGAGCTGGCTGGTGGCGCTATCATAAAAGTCAGATAGCATCACTCCGGCTTTATGGTATCGGTATCCCTCCTGCCAGATATGCCGGAGCCCTGCGACCGCAGCCGCAATGATTTCCCGGGTATCGGCGGTGGGGTTTTCCAGCTTGACTGTCTGCTGGCCACTGTAAGGGGCCGTTTTCGAATAGTAACTTGTGCCAATAAAAACCGTTATGCAGCGACAGTATTGCTTCTCTTCGCGCAGCTTCTCGCCTGCACGTTCGGCATACTCACACACCGCCTGGTGCATTGCTTCGTAGTGCTCTATTTTCTGGCCGAATGAACGCGAGCTGATGATCTGCTGCTTAACCTTCCTCACCTCTTCCAGGGCTATGCAGGACTCGCCATTCAATTCGCGCTGCGTTCGCTCCAGTACGACTCCAAATGTGTTACGGATAAGCGATGTTGGCGCATTGGCCAGATCGAGAGCAGTCCTGATGCCCATGCTGTTCAGTCTGGTGGCATATCTCCGGCCCACCCCCCAGACATCGCTTACGTCAATATATGGCAATAATTTACGTTGTCTTTCTGGACTGCTGAGATCAACCACTCCGCCTGTTTTAGTCCATGTTTTTGCAGCTTTATTTGCTAGTTTTGCCAAAGTTTTAGTTGTCGATATGCCCACCCCCACGGGTATATGGGTGCTCTTTAATACGGTTTTCTTTATTTCTCTTCCATAGTCATCAAAATTATAATTTTTCTGCATTCCTTCAAACGAAAGGAAAACTTCATCAATACTGTAGACCTCAGTATTACTGGAGAATTTAAATAATGTCTCACACACCCTACGGGAGATCTCCGCGTACAAGGCATAGTTAGAACTGAAAACATGTACACCGTTAGCTTCAAAGAATGCTTTCTTCTGGAAGTACACGTCACCATTCTGGATACCTAATTTTTTAGCTTCCGCTGAACGTGCCACGACCATGCCATCATTGTTCGAAAGGCATACAATTGGCTTGTTCACCAGATCGGGCCGAAAGACTCTCTCGCAGGAGGCGTAAAATGAGTTGCAATCCACCAGGCAGAACATCACAAGGCCTTGTACACGATGAAGGTCACCACGCCAAAAATGGCCAGTTCTTCGCCTTCTTTCAGATAGATCGGTGACATCCGGCTATTCATTGGCAGTAGCGCGGGAGCCGGGCTTAGCTGCAACCGCTTAATGGTGAAATCACCATCAACGGTCGCAATCACAATATCCCCCTCTTTCGCCTCAAGTGAGCTATCCACGATGACCAGATCGCCTTCGTGAATACGTGCCTCTACCATCGATGAACCTGTTACTCGTAAGAAGTAGGTTGCAGATGGATGTTTGATGAGGTGAGTATTTAGATCAATAAATTCATCAACATAATCGGAAGCGACTGAAGGGAAACCTGCGCTGACAGGCTCAACGAACAACGGGAATTGGCCTGGTGATTGTTGTGTCACTGGGATAAGTTTCATAATGCTCTGCTCTTCGTGGTGCTGTATATCCATACAGTATTATAGACAGGAGCCAGGAATTTTCGCACCTCCTTTTCCGAAAGTTATTTTCCGCTATCACTCTTCAGGTTTTTCTTATCACTTGTCCAGAAGTGGGTAACTGCACATAACAAATTGCAACCATATGATTCCTCAGTTCATTTTCAGAATTTACTCGTGCTTACTTCGTATACAATTCGGAATTTATCCGTACATTTTATAAGGAGTAATAACGATGAAGCAGTTTACAAATGAAGCAACTCAACAAATGCTGGCCGACTTTGACAAATCCCCTTTCTCTGACGCTGATCTGGCCGCAATGGATGTGGATGCTCGACAAATTATTGAGCAGAACGCTGAAAGGGATCGCCAACACCCGGTAACAGCAATCTGGCGTGTTGCGGTCGAGGGAAGCCTGACTGCGCGAGGTGGTGTCGTAACCGCTGTTGATAGCGCCAGGGTTATGGATCTAGGCAACGGTCAAATGGTCAAAATCGCAGTGGAGGGTGATGCAGTCACTTATACCGATGGTTCATCTGCACGGATTGTTTCAAGCGCTGGCCAGAAAGCTACACACTTCGAGAAAGGGCTCGCGCTGGTGGGCAGCGTACTGGATAACGGGGATGAAATTGTCTCGACCCCGCAGGACAGATTAGTGCTGTTATCGCGCAAAGGTATGGCTGAAGCCCCCGACTTTCTGGCAATACCCGGAGGCGTGACTCATGGGGTATCGAACTAACAATTATGGCCGGGGCCAGGCGCTCCACGGAGATAAAACCACCACAGGCGCGACCGTCCTTACTTGGGGTCAGTTTGGATATCGAAAATTATTGTACTATAAGGACTTCCCCGGCATGTCAAAGCCGGTATTTATGGTTTCTGTCTGCTCTTCAGTAAAAATAAAGGGGAGAGACTGCGGTACTATAAACGGCCATGATGAATCGTCATCGATTCGGGCCCTGATGAAAGACGCGCGTGAGGTTCTTGTTCGTTAAGCGGATACGTATATCCTGTACAATAGCCAGATAGGCCTCACGGGGTCTAACCCTTTATCATCAACGAATTGCAGGTCAGATGGTTATACAGCTTCGAGCTTTAGTTGACTGAGTACAGCCGGAAATCATCACCGTAATGTAGTGATGCCCAACACAGCCGCGCATTTTTGGCGGCGATGGCCACAACAGCCCGCCAGTACCCTCTGCGCTCAACCAACATACAAACCCAACGGCTGAATGAGTCAGTCCTTTTCCCGGCGCCAATAAGCACTGAACGAGCCCCCTGAACCAGAAGCGTTCGCAGATACGAATCACCGGCTTTTGTGATCCTGCCGAGTTTCGACTTTCCCCCGCTGCTGTATTGTGATGGCGTCAGCCCCAGCCGAGCTGCCAGTTGACGTCCATTTTTAAAATCATGTGCATTACCGATACTGGCGACCAGTGCACAGGCCGTTGTGGGACCAACGCCCTTTAGCTCCATCAGCCGCTGACTGCGATGATCTGTTTTGGCTATGTGGGACAAAATTCGGTCATATTCAGTGATGTTAGCTTCAATGCGATCAACGTGTTCCATCAAATCATCAACACATTGCTGAACCTGAAGCGGTAAAGAGCTCTTCTGCACAGAAACCATGTGGCGCAGGGCATCAGCACTTTGTGGCGCGATGACACCGAATTCAGATATCAATCCTCGCAGACGATTATACGTTGCTGTTTTCTCTTCGATAAAACCCTGACGGGTACGATGTAAACACTGCATGGCCTGCTGGCTTTCGTCTTTCACTGGTACGAACCGCATATGCGGACGACGAACAGCTTCACAGATAGCCTGAGCATCAGCTGCATCATTTTTTCCTGATTTTCCGGCCATACGATAAGGCGATACAAACTTAGCAGCCATCAGACGTGGCTCATGACCATACTGCCGAAACAATCTTGCCCAGTAGTGAGCCCCGGAGCATGCTTCCATCCCGATAACACAGGGAGGCAAACTTGCAATTAACTCAGGAAGTGCAGCACGCGATACTTTAGGCTTAACCAGAACAGTTCTACCATTTTGATCAACACCGTGAACAGCAAACACATTTTTAGCAAGATCGATACCGACAGTCGTGATAGTCATAACGAATTCCTCCGGGACGATGTGTACCCCATAATTGCACAAGAGTTAATCAGGCGCATAATCAGGGGAAGTCCCTTCCATTCGTTAAGGTTGTTTTTTGACCTTTCTACTTTAGCTGGCCTCAGCCGACGAAACTTACCGGAAGCGGGTATCCGGTTGCTTTTCCAGATATAATCTCCTGTCAGATTGATGTGCTCCCAGCCTAAGGGCGACAAATGCGACAGCAGTTGCTCGTTGATCTTCACCCCTTTACGCTTCAGCGCATCGACCGCTCTTTCCATATAGACGGTATTCCACAGGGATATGGCAGCTGTCAGGAGCGTTAGTCCACTGGCGCGATAGCTCTGATTTTCCGGTTTTCGGTCCCTGATTTCACCCAGCCGGTGCAGGAATACCGCACGCGCCAGCGCGTTACGGGCTTCTCCTTTATTCAGTCCCGCCTGTACACGCCGACGCAGTGCCGGATCGCGGAACCAGTCGAGCATAAACAGCGTTCGTTCAATACGGCCAATTTCTCTCAATGCTTTGGCAAGTCCGTTTTGCTTGGGGTAGCTGGCAAGCTTTTTCAGCATCAGGGATGCCGTCACGGTTCCCTGCTTTATCGAGGTTGCCAGACGCAGCACTTCACGCCAGTGAATTTCGATCTCTTTCAGATTCAGGCTGGTCGTTGATATCAGTGACTGAAGCGCCGGGTATTGGTCTGCTTTCCCTTTGATAAACAGTTTCTTGTCGTGGAGATCCCTGATTCGTGGACAGAACGCAAATCCCAGCAGATGCATCAGGGCAAAGACATGATCGGTGAAACCCGCAGTATCGGTGTAATGCTCCCTGATTTCCAGGTCGCTTTCGTGGTACAGCAAGCCATCGAGAACATGGGTTGAATCCCTGACCCGGCTGATTATGCAGGTGTAAAACGGGCTGTATTGATCCGATATATGGGTATAAAACTGACGTCCAGGCTCCTGCCCATATTTCGGGTTAACCTGCCCTGCGTAGCGGCCTGAGCTGCCTGTTCTGAAATTTTGTCCGTCTGATGATGACGCTGTCCCGTCTCCCCAGAATGCCGCCAGAGACCTTTTTCCCTGCGCATTTACCAGCTCTGCAAGAGCGGCTGAATAAGTTTCATCACGGATGTACCATGCCTGAATATCTTCGAGTGATGATTTGGTGCTTCCGGGACAGGCTTCCGCCATTTTGGTCAGACCAAGGTTGATGCCATCCGCAAGAATGGTGGTGAGGAGCAGTCGGGTATCGGGACGGGTAATGTCATTTTTTATATGCGAAAAATGTCGGGTAAACGTCGTCCAGCTGTTTACCTCATCGAGAATTTCCGTGATTTTAGGTCGCGGTAGCATGCTGTAAACCAGCTCTGCCAGCGGTGAAACCTGCGCCGGAACGCAGTTATCCAGCGGAGAGACTTTTACGCCCCTGTCAGATATTTCCACATCAGGCAGTTCACCAAGGGCAGCCATGGCATTGACCTCTTCAAGTCTGGACTGAAGCAGGGTCATACGGCTGGTAATGTACTCATGATAATCAGCAGATACGGGCAGTGGCAGGGCCGGCGTGAGTTTGTCAAAGTCCTTTTCGGGGATGAGGTAATCATCAAAATTTTTGTAGCGGCGCGAGCCTTTAACCCAGATATCCCCGGAGCGCAACGCCCCCTTAAGCTCGCTGAGCGCACAAAATTCATAGTACTGCCGGTCAATACCCGCAGGTGTAATCACCACCTTGCGCCAGCTTTCAGGGACAAACTCAAGCGGCGCTGCCGCCGGAACTTTACGTAACTGCTTCCGGTACATCTCCTTGATCACAACCAGTGCATCAGCCAGAGGTTGCGCGGCCGGGGTTGCGACTAACTGTAAAGCGGACAACATGCGCGGGGCATATTTCCGTAATGTGCTGTATTTCTCGGTAATAATATGCAGCGGGTCAAAATTATTTTTTCTGGCGAGATGGCGTGTTTCCTCCAGACTGGCGACAAATTCATGCCATGGGAGTATGTTTTCTATTGCGAGCCATGGATCTCCACCGGAATCACGGGCATCAGACAGCGCCTGACCGACATCGATATACTGCCTCAGTTTTGACTGGATCAGCTTTCCGGTCTGCTGAAGGCGCTCAGCCTGTGTTCTTTTGGCTTTGCTGAAAAGGCTGTTCAGCATTCGCTCATGCAGCTCAATTACTTCGTCTGTCAGTGTGGCTCTGGCTTCTTCCAGCACGCACACCAGGATCGCATGACGCCGGGCTGCTGAAAATCGGGTCAAATCCCGGCTACTCATCTTTCGGCCTTCCCGCGCAAGTTTCAGCAACCTGTTCTGGTGAATGGTACGATCTATACCTTCAGGTAATGCCAGCGATTCAATGCTACTGAGCCGATCAAGATGTTGCAGCACGTTCTTACCATTGATTTTACCCGGCGGTTGCAGAAGCCATGTCAGCCTGGAAGGCTGATTATCTGATGACTCCAGTAAACGATCCAGGGCATCCCTGTGGGCCGGAGTTAACGGGGCATTCAGGGTCTGAAATACGATTTTATCGCCGCCAGCCATGGCCTCCGCACAGGTACGCTCCACGACGTCAATCGCGGGGATGATCACGTTGTTCTGCCGGAGCCAGACCAGTAACTCTTCGGCCAGGAGAATACCTTTATCGGTGCGCGTCGCCATCGAAAGCAGGTGTGTAATACAGTCTTGCTGTATTTTGCCGGTGAACGCCTTTACGCCAAGATAGCGGTACAGTTCGGTTAAATGCTCACGCCGGGTCGTATCCCTGCCGGAAAGGTAAGCGGGCCAGAGATCCCCGGTAAGCTTTAGCCTGCTGGCGATATGCTTCAGCAGCGCATCAGAGGGTGGGATTTTTGGCACTGTTGCAAAGTTAGCGATGAGGCAGCCTTTTGTCTTATTCAAAGGCCTTACATTTCAAAAACTCTGCTTACCAGGCGCATTTCGCCCAGGGGATCACCATAATAAAATGCTGAGGCCTGGCCTTTGCGTAGTGCACGCATCACCTCAATACCTTTGATGGTGGCGTAAGCCGTCTTCATGGATTTAAATCCCAGCGTGGCGCCGATTATCCGTTTCAGTTTGCCATGATCGCATTCAATCACGTTGTTCCGGTACTTAATCTGTCGGTGTTCAACGTCAGACGGGCACCGGCCTTCGCGTTTGAGCAGAGCAAGCGCGCGACCATAGGCGGGCGCTTTATCCGTGTTGATGAATCGCGGGATCTGCCACTTCTTCACGTTGTTGAGGATTTTACCCAGAAACCGGTATGCAGCTTTGCTGTTACGACGGGAGGAGAGATAAAAATCGACAGTGCGGCCCCGGCTGTCGACGGCCCGGTACAGATACGCCCAGCGGCCATTGACCTTCACGTAGGTTTCATCCATGTGCCACGGGCAAAGATCGGAAGGGTTACGCCAGTACCAGCGCAGCCGTTTTTCCATTTCAGGCGCATAACGCTGAACCCAGCGGTAAATCGTGGAGTGATCGACATTCACTCCGCGTTCAGCCAGCATCTCCTGCAGCTCACGGTAACTGATGCCGTATTTGCAGTACCAGCGTACGGCCCACAGAATGATGTCACGCTGAAAATGCCGGCCTTTGAATGGGTTCATGTGCAGCTCCATCAGCAAAAGGGGATGATAAGTTTATCACCACCGACTATTTGCAACAGTGCCCGATGACAGCGGTCATATTCTGCCATGGCAGAATATGACCGCTGTCATCGAGCCGTTTTATCCCAAGGCGGGCAATGGCCGACGGCCCTATCCGCTGGAGACCATGCTGCGTATTCACTGCATGCAGCATTGGTACAACCTGAGCGACGGTGCCATGGAAGATGCCCTGTACGAAATCGCCTCCATGCGCCTGTTTGCCCGATTATCCCTGGATAGCGCCCTGCCGGATCGCACCACCATCATGAATTTCCGCCACCTGCTCGAGCAGCATCAACTGGCCCGTCAATTGTTCAAGACCATCAATCGCTGGCTGGCCGAAGCAGGCGTCATGATGACCCAAGGCACTTTGGTGGATGCCATCATCATTGAGGCACCCAGCTCTACCAAGAACAAAGAGCAGCAACGCGATCCGGAGATGCATCAGACCAAGAAAGGCAATCAGTGGCACTTTGGCATGAAGGCCCACATTGGTGTCGATGCCAAGAGTGGCCTGACCCACAGCCTGGTCACCACCGCGGCCAACGAGCATGACCTCAATCAGCTGGGTAATCTGCTTCATGGAGAGGAGCAATTTGTCTCAGCCGATGCCGGCTACCAAGGAGCGCCACAGCGCGAGGAGCTGGCCGAGGTGGATGTGGACTGGCTGATCGCCGGGCGTCCCGGCAGGGTAAAAACCTTGAAGCAGCATCCGCGCAAGAACAAAACGGCCATCAACATCGAATACATGAAAGCCAGCATCCGTGCCAGGGTGGAGCACCCGTTTCGCATCATCAAGCGGCAGTTCGGCTTCGTGAAAGCCAGATACAAGGGGCTGCTGAAAAACGATAACCAACTGGCGATGTTATTCACCCTGGCCAACCTGTTTCGGGTGGACCAAATGATACGTCAGTGGGAGAGATCTCAGTAAAAACCGGAAATAACGCCAGAAATGGTGGAAAAAATAGCCTAAATAGGCTGATTCGATGTGTTTGCGGGAAAAAAATCGGCCCAGATCCGCGAAATTTTAATCAGCGAGTCAGCTTGGGAAGAAATGACCTGCTTATTCGCACCTTCCTTAGAGAACAATTTATTGAATTCAATGAATTGTTGCTTTTTGAGGACCTGAATTTGTTTAATCAAAGAATGGCTGAATATCTGGTGCTGTATAACAGCAAAAGGCCACATAAATCACTCGAACTGATGACGCCAGTGGACTATATTTTACGTGAGAGTAAAAATTGCAATATGTGGTGGACCCATACAACCTGAAGCGAGAAGGTATATTATGAGCTATCGTATGTTTGATTATCTGGTGCCAAACGTTAACTTTTTTGGCCCCAACGCCATTTCCGTAGTCGGCGAACGCTGCCAGCTGCTGGGGGGGAAAAAAGCCCTGCTGGTCACCGACAAAGGCCTGCGGGCAATTAAAGATGGCGCGGTGGACAAAACCCTGCATTATCTGCGGGAGGCCGGGATCGAGGTGGCGATCTTTGACGGCGTCGAGCCGAACCCGAAAGACACCAACGTGCGCGACGGCCTCGCCGTGTTTCGCCGCGAACAGTGCGACATCATCGTCACCGTGGGCGGCGGCAGCCCGCACGATTGCGGCAAAGGCATCGGCATCGCCGCCACCCATGAGGGCGATCTGTACCAGTATGCCGGAATCGAGACCCTGACCAACCCGCTGCCGCCTATCGTCGCGGTCAATACCACCGCCGGCACCGCCAGCGAGGTCACCCGCCACTGCGTCCTGACCAACACCGAAACCAAAGTGAAGTTTGTGATCGTCAGCTGGCGCAACCTGCCGTCGGTCTCTATCAACGATCCGCTGCTGATGATCGGTAAACCGGCCGCCCTGACCGCGGCGACCGGGATGGATGCCCTGACCCACGCCGTAGAGGCCTATATCTCCAAAGACGCTAACCCGGTGACGGACGCCGCCGCCATGCAGGCGATCCGCCTCATCGCCCGCAACCTGCGCCAGGCCGTGGCCCTCGGCAGCAATCTGCAGGCGCGGGAAAACATGGCCTATGCCTCTCTGCTGGCCGGGATGGCTTTCAATAACGCCAACCTCGGCTACGTGCACGCCATGGCGCACCAGCTGGGCGGCCTGTACGACATGCCGCACGGCGTGGCCAACGCTGTCCTGCTGCCGCATGTGGCCCGCTACAACCTGATCGCCAACCCGGAGAAATTCGCCGAGATTGCTGAACTGATGGGCGAAAATATCACCGGACTGTCCACTCTCGACGCGGCGGAAAAAGCCATCGCCGCTATCACGCGTCTGTCGATGGATATCGGTATTCCGCAGCATCTGCGCGATCTGGGAGTAAAAGAGGCCGACTTCCCCTACATGGCTGAGATGGCTCTGAAAGACGGCAATGCGTTCTCGAACCCGCGTAAAGGCAACGAGCAGGAGATTGCCGCGATTTTCCGCCAGGCATTCTGAGTGTTAACGAGGGGACCGTCATGTCGCTTTCACCGCCAGGCGTACGCCTGTTTTACGATCCGCGCGGGCACCATGCCGGCGCCATCAATGAGCTGTGCTGGGGGCTGGAGGAGCAGGGGGTCCCCTGCCAGACCATAACCTATGACGGAGGCGGTGACGCCGCTGCGCTGGGCTCCCTGGCGGCCAGAAGCTCGCCCCTGCGGGTGGGTATCGGGCTCAGCGCGTCCGGCGAGATAGCCCTCACTCATGCCCAGCTGCCGGCGGACGCGCCGCTGGCTACCGGACACGTCACCGATAGCGACGATCATCTGCGTACGCTCGGCGCCAACGCCGGGCAGCTGGTTAAAGTCCTGCCGTTAAGTGAGAGAAACTGAATGTATCGTATCGGCACTGTTGCAAATAGTCGGTGGTGATAAACTTATCATCCCCTTTTGCTGATGGAGCTGCACATGAACCCATTCAAAGGCCGGCATTTTCAGCGTGACATCATTCTGTGGGCCGTACGCTGGTACTGCAAATACGGCATCAGTTACCGTGAGCTGCAGGAGATGCTGGCTGAACGCGGAGTGAATGTCGATCACTCCACGATTTACCGCTGGGTTCAGCGTTATGCGCCTGAAATGGAAAAACGGCTGCGCTGGTACTGGCGTAACCCTTCCGATCTTTGCCCGTGGCACATGGATGAAACCTACGTGAAGGTCAATGGCCGCTGGGCGTATCTGTACCGGGCCGTCGACAGCCGGGGCCGCACTGTCGATTTTTATCTCTCCTCCCGTCGTAACAGCAAAGCTGCATACCGGTTTCTGGGTAAAATCCTCAACAACGTGAAGAAGTGGCAGATCCCGCGATTCATCAACACGGATAAAGCGCCCGCCTATGGTCGCGCGCTTGCTCTGCTCAAACGCGAAGGCCGGTGCCCGTCTGACGTTGAACACCGACAGATTAAGTACCGGAACAACGTGATTGAATGCGATCATGGCAAACTGAAACGGATAATCGGCGCCACGCTGGGATTTAAATCCATGAAGACGGCTTACGCCACCATCAAAGGTATTGAGGTGATGCGTGCACTACGCAAAGGCCAGGCCTCAGCATTTTATTATGGTGATCCCCTGGGCGAAATGCGCCTGGTAAGCAGAGTTTTTGAAATGTAAGGCCTTTGAATAAGACAAAAGGCTGCCTCATCGCTAACTTTGCAACAGTGCCGGTAAGATCAACCATTTAATCCGCTTACCCATAATAATCACGGCAATAAAGGTCGCCGTCGCATTCCAGATGATATTCCACACTACAGGGATATCACCAAAATGGACTACATCAGATATCAGCGCCAGTACCGCGCCCAGCGTCGCACTCCAGCCGATCCCTAATCCCTTCGGTTGCCAGATAACCAAAACGATGGTCAGGACAAAAATAGCGCCTGCCAGTAACATAAATCCTCCAGACAGGACGGCTTTGCCGCCCTGTATATACAAAAAAATTAAACGGCCAGCTCTCTGAGTTTCTCGATGCCAGTGGGCTCTGCAGCCATTACCGGTACTAACGCTATGCAGCTTGCATGCTGGTTTTTCACAACCTCGATTTGAGGAAGCTCTTGTCGGGCGCGCTGGCAAAGCAGCGGCGATTGCGTCTGTGCAATCGAAAGGCTGTTATTGATAATCCAGCCCCAGGGATGAATCCCCGCACGTTCAAGATCGGACTGCAGGTTTGCCGCTTCCAGTACAGGTGTGGTTTCAGGCAGAGTGACCAGCAAGACTTTGGTACGTTCCGGGTCCTGAAGCTGCATCATCGGAGTGGTAAAATGACCTTTATCCTCCATCTTCCTGGCAATCTCACGGTGATAAGCCCCGGTCGCATCAAGCAGTAATAGCGTATGCCCGGTCGGTGCCGTATCCATGACCACAAACCGTTTGCCTGCTTCACGGATGACGCGTGAGAACGCCTGGAACACCGCAATCTCTTCTGTGCAAGGAGAACGTAAATCCTCTTCGAGCAGCCGCTTCCCGGCCTCATCCAGATCCCTGCCTTTCGTCTCAAGAACATGCTGACGATAGCGTTCAGTTTCATCGTGAGGGTTGATTCGGCCGACCTGCAGATTTTTAAGGCTGCCATTGAGCGTTGTACTGAGATGTGCAGCAGGATCTGAGGTGGTGAGATGCACATCAAAACCCTTATCCGCCAGACTGACGGCGATAGCCGCAGCCATTGTGGTTTTACCCACACCACCTTTGCCCATCAGCATAATCAAACCGTGTTCACTGCGGGCGATATCATCAACCAGGACAGACAACGACATATTCTCTGGCTTGTTCTGTGTGCTTTGTTCAGGAAGCGATGTTATCTCAGCGTGTTCGTTGAGCAGGCCTTTCAATGCGGACACACCAACCATGTTCAGCGGCTGAAGGTATAAGTTGTCTGTCGGCAAATCAGATAATCTGGCAGGAAGATTTGCCAGCGCCTCTTGCTCCCGTTGCCATATTGCAGCGGCCAGTGCATCACGTTCTGTTTCGCTCGCAGGCAGGACACCGTTAATGACTAAATACTGATTTTTAAGGCCAATAGCTGATAATTCGCCATGAGTACGAGCGACTTCCTGCAGTGTTGATTTTTGCAATCGCGCGACCAGCACAAGGCGAGTTCGTTCAGGATCGGATAATGCCTCAACCGCATGAGCATATTGCTCACGCTGCTTTTCCAGCCCCGCCATCGGCCCAAGACAGGAAGCACCATCTGGGTTACTTTCGATGAAGCTGCTCCAGGCTCCGGGAAGCTGAAGAAGGCGAATAGTGTGGCCCGTTGGGGCAGTATCAAAAATGATGTGATCGAAGCGGGTCAGCAGAGAAGCGTCGGTCAGTAAGCCAGTAAACTCGTCGAACGCAGCAATCTCTGTCGTACAAGCTCCTGAAAGCTGTTCACTGATGCTGTTAACAACGTCATCAGGCAAAAGACCTTTAATAGGGTCAACGATTCTGGCGCGGTATTGCTGGGCGGCATCCTGCGGGTCAATCTCCAGAGCCGAAAGACCAGACACAGCAGTCACGGGCTGGATAGTTTTCCCGATAGTCTGATCGAATACCTGACCAACGTTAGAAGCCGGATCGGTACTGACAAGCAGGACGCGCTTGCCCTGTTCTGCCAGGCGTATAGCTGTAGCGCAGGAAATTGAGGTTTTACCTACTCCTCCTTTGCCAGTGAAAAACAGGTAAGGCGGGATATTCTGTAAAAAATGCATATGTTCTCCTGACATACTCAACAACAGGAAGTGTTACCACCACAGCAGCTTGTCGGAGCCACGCCCACTTTCTCCAGCGGAATACCTAACCAGCGAGCCAGTTCAGCACGTTTGGGATAACGCCCTGCCATCACCGTTTCGCCATCCAGCAACAGCAGCGGAAGCCCTTCGGCTCCAGAAGCTTCAAGGAATGCTTTCGCTTTAGCGTTCTCAACGAAGCTCATCGGCTGTTGCGCCAGGTTGTAACGTTCGATCTGAACCCCACGCCCTTTCAGCCATTGCACATCAGCAGAAAAATCGACCAGAACCTGATCAACATCTGAACCACAAACGCCGGTACTGCAGCACATCGCCGGATCAAACACGGTTAACGTTTTCATCTTTGATACCTCACATTCGTAAAATCATATATGTTCAGGCAAATTTTTTAGATACAAACAGCCTTACCGCTTCCAGAGCAGTTGGCTGATGCCAGCTTACGGGCGATGGTCTGCACGTCGTCCTGTTGGCTTAACCAGGCCTGCTCAATCGTAAGCGTGCAGCGAGAACCGTATTGACGGGGATGTGTTATTCAGTTGGCAGTGCTACGCGCCAGGGGAGTAGTTCGCTGACCCGGTTTATCGGCCAGTCAGCTATAACATCAAGCACATGGCGAAGGTAGCTTTCTGGCTCCACTCCGTTCAGTTTGCATGTCCCGATCAGGCTGTACAGCAGCGCTCCCCGCTCTCCTCCATGATCCGAACCGAAGAACAGGTAGTTTTTGCGGCCCAGGCTGACCATCCGTAGCGCATTCTCAGCTATGTTGTTATCTGCCTCGGCCCAGCCGTCGTCAGTATAGTAAGCCAGCGCCGGCCACTGGTTCAGTACGTACGTGAACGCTTTCGCCAGTTCTGAGTGTCGCGACAGCGTTTTCACCTTTTCACGCAGCCAGCTTTCCGGATTTCAGCCGCGGTTTAGCTTTTTGCTGACGTTCTGCAAGGCGTCGCTTCGCCGGCATCCCCCTTATTTCCGCCTCGATGGCATATAACTCACCGATCCGTTTCAGGGCTTCCTCCGTCAGCGCTGACGGGGTGCGAACGTGCACATCGTGGATCTTGCGGCGGGCATGAGCCCAGCAGGCAGCTTCCGTTATCTGTCCATTGCGGTACAGTTCGTTGAACCCGGCGTACGCATCCGCCTGCAGAACACCGCTGAAGCCAGCGAGATGGCTCTGCGGGTGGATACCTTTTCTGTCCGGGCTGTAAGCGAACCACACTGCCGGCGCCAGCTCTGACCCGGCGTTACGGTCGTCACGAACGTACGTCCACAACCGCCCGGTCTTCGTTTTCTTATTACCTGGCAACAGCACCGGGACAGGCGTGTCATCAGCATGGAGCTTACCGTCAGTCAGCACATAGTCCTGAAGCGCCCCTTCCAGCGGTGACAGTAGTCGGCAACACGCATCCACCCAGCCCGACAGCAGTGAGCGGCTCAGCTCCACACCCCGGCGGCCGTATATTTCAGACTGGCGGTACAGCGGGGTGTGCTCTGCATACTTTGAACTCAGCACGCGGGCCAGCAGCCCCGGTCCTGCGATACCCCGCTCGATGGGCCGTGAAGGCGCGGGGGCCTGCACGATGGCATCGCACTGAGTACAGGCATGCTTTTCACGTACTGTCCGGATAACCCGGAAGGCGCTGCGCATCAGCTCCAGCTGTTCGGCGGCATCTTCACCCGGGTAACTCAGCGCACCACCACATTCCGGGCAGCATGACGCTGCCGGCAGCAGCCGTTTTTCGTCACGGGGAAGTGATTCAGGGAACGGTTTGCGGGTACGGGTCTGCCGCAGCGGGCGCTGCACGGCCGGGTCATCCACCCGGCCGGTAAGGGTATCGCTTTCTTTCTGCAACTGCTTAAGGTCGGCTTCCATCTTCGCGATACGGCGGGAGACTTTTTCGGAGCGGCTGCCGAAGTTCATCCGGCGCAGCTTATCCAGTTGCGCCTGCAGGTGATCTATTTCGCGTTCACGCTCGTTCAGCTTTTCCAGAAGGGCACGGTTCAGCGCCTCCTGTTCGGCAAGGAGACGTTTCAGTTCATCGATATCGTCAGGAAGTAAGCTGTTCATACCGGGTATATTACCAGGCTCATTCAGCGTCGACCAGGATAAAGAGGCCTACAACATAGTCAGTGACGTAAGCAGTCTTTTAGGCTGCCGCCAGTCGATACCTTCAAGGAGCATCGCCAGCTGTGCCGGTGTGAGGAACACTTTGCCATCCCGGGCTGACGGCCAGGCGAAGCGGCCGCGCTCCAGCCGTTTGGTCAGCAGACACAGTCCATCGCCGGTAGACCAGAGGAGCTTTACCTGACTGCCATTACGCCCACGGAAGATAAAAACGTGACCTGACATCGGATCGTCTTTCAGCATCGTCTGCACCTTTGCCGCCAGGCCGTTGAAGCCGTTTCTCATATCGGTGATGCCAGCGACCAGCCAGATCTTTGTCCCTGATGGTAATGGGATCAACGTTTGAGCTCCCGTATCAGCAGGTTCAGGATATTTTCGCTGATGGCACCATTCAGACGGAGTGATCCGTGCCGGAACGTCACTTCACAGCTGATATTGAGTGATTCAGGTGCCGCAGCAGCTACAGGTTGTGACCGGGGGAGGTTGCAGGGACAACATCTTCGGCATCAAGTGTTATCGGGAGCAGCTCAGGCACGTTGTTTTCTGTTGTTGAAGGAGGACGTAGTTTTCCTTCGCGCCAGTACTGGCGCCACTTGAACAGCAAATTATCGTTGATCCCATGCTCACGAGCGAGTTGCGCTACGGAGATCTCTGGTCGATGCGAGAGTTCAACCATTTTGATTTTGAACTCAACGGGATAATTAGGGCTTTTTTTACGCACTGCGGTTAATGATTTCATGGATAGCGTCCACCATATTTGGTGTCCATTATCCTCTCAGGAATTTCAGGATCTGCCAGACGGTGCTGAGACGACGCTTACGCTCAATCACCTGAGCGGCCCAGGAAGGAATATGTGGGGATAAGCGGTAGTGAACCCACTTGCCCTGTTTGCGATCCAGCAACAGTCCACATTCCCGAAGCATCGCCAGATGGCGGGAGATCTTGGGTTGTGACTGTTCCAGTGCCGTGCAGAGATCGCACACGCATAGCTCTCCCATCTCTCTGAGCAGCAGTACGATACCCAGACGGGTCTCATCAGATAGGATTTTGAAAAGTTGTAGGGATGAAATTTGTGTCATTATACTCTCCTGCTTTGAATGGCGAGTTTCGCGCTTCTGAGGCTAAAAGTCAAAAAACACATATGTTTTTTCGTATCTATATGGGAGGGCTATTTCATGTAAGGATAGAAAACATGCTCTGTGGAGTGGGGGACAAATAGTCGTTGTTGGCTTCACGGCTACATTGTAGTGAAGCATAAAAAAAACGCTCCCGGGCAGGAGCGTAAGCCAGTGAATTTGGCGTCAAATGAGGGTCTTACAAGTGGAGCTGCGGGTTAATTCTGGGTGATCTGACTGCGATGCTTTTCAGCCTGCTGCTGGTGAACAACGGAAGACTGACCATTATTCGCCTTCTCATGCACTACTGCGGCCTTCTCATGCTCGCTCATTTCAGAAAATGACTTTGCTGTTTCGTTGGTAGCCCCTGGTTTAGCATTCATCATTTTTTTATGCATTTCAGCCATGTCCTGGTGAGCGGCAGAATTACTGTTTTGCATCATTTCATGGGACATTGCTGCCTTATCGTGGTCATTCATATCCATCATTTTCATGCTCTCTCCCTCAACTGTGCTTTTAACAGTTGAAGACTGCATCTGATGGGCCGGTGCCTGGGCATTATTTACCTGGTCATGCATGTTCATTGTCTCTGAAGCCATGGCAGATGAAGCGACAGCCATCATGGCAATAAAGGATACAAGAATCTTTTTCATGGTTGGGTCTCCGGTGTTTTCATACCCGAACAATCAATGCTAAAGCATTTGATTACAGGGCTGGTTAATCATCACTCCAGGAACCGGGCGATTGGGTTATCACGCTGGTCCTGATTTATGACTGATTATAAAAAACCGCCTCTGTTTATCGCGTGACTGAATGATGACAATTTTGTCACCTTTCAGGTTTCTCCTGAATAACGGGATTAATCCATTAACAGGCGCACTTTGAACACAATTTCCCGCCCCTGCTGTTCTGCTGACAGCTCGCCGCCGTGAGCATGAATGATCGACCTTGTAATTGATAATCCCAGCCCCGCGCCTTCCGTGTTGTGGACCCTTGATGAGTCTGCGCGATAGAACCGGTCAAACAAACGTTCAAGATTAGCGGGAACCGGGCCAGACATCGTATTGGTAATCATCACGTTCACACAGTCACTGTCACGCTCAAGGCGTATCGCTGTACAGGTGTTATCGGGAGAATACTTGATAGCATTGGAGAGCAGGTTACTGAAAGCACGTCGCAGCATATCGCTGTCTCCGGCAACAACGCCCTCTCCTTCAACCGTGATTGTCTTTCCTGTTTCGTCTGCCAGGGGCTCGAATAACTCACGTAATTCATTCAGTTCGGCGGCCAGATCCACATCATGTTTCTCCAGCTGCAGCAGACCATGCTCTGAACGTGCCAGAAAAAGCATGTCACTGGTCATTCGTGACAACCTTTTCAGTTCTTCCAGGTTAGCGAATAAAATTTCGCGGTAATGCGAAACCTCCCTTTCCTTAGCCAGTGCAAACTGCGTCTGCATCATCAGATTACTGACCGGTGTGCGCAATTCATGCGCGATGTCAGACGAGAAATCTGACAGTTTCCGGAATGACCCCTCCAGGCGATCGAACATGTTATTGAACTCCTGCATGGTCTCAGAGATTTCCGGCGGAGCCAGATCGGGATTAAGACGCTGATCCAGGCTATGCACCGTCATGGAGGAAGCCAGGCTGGTCATTTCCCGTAACGGTTTCAGACCAATACGTGTGGTCAGCCAGCCCAGAAAAATTGAAATAAAGACCAGACCTATATTGAACCAGAACAGCCAGGTGCTGAGTTTGTCCATAAACAGGGTGTGATACCCTGTATCCGTGGCAACCGTAATGATGAAATGTTTGCTTTTACCCTGTTCCGGAGTCACTGCAACCCGACGTGAGATGCTGCGGTAAACAGTATTATTTTCTTCAGTCTGGATCATATAGTCGAGAATATCACCTGACTTATTTAACAGGATCTCAGGGACCGCAGAATTTTTAGCATACAGCTCCACGATTTTTTCATTTTCCATGTTTTTTATAGATATGAATAATCCACTGTGCCCTATCATCGCATCATTTATTTTTTCTGATAATGATTTAATATCAGTTTTATTTTGGAACGTTTCTGCTTTCAGAAACTCTTCAGTAAGCTGAAGTTTACCTGTCAGAAAATCCCGATCCTGATTATCGAAATAGCCATTAAGGGTGCTAATCAGTAAAAAACTTGATAACCACCATACAGTCAGCATAACTGCAGAAAAAATCAGACTCAGGCGCGTGGTCAGGGAAATTTTGAATCTCACTCTTCTCTGATCTCCAGAATATATCCGGCACCGCGCACGGTATGGATCAGTTTTGGCTCATAGTCATCGTCAATTTTGCTTCTGAGCCGTCTCACGGCAACATCTATCACATTCGTATCACTGTCAAAATTTATATTCCAGACCAGTGACGAGATAAGACTTCTGGGTAACACTTCTCCGGTGCGTTGCAGCAGCAGTTCAAGCAGAACGTATTCTTTGCCGGTGAGATGGATCTTTTTACCTGAGCGTGTCACTGTCCGCCGCACCATATCGACGGTCATGTCAGCTATGGTGCAAACCGTGGCAGTCTGTGAACGGGCCCGGCGCAATAAGGTTCTTACCCGTGCAACCAGCTCTGTAAAATCGAAGGGCTTGATAAGATAGTCATCTGCGCCAAGCTCCAGCCCTTTCACTTTGTCCCGTACGTTGTCCTTTGCGGTTAAAAACAGGACCGGTTCTTCGTGCCCGGACTCCCTCAGTGCGCTGATGATTTGCCACCCGTCGAGGAAAGGCAGCATCACGTCCAGTATTATCAAATCATACTGTCCTTTCGACGCGGCCCCGAGACCATCGCGGCCATTATCAAAGAGATCGGCCTGATAGCCCTCCTCAACCAGTCCCTGCTGCAGGTAACTACCTGTTTTATGTTCGTCTTCAACGATTAAAATACGCTGCATGGTTAACTCGATGATATGATGGTAAAAATATTACGGATCACTAGCTTGCCTGAGACGGAGCAAGCGTTCCTAGCCAAGATACAGCCCCCAGAATGGCGACCGCAACGAAGAATTCTGTCAGGATGCTGTTTCGCATCATGGCAACGCTGCGAACATAATTCCCTTCCCTGACCATAACTTCAAGGCGGGGGCCAAGGTGAAACCGGTTTGCTGCAGCCAGCAGAAGCATCAGAACAAACAGAGCCGTTTTAGCAAGCAATATGCCCCCCCAGGCACTGTTGAACAAGGGGGTTAAGTTACCTTCAGCAATATACAGATAGTTGACCAGCGCACTCAGGATCAGAGCCACAACAATCACCGTTCCTGCGGTTGCAAATTTTGCCAGAGAGTCAGATATCACACTGACGCTCTGTGCATTATGCGCGTTTCTGCGCATCAGCAGGATAGCAAATGCAACCAGAGCACCTGTCCAGGCACCTGCAGCGCCGAGATGAGTTAGATCGCCCAGTAAATGGAGGTAGTAATGCAGACCGTCATGCATGACGGCGTGTCCTCCCCAGGCAAGTGTAGCCAGCGCCACGCCCCCACTCATCGTCATTAGCAGGCAGGACAATACTCTCTTATTAGTGTAAAGGAACAAAGCACCGAGTGTGGTAAACAGGGCACAGAGCCTGACAATCCAGCTAATACCTACATCAGTTTCTTCTATAACCATCTCGATAATATGGATGGATAATTCTCTGAGATCAGTTACTCCGCTCATGGCATTAGATACCAGGAGCATATTAATGCCAGTAAGAATGATGCCTGCAACAACAGCAAAGGTTATAAACGACCTGAAATTAGTCAGGTTATACGCTTCATGTCTTACACCGCTTATTCCATATATCTGAAAAAATGGCAATCCAAATATTACCATCAAATCAAGATAAAGAAGAAAACGAATAACAATCATAATCAGTTCGTTCATGATATTACTTCACTGTGAAAGTGTAATTACCGGTAATCGGGTGCGTATCTGAAGAAACCGCGCGCCAGTCAACACGATAAGTGCCAGCGGGTAAAGGTTCTCGCGGAATAATGACCATCGATTTAGGGTCAGCGCCTGGTGCCACTTTTGCCGCGACTGGCATCGGAGAATGTGATGACATGCCTTTCATACCCGTCATCGTTAATTTTGCACCTGAGAATTTCACGGTCAGATTTTCCGTGAAATTTAGCTGAATCTTTTCCGGGGCCGCTACAGCTGAATCAGCCTGTGGAACCGAGCTTTTTAATTCCGGATGGGCCATAGCAGAAAAAGCGACGCCCAGAACCAGGCCACCTGTAAGAGTGGCTTTATGTAAAATCGACATATTATTTACCTGTTTAGTTGAGTGTTTTAAGTCAATGCATTAAAACCAGATTCTGGCTCCCGCCAGGAATACTACCTGATGGTCTTTCTCACCCTCTCTTTTCGCCATATCGGATGTTTTCCCGTAAAGCTGATTCCAGGAGACGCCTACATAGGGTGCAAACTCGCGGCGTATTTCATAGCGCAACCGGAGCCCCAGCTCTGTGTCAGCTAATCCCCTGCCGCGCCCCCGCGATTCATCATCCTGACTGTAGAAATTCACCTCATAGGATGGCTGGAGTATGAGCCGGTTAGTAAGTAAAACGTCGTATTCTCCTCCCAGACGCAGAGCGGCTTTTCCACCATTACTGACAAAACCCGTAATTTCAGACTCAAAATTATAGAGCGCAAGTCCCTGAAAACCGACAGCAGCCCAGGTCTGGGCTGACTCAGGTCTGAATTCCTGCCTGACACCCGCAACCAAATCCCACCATGGGCCAACCGCATGTCCCCAGAGTAACTGGGCTTCTGCCGTCTCTGTTTTTCCCCCGCTTCGTTCACCTTCGCTCTTTAGCCAAAGCCGGTCTGTGTCGCCTCCGATCCAGCTGTTAACGCTCCAGCTGAAATTGTTGCTGTTATCCGACCGTTGCCATTCAAGCTGATCCAGCAGAACCAGATAATTAATTGCACTGTCGTGAATTGCATGCCCCTGTAAATTGCCGAATGCAGCCTTTCGGTCGGCATTGGTAACTGGCGGAATTGGCGTTCTGCTCTCTGTCACAACGGGCTCCATGGACGTCATCTCAGTGAAGTTCTCATCCGCTGACATCTGCATAGCTGACATGTCGTGCCCGGCGTGGGGGTCTGCAGACACTGAGCCCGCTGCGATCGAAACCTGTGAGGTAAACAAACCGGCGAACAAAACCGGTATGGCCTTAAAATTTCTCTTCATTCGCATCATTCCTCCACCCGAACTTCACGAAACATTCCCATTTCCATGTGATAGAGCAAATGGCAGTGATATGCCCAGCGGCCAAGCGCATCTGCTGTCACTCTGTAACTGCGTTTGGTACCAGGAGGAACATCTATTGTATGTTTACGCACCATGAAATTACCGTTTTCATCTTCCAGATCGCTCCACATACCATGCAGGTGAATGGGGTGAGTCATCATGGTATCGTTGACCAGCGTGATTCTGAGTCGCTCACCGTATTTCAGCAGCACAGGTGCGGCATCGGAAAACTTAATGCCATTAAATGACCAGGCAAACTTTTCCATGTGCCCGGTTAAATGCAGTTCTATCGTTCGTCCGGGTTCACGTCCGTCAGGATCCTCAAAGCGGCTTTTCAAATCCGCGTACGTGAGAACCTTTCTTCCGTTATTTCGAAGACCAATACCCGGATCGTTTAATTTCGAAGAGACGCTCATCGCCTGCATATCAACCAGCGGGTTATCCGTTTCTGACGCAGGATGACTTTGCATTCCCGGCATTCCGGCCATCTGGGAATGATCCATACCGGCCATGTTGCTGTGGTCCACTGGCGCGGAGGATGTCCCGCTTTCCGGCAGGTCAGCGCCATCCATAGACATCATCTGTCCGCTGTTATCCATGCCTCCCATCTGGCTGTGATCCATTCCTGCCATATCATGTCCCATTCCTCCCATACCCATATCTTCCATGGTCAGAAGAGGACGAGGATCGAGAGCGGGAACGGCAGCACTTAACCCCTCTCTTGTGGCCAGAGTCCCGCGAGCGTAACCGGTTCTGTCCATGGATTGTGCGAAGATGGTATAGGCCTCACCCTGCGGCTCCACGATGACATCATAGGTTTCGGCAACTGCAATCCTGAATTCGTCAACGGTGACCGGATTGACATACTGACCATCTGCAGCCACAACCGACATTTTGAGCCCGGGAATGCGGATATCGAAATAGGTCATTGCCGAGCCGTTGATAAACCGTAAGCGTATTTTTTCACCCGGACGGAACAGTCCGGTCCAGTTTTTCAGCGGGGCCTGTCCGTTCATGAGATAGGTGTAGGTGTAACCGCTGACATCCGCGAGGTCAGTTGGATTCATTTTCATTTCAGCCCACATTTTCCGATCGGCAATGGTGGCTGACAGCCCCCTGGTATTCACATCACGGAAAAAAGAGCCAACGGTTGGTTTATTGAAATTGTAGTAATCCGACTGTTTTTTTAATTTTTTCAGCAGATGCTGAGGATTTTCATCGGTCCAGTCAGACAACATGATCACATGCTCACGATCGTAAGCAAAAGGTTCAGGCTCCTGGGCATCGATAATAATGGCACCGTATACCCCTTCCTGTTCCTGAAGACCGGAATGGCTGTGGTACCAGTAAGTCCCGTTCTGCTTAACCTTGAAGGTGTAGACGTAGGTGTCATCAGGCTCGATGCCCATAAAACTCAGTCCCGGTACACCATCCATATTGGCCGGAAGAATAATGCCGTGCCAGTGAATGGATGTCTGCTCATTGAGCCGGTTTTTGACCTTCAGGGTAATAGTTTCACCTTCTTTCCAGCGAAGGACGGGCCCCGGCAGGCCGCCATTGATGGTTTTGGCCTGGCGCTGACTGCCGGTGATATTGACGGTCGTTTCACCAATGGTCAGGTCAAACTGAGTACCCTCCAGGGATGCTGCAGGTGGCAGGCTCAGACTGGAACGTGCATTGAAGCTCCATACGCCAAGACTTCCGGCTACACCAGAGAGGGTCAACCCCTTCAGGAAAGTTCGTCGAGACGTTTTGAGTTGCATGGCGATCCCTTAATTAAAATATGGTTAATGGCAGAGATAGAGAACCGATTTGAATTAGATTCATTCTCCTGCAATGAAATGAAGCTAGCACACCTTACAAAACAAATTCATTACAATTGTGTAATGTAACTGGCTATATTACATTTATGTCATCTTTCCCACGTGTCTGTTATTTTTATATATGATTATGTGAGCCTCTTTTTATTTGTCAGGAAAGGTATTTTATTATGAAAACATTAATTGCTGTCACTGCGTTAACCTCTTTATTATCCGGGGCGGTTTTTGCCCAGTCCAGTAACATTGCGCACGACGCACATCGTTTCGTCAATAATGCCTCTGCAATTTCCCATGTGAACGCGGCTACGCATGAACAGAATACTGATGAAAAAAATAAAGATATAGCGACTCCGTTTTCTGAAATGAATGAACATGAAAGAGCTATTATTGCTCATTCATTTATGAATAATAGCGCTTCTTATCCACATCAAAAAATGATTGAGGAACATAAAAAAATGCTGAACGAAAGTGAAGCAAACACAAAAAACTTATCCTTTAGCGAACTGAATGCCGGTGAGAAAGCTGCACTTATACATGAGAGTGTCAATAATGCAGGTGCCGAAGCTCATCAAATACAGGCAAAAAAACTTCGAGAATTGTATGAAAGCGGCAAGCAGTAAGCGACTTCTGCTCCCCCCTGGGATGAGGTGACGATTTTACTGGCAGGTCACTATGCGGGGTTACGGCATAGTGACCTGCATAATTAACGCTACTCATCACTATCGGGCCTGTCATACAGTTCCCAGAGCTTCAGGAGCAAACGGGAAACAAGATATGTTACAAAAATGATGACCATCAACGGTGCTCCCGATTAACTGACAGATGACACGCCTCCAGAAAACCCCTAGCATACGCCGCAGTGTTCATGCTAACGGCGAATTCCAGTAAATGTATTCTACCGATGTCGTAAAAGAAAATGCCTACCTTTCAGCCACCCGCTCGGGCCTGGAATCGAACGAGATCGCTACCCTTCAGCGCTCTTTGCCTTCCCGGTTTAATCTTCGGCATTTGAAAAAAAATGAATCATTAAAACTCGTACTGCAAAAGAAAGCGGGAAAATCACGTGTCGTAGCCTATAAATTTACGTCCGGTTCATTTAATTACACGGCGTATCGTATATCAGACAAAAAGTTCTATAACCTTTCCGATACTTCCGGGAAAGGCAGTCTCGATTATCCGTTACCGACCACAGCAAGACTAAGTTCGCCTTTCAATCCTGCAAGACTTAACCCGGTATCGGGAAAAGTGAGTCCCCATAATGGCATTGATTATTCCATGCCCATGAACACGAAAATAGTTAGCGTCATCGACGGAAAAATCACCCGGGCCGAATACAACAGTACTATGGGATATTTTGTTGAAGTAACGGGAAAAGCCGGTGTTAAAACTCGCTATCTCCACCTCAATAAAATACTCGTTACTAAAGGGGCCAGGGTTACCCGGGGAGGCGCTATTGCGTTATCCGGTAACAGCGGACGTTCATCCGGTCCTCATCTACATTACGAGCTGGTCATCAATAACAATCCTGTTAACTCGCTGGCGTTCCGGGCAGCGGTACCCGCTGATAACAAACTCGAACAGCATGCCTTTGCGCATGCCAGAGACTACGAACGATACCTGGACTGATAACGGGACCGCGACGCGGCCCCGTCTGCCGGATTAATTTTTTTTATCGTTTTCACTTCCGTGATGTTGATGATCTCCATGCCCTCCGTGTCCGTGGAAAAGATGCATTAGCGGGCAGACCAGCAATAACAGATATGGCCAGTAACCTGCCACATGTGACCAGTGTTCGCGCAGGAGGGCAAATGCCGCGATCGCGGCGACTGCAATAAGAGCATAAGTTGTACTTTTCATTCCGGACTCCTTCTGTTCGTAACTGGCTCTTCATTCAGGGTTATTTCCCGAGCCTGACCCTTTTCAGACGCAACGCATTTACAATGACGCTGACGGAGGAAAGAGCCATGGCCGCCGCCGCAATAACTGGCGACAGCAGTATTCCATATACCGGGTAAAGCAGACCAGCAGCCACGGGCACGCCAAGTGCGTTGTAGATAAATGCAAAAAACAGATTCTGCCGGATATTTGTCATGGTGATTTCTGACAGATGACGTGCTCTGTTCAGTATCATCAAATCGCCTTTGAGAAGGGTAACGCCGGCACTTTCTATTGCCACATCTGTACCCGTTCCCATGGCTATACCCACGTCAGCCGCCGCCAACGCCGGGGCATCATTCACACCGTCTCCGGCCATCGCAACCACATGACCAGACTCTTTCAGTCGGGTTATCACTGCTTTTTTGCCATCAGGCAGAATCCCGGCTTCAACCTCATCTATTCCCAGTTTCCGTGCGACTGCTTCAGCAGTAAGCTGGTTATCCCCGGTGAGCATAACAATGCGGATCCCCGCCTGACGTAACGCTTTTAGCGCATCCGGCGTAGTTGCTTTCACGGGATCCGAGATAGCTATCAGGCCTGCAAGGTGCCCGTCTGTAGCCACATAGATAACGGTAGCGCCTTCCATCCGCAACGTATCTGCAACGGCCTTTTGATTATCAATAACGATCCTGTTTTCCTGCATAACCAGCTCATTACCGATAACAACCCGTTGACCTTCAACATCGCCTGAGACACCTTTACCCGACGGGGCATTGAAATTAGTGACTGCGGGTATCGCGATCCCCTTTTCCTGTGCTGCTTTAACTACTGCCATACCCAGCGGATGCTGCGAGCCTTTTTCCACTGCGGCCGTTACACGTAAAAGAGATGTTTCACCACCCGGACTGAGACTGATAATCCCTGTCACCGTCGGCGCACCTTCCGTGAGCGTGCCTGTTTTATCGACAACCAGCGTGTCCACTTTTTCAAGGCGCTCCAGCGCTTCGGCATTCTTGATTAACACCCCGGCCTGGGCTCCTTTGCCTACCCCCACCATTATCGACATCGGCGTGGCCAGCCCAAGCGCACAGGGACAGGCAATAATCAGGACCGATACAGCAGCAATCAGACCGTGCGCTACCTTGGGCTCGGGCCCCCAGACAGACCAGATCACGAAAGCAACAACCGCGATAAGTATCACCAGAGGAACAAACCAGCCTGAGACGCTGTCAGCCATTCTCTGGATGGGGGCACGCGAACGCTGTGCATCAGCGACCATCTGAACAATTCGTGAGAGCATCGTTTCATCACCGACTTTCTCTGCACGGATGATAAGACTACCTGTCTGATTAATGGTCCCGCCGATGACAGGGTCACCCTCCGTTTTGGTAACCGGCATTGACTCCCCGGTTACCATCGATTCATCAATGGCTGTTTTGCCTTTGATCACGATACCGTCGACCGGAACACTCTCTCCAGGCCTGATGCGGAGCTTATCGCCAGGCAGGACATCTTCAGCATTAATGTCCGTTTCATGACCATCATCATCCAGTCGTCTGGCGGTTTTGGGAGCAAGGTTCAGAAGTGCGGTAATGGCGCCCGACGTTTGTTCCCTTGCGCGTAATTCAAGGACCTGTCCCAGCAGAACAAGCACCGTGATAACAGCGGCGGCTTCAAAATAAACGGCCACCAGGCCATCCATGTTTCTGAACGATGCAGGAAACCAGGAAGGGAAGACGGTTGCAATGACGCTGTACACCCAGGCTACACCGGTCCCCATTGCAACGAGAGTAAACATATTCAGGGAGCGGTTACGCAACGACATTCCGGCCCGGGCGAAGAATGGCCAGCCACACCACAACACGACAGGAGAGGCCAGAAGTAACTGCAGCCACGTGTTGTACTGTGGCGGTACTGTATTCCTCAAAGCGGGAAACAGATGAGATCCCATTTCGAGTATCAGAACCGGAAACGCCAGCAACAACCCCAGCCAGAAGCGTCTTGTCATGTCGCGAAGTTCATCACTCGGCCCCGTGGATGCCGTGGCTACGAGCGGTTCCAGTGCCATTCCACAGACAGGACAGCTTCCGGGACCACTACGGCGTATCTCCGGGTGCATCGGACATGTCCACACACCTCCAGAAGTATCTTTCTCCGCCTGGTGGTGAGGCTGTTTTATCTGATCAGGGTTGACTTCGTGGTGATGGTGATGGGAACGTTCACTGGCATCTTCGGTAAGATAACGATCGGGATGGGCTTTAAATTTGCTCTCACAGCTGGCGGAGCAGAAATAAAGCTGATAGTCCTGGTATCGAATGCTGCTGTGCGCCTTATCGGGCAGGATTTCCATCCCGCACACGGGATCTCTCACCTTATGCAATACGTGACTCTCGTCCGGGGATAATGTCTGTTCAGAAGCACTCTGGTTGTTGTGTTGCACTGCATTGTCATTTTTCACAGTAACTCTCCTTATGCATACCTGAAGCATCTTCTGTCTTCAGGGTATGTCATGGATGCGATTACCACGAATGTCGCCGGCACAGGAGTGCTTGCTGCCGGCGTCCCGTTATCAGCCGTTCCGCTGACTATTCGATTCGCTGGAAGACTATTTTACTTCCATCCGGTGAGAATGCGATAACATCGTAAGCCTCTTTCCGGGCTCCCATCTCCATTCCCGGACTTCCTGCAGGCATACCGGGGGTGGCGAGACCGTGTATACCCGAACCAGACTGCATTGCTTTATGTATCGTTGTCGCAGGCACATGGCCTTCAATGATCAAATTACCGGCAACCGCGGTATGACAACTTCGTAGTCCTGCAGGAACAGCATGCTTTTCTTTCAGGGCTGACAGCGCCTGATCATTCATGACGTGAGTTCGCACTTCAAACCCGTCTTTTTCCATCGCCTTGCCCCACAGGGAACAACAGCCACAGTTTTCAGATTTGTACATATCAATCACTTTTTCACTCGCCATCGCAGGCAGTGAAAGGCCGAGAGCCAGGACCATTAGAACCACTTTTTTCATACTCACCTCTGTATATTATCGATATAAACCCTGACGTCAGGGTGAATCTGTACAGAAGGGCACCCATATGGGGCGCCCTTTCAGGGTTATGACACGCTTTTTTTATGTCTGCGCAGCCAGATTAGTTTGTAGGCGGCAGGAATAATGAACAGGGACAGCAGCGGAGCCGTGATCATCCCACCAATCATGGGGGCCGCAATACGGCTCATGACTTCCGAACCTGCGCCGGTTCCCCAGAGTATGGGCAGCAGACCCGCAATGATCACCGCCACGGTCATGGCTTTCGGCCGGACACGCAGTACGGCACCATGATAGAGGGCTTCATCAAGACCTTCCGGTGTGAACGTCTCTTTACGGGACAATTCCGGGTGAGCTTCAATGGCATGACGCAGATACATCAGCATGACCACGCCAAACTCTGCTGCCACCCCTGCCAGGGCGATAAACCCGGTTCCTGTCGCCACAGACATATGGAAGCCCTGCCAGTACAGGAACCATATCCCACCAACCAGTGCAAACGGCAGACTCATCAGGATAAGTAAGGCCTCATCTGCTCGACGGAATGCCAGATACAACAGGATGAAAATAATCATCACCGTCATTGGTACCATCAGCTTCAGTTTCTTGTTGGCGTGTTCAAGCAGTTCAAACTGGCCGGAGAATGACACGCTGGTACCCGGTCTAAGTTTCACCTTCTGACTGATAGCCGTTTTAATGTCATTAACCACCGACACCATATCCCTGCCACGCGCGTCAATGTAAATCCAGCTGGCTGGACGGGCATTTTCCGTTTTCAGCATAGTCGGCCCTGAAACGACCTTAATATCCGCGACATCGGCCAGCGTGATCTGCTGCTTCATCGGGGTCAGGATCGGCATCTGTTTCAACGCATTTGGACTGTTCCGGTAATCCTGCGGATAGCGGATATTAATCGGGTATCGGGCCACGCCTTCCACCGTTTCTCCTACCATCGCGCCGCCGATGGCTGATGAGACGAAGAGCTGGACATCACCTACCGTCATACCGTAGCGGGAGGCTTTTTCCCGGTTGATATCGATATCGATGTAGCGCCCGCCCTCTAGTCGCTCAGCCAGGGCAGACACCACGCCCGGCACGGTTTTGGCTACCGTCTCGATACTCTGTGCCGTTGCATCGATATCGGACAGAACAGTCCCGGATACCTTGATACCTATCGGGCTTTTGATCCCGGTTGAGAGCATATCAATACGGTTACGGATTGGCGGCACCCAGAGGTTTGCCAGACCCGGTAAACGGACGGTCTTGTCGAGTTCGTCAATAATCTTGTCAATCGTCATGCCTGGACGCCACTGATCCTCAGGTTTGAGCTGGATCGTGGTTTCCACCATTTCGAGCGGCGCGGAATCCGTTGCGGTCTCTGCTTTACCGGTCTTGCCAAATACAGAGGCCACTTCAGGAACGCTTTTGATTAACTTGTCCGTCGTCTGCAGGAGTGCTGCAGCTTCTGCCGGAGAGACTCCCGGCAACGTCGACGGCATGTACAACAGGTCGCCTTCGTTAATCTTCGGCAGAAACTCACCGCCCACCTTACTCAGTGGCCAGATAACGGTGAAAATGGACAAGGCCGCAACCAGCAGTGTTGTTTTTGGCCAGTGAAGAACCCGCAACAGCAACGGATGATATGCTTTAATCAGCAGCCGGTTCAGAGGGTTACTGGTCTCTGCAGGAATTTTCCCCCGGATCCAGAATCCCATCAAAATCGGAATGACGATGATGGCCAGCGCGGCCGCACCCGCCATGGAATAGGTTTTCGTGAACGCCAGTGGGCCAAACAGGCGCCCTTCCTGCCCTTCCAGGGTGAAGATAGGAATAAAGGACAGGGTGATAATCAGCAGGCTGATAAATAGCGCGGGGCCTACTTCCACAGAGGCGTTAGTAATGACTTTCCAGCGGGTTTCGTTGTCAATCTGGACTCCCGGATGCTGATGATCCCACTCCTCAAGCCGTTTATGCGCATTTTCAATCATCACAATGGCGGCATCCACCATCGCACCGACGGCAATCGCTATCCCTCCCAGCGACATGATATTGGCGTTCAGTCCCTGGAAGTGCATGACGATAAAGGCGATACACAGGCCAAGTGGCAGAGAAATAATCGCCACCAGGGCAGAACGTACGTGCCACAGGAACAGGGCGCAGACAATAGCCACTACGATAAACTCTTCCAGGAGTTTGTAGCTGAGGTTATCAATGGCCCGGTCGATTAACTGGCTGCGATCGTAGGTGGTCACGATCTCAACGCCTTCCGGCAGGCTGGCCTTCAGCGTATCCAGTTTATCTCTCACAGCGGTGATAACGTCGCGCGCATTTTTACCCGACCGCAGGATCACCACGCCGCCGGCGACTTCCCCTTGTCCGTTAAGCTCGGCAATACCGCGCCGCATTTCTGGCCCGGTCTGCACGCGGGCAACATCCCGCAGATAAACCGGCACGCCGTTCTCGCCGGTTTTCAGTACGATATTATTGAAATCATCAATGCTCTGAAGATATCCGCTGGCACGGACCATGTACTCGGCTTCCGCCATTTCAACGGATGAGCCACCGGCTTCCTGGTTAGACGATTCAAGGGCCTGCTTAACCTCTGGCAGGCTGATACCGTACTGGGACAGCTTTACCGGATTCACTTGGATCTGGTACTGTTTCACCACGCCGCCCACCGAGGCCACCTCTGCCACGTTCGGGATGGTTTTCAGCTCAAACTTCAGGAACCAGTCCTGCAGGGAACGCAATTCAGAAAGATCGTGTTTTCCGCTGCGATCGACCAGCGCATATTCAAAAATCCAGCCCACACCCGTGGCATCAGGGCCAATTTCAGAGCTCACACCGGCAGGCAGTTTTCCCTGAACCTGATTCAGGTATTCCAGCACGCGAGAACGGGCCCAGTAGAGATCGGTCCCGTCTTCAAAAATGACATATACATATGAATCACCAAACTGAGAAAACCCGCGCACGGTCTTTGCACCAGGGACGGACAGCATGGTGGTGGTAAGCGGATAAGTGACCTGGTTTTCTACAATCTGCGGAGCCTGACCGGGATAGCTGGTTTTAATTATGACCTGCACATCTGACAGGTCAGGCAAGGCATCAACCGGTGTGTTAATAATCGTCCATGTGCCCCAGATGCTGAGAAACAGGGCTCCCATCATGACCAGGAAACGGTTGGCGACAGAGCGCCGGATAATCCATTCAATCATCGTCGTCTCCTCAGTGCCCTGAATGCATATTGACAGGCTGATCAGGCATGGCTGGCATACTGTTTTCTGTTTTTTCAGGGTGACGCATACGTTCAAGTGCGCCCGTAATGTTGGCTTCGGAGTCAATGAGGAACAGGCCGCTGACTACTACGGTATCGCCTTCATTCAGACCGGAGCCAATGCCGGACTGTTGCTGTGATTCATGCAGAACGTGGATCCGCTTCGGCACAAACTGGCCTTCACCATCGACAGTAATCACGCGCTGTTCTTTACCGGTATCAATAACGGCCTGGCTTGGTATCAGCAGCATCTCCTGGCTCTGGGTATTCAGTTTCAGATAGGCATTCATGCCCGGCTTGAGAAACTCATCCTTATTAGAAACCTGGAGACGGACCTGAAGCGTACGGGTTGTCTGGTCAACGCTGGGAAGAATGTTCCATTTTTCGACATGGAATGTTTTATCCGGATAAGCCGGTACCGAAATTTCAAACTGCGACGTATCTTTCAGTAGATAGGCGATAGATTCTGGTACGGCAGCACTGATCCAGACCGGGTCCATTCCCTGGATCTGAGCCACGACTTTATCTTTCGAAATATTCATTCCGGTACGCAGGTCAAACGCAGTAATGACACCATCAATAGGTGCTTTAATGGTAAAGCGGGTCTGGATTGTGCGGGTTGAACGCAGCCTCTGTATATCCTCTTCCGGCATGCCAGCCAGACGAAGCCGCTCCAGTACCCCCTTCAACTGTGTCGGAGTACCGGCGGTCCCGGATAACAGCAGGAACTCACTTTGTGCCTCGACCCATTCAGGAATGGTGATATCGATAAGCGGAGTGCCTTTCTTTACATGATCGCCAATCGTCAGGGGATACACTTTTTCGACAAAACCGTCAGAACGCGCCTGCACAATGACAAACTGATATTCGTTATAACTGACGTTAGCCGGAATAGTCTGGGAGTAATTCAGTGCTCCACGAGCGACTTTCTGTGTTTTTAATCCCAGGTTCTGAACCTGAGTTGGGTCAATGCGGATCCCGCTACTGCTGTTACTTTCGTTTTCGTCCGCATATTTTGGAATCAGATCCATATCCATGAAGGGGGATTTACCCGGTTTGTCAAATTTAGTATCTGGTTTCATTGGGTCATACCAGAAAAGAACCTTGCGTTCTGACGCTGTCTTTTCTGTCTTTTCTGCTGAATGTATATAATTCCAGGCAGTAACAGATATCAGCCCTCCTGCTATGAGGCTGCTGATAATCATTGCAGCATATTTTATCTTTAAAGAAGCCATACAATTTCTCGCTGAAAAATCAAATTCCTGAACTATGCACCTGGCCATTAATTCATCGTGAAGGCTTTGTTATTTTACAGGCACATAGGATGTATTCGTTCCAGACTGTCAATCAGGATTGCGTATCTTTAATACTTTTAAGTAAAGAGACATTACCCTGCTGAACAAACGAAAAATCAACGTGGCTGCCAGCTTTCAAAGCCGTGATACTCACATCAGGATTGATAAAGGTAAAACGCATGGTCATTGCTGGCCAACCGACTGCAGGAATAGCCTCATGGGAAATAGTGATCTTTTTACTCGATAGATCAATATCTTTTACAATTCCCGTTCCCTCGATAACTTTCTGTGGCATGGCATCGTCGGCGGTATTCATCTCTCCGTGCTGATGTGCTTCAGCATGAAGGCCGGCAGAAAACATGACGGAGAGAGCACCAAATACAACCGCTTTAATTGAATTACGCATTTTTAATTTCCTGATTGTTTAATTAGCAAAATTACTCTACCCAGCCGCCACCCAATGCGGTGAACAGATTAATTTCATTAACCTGTCGTGAATAGGTAAGATCGAGAATAGCTTGCTGTGTTGTGAACAAAGAACGTTCAGCATCCAGTACTTCTATGTAACTGACCGCACCACTGGAATATAATCCTCTGGCGCGCTGGAGCGTTATCTGGAGTGAGTCGAGATAACGCTGCTGTGCCTCAAGCTGCTGGCTAAGGCTGTCCCGCAGCGCAAGCGTGTCGGAAACATCCTTAAATGCTGACTGAATTTTTTGTTCGTAATTAACCACCGATTGTTGCTGGCGAATTTCAGCCAGTTTCAGATTGGCTTTGTTCCTTCCGGCATTAAAAATAGGAATTTCAATTTTAGGGATAAAATTCCACATTCCGCTCGCGGGAGTGAAAAGGCTGGATAATTCCGTGCTGCTTGTCGAAAGCCCACTCGTCAGCGAAATGGACGGGAAAAAGGCTGCTCGCGCTGCGCCAATGCTGGCATCAGCGGCTTTTAGCTGGTATTCCGCTTCCATGATATCCGGGCGCTGCAGCAAAATTTGTGAGGACAGGTTTGGTGGCAGTTTTACTGGTGCGATTTCACCGCTGGCCATCCCTTTTTCTGACGGTAGTGCACGGTACGTGCCCAGCACAAGTTGCAGGGCATTGTTTGCCTGTGCCAGATCGCCTTCTCTTTTGGCTATTTCTGCTCGGGTGCTTTCGATTTGTCCTCTGGCCTGTTCAAGCGCCAGGACGTTCGTACTCCCGGTCACCAGCTGTTGCTCAACAAAACCATAGGACTGTTCATAATTCTTGAGCGTTTCACGCGCGATACGGAGTTGTTCATAAGCCAGTTGCTGGCTGAAATAGCTCTGTGAAACGCTGGAGACCAGCAGGATGTGTACGGCCCGACGGGCTTCTTCGCTGGCAAAATAGTTCTGGCGGTCAGCTTCACTCATGTTCTTAAGCTTGCCGAAAAAATCGAGCTCATAGCTGAGCTCCATTCCCGCATCGTATTCCTGTGTCGTCGGTTTGTCGCCTTTCAGTCCACCGCTATATGTTATCCCGGAGGAGGCATTCAGCTGTGGGTAACGATCTGCATCCGTGACGTTGAACTGTGCCCGGGCCTCTTCAACCTTCAGGGTGGCCATTCTCAAATCACGGTTATTATTCAGGGCTTCAGTAATCAGCCGGGTAACCTGGGGATCGACAAAAAAGTTACGCCAGCCTGTATCCTGATAGCTACTCACTGCTGGCGTGAGGCTGTTACGGGACAGTGAAAACTGCTGGGGTACCGGTGCTGCCGGGCGCTGGTATTCAGGTGCCAGAGAGACACAGCCTGCAAGGATGAATATCGTGCTGATGCTAAGTAATTTTAATTTGAACATAACGCTTCTCGTCCAGGCCGACCTGGTAAATGGTTCAAATGAAGTCCAGATTATTGATAGGGATACTATACCGAACGCTCTCTGTTTGTCGGGTGACAGGATAATGACAATGTTGTCATTTTTGCTGTAATCCGTTGATATCGATCGTGGGTGCAATAGAATGACATTAGCAGCCAGCCGGGGAGTAAGATGAAAATATTGATCGTCGAAGACGAAATTAAAACAGGTGAATATCTCAGCAAGGGGCTTACAGAGGCAGGGTTCGTAGTGGATCACGCTGATAATGGTCTTACCGGATATCATCTCGCCATGACAGCTGAGTATGATTTAGTCATCCTGGATATCATGCTGCCTGATGTCAACGGCTGGGATATCATCCGTATGCTGCGCACTGCCGGAAAGGGGATGCCAGTCCTACTGCTGACGGCCCTCGGCACAATTGAACACAGGGTCAAAGGACTTGAGCTGGGTGCGGACGATTATCTGGTTAAACCCTTTGCGTTTGCCGAACTTCTCGCCAGGGTGAGAACCCTTCTGAGGCGGGGTAACACGATGATCACCGAAAGCCAGTTTAAGGTGGCTGACCTCTCGGTTGATCTCGTCTCCAGAAAAGTCAGTCGTGCCGGGAACCGTATTGTGCTCACCAGTAAGGAGTTCAGCCTGCTGGAATTTTTCATTCGCCATCAGGGAGAAGTTCTGCCCCGCTCCCTGATTGCCTCCCAGGTCTGGGACATGAATTTTGACAGTGACACTAACGCGATTGATGTCGCAGTAAAACGACTTCGCGCTAAAATAGACAACGATTATGAGACAAAGCTGATCCAGACAGTCCGGGGCGTGGGCTACATGCTGGAGGTCCCCGATGCGTAACAGGTTGTCCAGACGGCCTTTCTCACTCGCTCTCAGACTGACCTTTTTTATCAGCCTGTCTACGATACTGGCTTTTATTGCCTTTACCTGGTTTATGCTGCATTCCGTTGAAAATCATTTCGCCGAGCAGGACGTCAGCGATCTTCAACAAATCAGCACCACACTGAACCGTATATTGCAGTCTCCGGCAGATCCTGATGAAAAAAAAGTAAGCAAAATAAAGGAATCGATTGCCAGCTACCGCAACGTTGCCTTTTTGCTCCTTACACCCCAGGGAGAGGTGCTCTTTAGTTCAGCGCAGGGGGCAGCACTACGCCCGGCCGTGAATTCAGCAGATTTTAGCGAGCACAGCCGCGCACGGGATGTCTTTCTCTGGACGGTGGAGGATCCTGCGAGACCGATGGATACCGGGTCTGAAATGAAGATGGAAACATACCGGATTATCGCCTCCTCTGGCCAGGCGATATTTCAGGGCAAACAGCAGAACTATGTCATGCTGACTGGCCTCTCGATTAATTTCCATCTCCATTACCTCGATGCGCTGAAAAAAAACCTGATTGCAATCGCCGTCGTGATAAGCCTGCTGATTGTTCTGATCATTCGCATCGCTGTCCGTCAGGGGCACCTGCCCCTTCGTAATGTCAGCAATGCCATTAAAAGCATCACCTCCGAGAATCTTGATGCACGGCTGGAACCGACACGCGTTCCCATTGAGCTGGAGCAGCTGGTTATCTCGTTCAATCATATGATTGGAAAGATTGAGGATGTTTTTACCCGCCAGGCCAATTTCTCTGCCGATATCGCGCACGAGATCAGAACGCCCATCACCAATCTGGTGACACAGACTGAAATCGCGCTGAGTCAGGATCGAACCCAGAAGGAACTTGAGGATGTCCTCTATTCAAGCCTTGAAGAGTATAACCGGATGACCAAAATGGTCAGCGACATGCTGTTCCTGGCGCAGGCGGATAATAATCAGCTGATACCTGACAGGGTCCGGTTTGACCTCAGAGCAGAAGTCATGAAAGTCTTCGAGTTTTTCGAAGCCTGGGCCGAAGAACGCAATATCACGCTCAAATTTAACGGGATGCCCTGCCTGGTTGAGGGAGATCCACAAATGTTCAGAAGAGCGATCAATAATCTGTTATCCAATGCCCTGCGTTATACCCCGGAGGGACAGGCAATCACCGTCTCAATAAGAGAGCAAGAGAGTTTTTTTGACCTTGTGATTGAAAATCCGGGGAAACCAATCCCTGAAGAGCATTTATCAAGGCTGTTTGACCGTTTTTATCGGGTGGATCCGTCCAGACAACGAAAAGGAGAAGGCAGTGGCATCGGCCTTGCGATTGTGAAGTCAATCGTGGAAGCACATCACGGAAGAGTGCATGTGGAATCGGATATACGCTCAACACGTTTCATTTTATCTGTGCCCAGGCTGGAGAAAATGCTCCCGGATCCTCAACACTAAGAATAAAGATTTAAATGACAAAGATGTCATTAACCTGTCATGCAGCAAACAGAAGCCATTCGATATAATTAGTGCAACTTATCAGGAAGGCTGTTCTGTTCATATATGGCGTAGGATATGAATATACAGCTATCCCCCGAAGAATTACGCTCTCCCGAGTATTGTTCAGCGATGTAACTGAATACTCAGATCGTAATTCCCGGACATCACTAATTGAGAAATGGAGAATTACCATGAAAAATATCGTAATAGCAACTGTGTTTGGCTTTGGCTTAATTTCTACGGCATGGGCCACTGAAACCGTGAATATCCATGAGCGTGTTAATAACGCACAGGCTCCGGCTCATCAGATGCAGTCTGCTTCTGCACCTGTCGCGATCCAGGGTTCAGCCCCTCGGATGGCCAGTATGGACCAGCATGAACAAGCCATTATTGTCCATGAAACCATGAAGAATGGTTCAGCAGATGCGCACCAGAAAATGGTGGAAAGTCACCAGAAGATGACAGGAATCAACACCGTTGACGCTACCGGACCGTCAACATCGTACGCGGCGATGGATGAGCATGAAAGAGCCGCGGTTGCCCATGAATTCATGAATAATGGTCAGTCCGGCCCGCATCAGGCCATGGCCGAAGCACATCGTCGCATGAGCAAGGCTGGATGAGTTATGGTCTGTAGTGTTGTTGTGTGAGCGTGCTGTTACCCTTTCCTTGATAGAGTTTTCCTTAACCGGATATGTTGCTGCATTTTGCCCCCATCAGGGGGCTTTTTTATCTGACTCGGCTACAATTAACCGGTACCTACCTGAAAAGGATTGATTATATGAAAATCAAAACCGCATTTTTTGTTGTATCCATGTTATCTCTGCCGGCAATTTCCGCCGAACACTCTGAAATGAAAATGTCTGATATGTCTCCATCAGCATCGTCACAGGAATATATGACAGGCATGAAAGACATGCATAACAAAATGATGACTGCCGTTAATGAGTCTGATCCCGACAAGGCCTTTGCAAAAGGTATGATTGCGCACCATGAAGGGGCAGTAGCCATGGCTGAGACCGAGCTTAAATACGGAAAAGATCCAGAAATGAGAAAGCTCGCGCAGGACATCATTAATGCTCAGAAAGGAGAAATCGATCTGATGAATAAATGGCTTGGCAGTAACAAATAACAATTGCAAAAGCGCCACGGCAAGCGTAATGTTAAATCACTCCCGGGCACGGGAGCCTGTTAAACGTTAATTAATTAAAACCCGATTGATTTCGGGTTTTTCATTTTAAAGACCCAAACTTATGTACTGAGCCGTGTGATATGCGCCTGAGCTAATTTTGCTTGCAGATTATCTCGCCAGTAATTACTCATCTTTATGGAACTTAGTTTTAAAGGAATTTCTATACCGGTCATCAACGTGGTATGCGCTCGTTGCTCATCCTCTTCTCTGGTCATGTGCTGTCAGCGCTCCAGGCTAGCTTTATCCGATGCGCCGTAAAACCCCGTCCTTCATGAACTGCACCCCAAAAGTTGGACACCAACTGAGCGATCATCTGTCCATCGAATAGTTTACGTCGATACTTTGTCGTAAAAATAAGGTGCACAACCAGTTTACTGACACTGTGGCGCTTGCGGAGGAAACCTGCCAATAAATCATCATGACCACTCAATTGATATATTCCATTAAGATGATAAAATAGAAGGATTATATCAACGAGCACTGACTATGTTAAGAGCTACAAAAGTACGCATTTATCCGACACCTGAACAGGCAGATTTTCTCAATGCTCAGTTTGGAGCGGTTCGCTTTGCGTACAACAAAGCTCTGCATATCAAGAAACACGCCTACCAGCGCCATGGTGTGAGTTTAAACCCCCGTAAAGACCTCAAGCCGTTGCTTGCGGTAGCAAAAAAATCCCGTAAATACGCATGGCTTAAAGCCTATGACTCTATGGCTTTGCAGCAGGCGGTAATTAACCTCGATGTGGCATTCTCCAACTTTTTCAATCCGAAACTGAAATCGCGTTTCCCGGCGTTCAAACGCAAAAACGGCAGACAATCGAGCTATCATTGTGTTGGTATAAAAGTCCTTGATAGTGCGATAAAAATACCGAAAATCTCACCGATCGAAGCGCGTTTACATCGTGAAACTGTGGGTACTGTGAAAAGTATCACTTTGAGCCGTAGCGCCACCGGGAAATATTACGCTTCAATACTTTGTGATGACGGAGCGGAGGCACCTGCAAAGCCAGCATTGATCTCAAATGTTACAGGCCTTGATATGGGCCTGTCGCACTACGCCATTAAATCGAATGGTGACAAAACCCCGAACCCCCGCTATCTCATCAACGCCAGTCGCAACCTGCGACGTAAACAGAAAGCGTTATCCCGTAAGAAAAAGGGTAGCGCTAACCGGCATAAAGCCCGCGTACAGCTTGCAGGAGTGCACGAACGGGTAGCCAATACTCGCGCTGACTTCCAGCACAAACTCTCCAGAACAATTGTTGACGAAAGCCAAGCGGTAATTGTGGAAACGCTGAAAGCAGCAAACATGATGAAAAACCACCATCTGGCACGAGCTATAGGCGATGCGGGATGGTCTGGATTCATCACAAAGCTGGAATACAAAGCAGCAGAGAAAGGCGTGCATCTGGTGAAGCTGGATCAATGGTTCGCCAGCTCAAAAACCTGTCACTGCTGTAGCCACAAAATGCCGGAGATGCCATTAAATAAACGCATCTGGCAATGTCCTGAATGCAGAGTTGAACATGACCGCGACATCAATGCGGCGATTAACATTGAACGCAGGGGCATACTGGAATTACAAGCGGCAGCCTGATTAAAACCGTCCAACTTTATGGGGTCAGTTCAGACAGGGCGGGGAGCAGTCACTATTTAGCCATTCATTACTAACAATAAAGTGAGGCATTACCCTCAATTGAAACTCACTTACTCCCCATTTTGTAAAAAAGAACCAGATTTTCTAGTGATATATCGATACCGACTTTTTTTAATAACCCCTCCCTCTCTGTATATATTTTCTCCAGCATATCTTCAAATCCCTGGCCCAGGTGGATTTGTTTATGGCAATTGCAACATAGCGAGATTATATTTTCTTCAACATCAAGAGAAATCTCAAAATGATCTTGCTTAGACATCGGGACGATGTGATGAGGTTCAGTGTAATTTAAGGGGGTATTTCGCCTTCTGAACGTTGGATGTTTGCTATCGACTTCACATCTGTAACCAGCTTTGTTTAGTGCGTTTTTTGATACAGCCTTATTCCTTGGGTACAAGCGCTCATTTTTAACTTCTATAGCATTTTTCCTGGGTTTAGCTTTTCCGCTATATTCAAATGTCTGAGCCTTGTCAAAATCATTATTTTCCTCTATGGCATTGATCAGTTCATCGTCCGAGTAAAACTCGCTGTTGGTGCTTTCATTCATACAGAAAAAATCTAATTCTTTAATTGCCTGAACAAGTTCTTCACGAATGGTCCATAAGTTTCTTTTTGGCTTTCCGTCAATTTCTTTACTCTTCATGACTGTAATGAATTTTGTGCCAGATGCTATTTTTCCGACTCCTTCAACCTCGAATCTGCCAAGCTTTTTTTGAACTCTTCCACCCAATCCATTAATAACACCATTAGCACTCATGCTGTGTAGGTCGTACTTCCTACCAATATCGAAACATGTGCAGGAATGATTTGGTTCAATGAACCATTTTTTTAACGCTACAATACTTTTTTCATCAAAAATATTTTTGTTCGCTAATAAATATTTCCATTCCTCCACACTGATATCAATGTCACAGACGTACTCTCCATTAATCACTTCACAAATTTTTTTAATCATATTCATTACCCTGTTATACAATAGTCACTCTGAAAATCTAAAACTCGATACTCGGCATTGTTGTGAAAGGGCTCTGTCTTTAAGTCCCGTGCTTTCTTTTTTTCCCCAGATCTGGAAAACTCTGGGGCCTGCAGTACCCCAAAGAGTTTGTTGCTGTGATTGCACATTTAAATAAGTCTCTTCTTGAACGATACCAGATCGACAGGCTGCGTCCCAATTTCACGGCCAGTTTATTCGGTCATTATCTCACCATTCATCGTTACCAACAAGGCAGAGGCATTACCCGTGACAAAGAAGCTGTCTCAGCTCAGCATTAATGACCTTCACTTTTTTGCGGCGCGGGTGTGAAGGCATTTTTGCTTAAAATGTTAACAATAAGCACGCGAGGGGGCGCTCCCTGGACTACTAGCATTTATTAATATAAATGACAGGTAAAGTTGCCTTAGCAGCAAATATCATGGAGCCGACAAAAGTAAAGCCGATGATGCCCTGGCCTGTTAAATTCTGATGGAAGGTAGCGGGGCCTTTGGGAGTAAAGACATCGATGGGTTAGGCTGGTTAAGTTGTTTGACTTGGCGGCGGGTTGTTGTATTCATCTCTCACTGAAAGCTGGCAGGGTCAGGTATCCCTGTCTTTTCTGAGCCTTTCCATCGTAGCGTACTTTGTAACCAGGTTGTTCCCGCCGGCTGAGATTTTTTCCGGGCCCCCTCAGGTGGTCAGAAAGACAACACGGCGGGTGAAATCTCCCCGGTGCATGATGCTCCGGTTATTATTGCGTGATGGGCAATAAAAAATAATCAGGATGACATAATTGCATTAATGACTTTAGTGTACATAATTCCGTCTTTTCATTGCTCATCATGCAGCAATCTGTCTTCCTTATTTCGCAGATCCGATTTCTGGCTGTTCCGGATCTTTCAGAACACTACCGGGGCGTGGCGGCAGAGAAACACAACATGTGCCACGTCAGCAGCTGCCTTTTCTTCTATATATAGTGTTTAACTCTTTCCCGTGACCCGGCATATAGTGACAGAAAAGACCGCTTCGCTTATTCAGTGACCGTGGTACACTTCCGGAAACCTCTTATATTCAGGAAAATCGGATCATCCGATAACCGCCGTCCGGTAATTTAACGACGTGACTGTTTTATTGCTTATCAAATGCACTTTTCTTTACTTGTATGCAAAAAGAATCATAATGTATACATATTATTCATTAATGGTAAATAAAGCCTCATGTTCGCTCCTGCATATTTTTACCGCCACTGAATACATTTTGTATAAGGAGGAAGTCATGGCGAAGATCCAGGCCAGAAATGTGGATGATGCGCTGTTTGCACGCATTGAGCAGTCAGCAATGAAAAATGAACGTTCCCTCGAAGGGGAGATCCGCCTGGCGCTGGCCAGACAGTATCCTGTCGGGACCATCTCACCCGCAATCCTCTCCAGCCGGCAACAGTGGCAGAAGGAATGTGGCGGGCGTCTGCGAGCCCTGTTTGATCGCCTGTCCGCTGACGGTTTTTTCCCCGGTTCAGGGCATGTCGGGCCGACACGCATCGCCGACCAGGTACGGATAGCACACTGGTTAAATGTATCCCCGGGACTGCTCCTGGACTGTATCGATGGCGCCGGCGAGTTAACCCTTGCTCTGGCTGAACGGATTGAAAGCCGGTTCGGCACCAGTGCAGACTGGCTGACCACCGGTGACGGGATGATGTTCCCGCTGGTGATACTGGGGACGTATTCCGGTGTCAGCTGGGAGGGATTTTTCTTCCCGGACGATGATGAACGGTATGTCTTTGAATTCATCCGCATCGATGGTGGGCGCCATGATGGCACCCTGATGGTCCTGCGCCAGCATGAGCAGAACGGTCGTATCACTGCCGGAGTGGTCACAGAGGCGTTTTTCCTCGGTGCCGGTATGGGGTCGGGGGGGTACGGAAACCTGAAAGAATTTTTGTTGTTCCTCAGACAACACTGCGGAAATCTAGTCATGAATACGTATGTGTTCTCCCCCCCGGAGCCGGATTTTGATTTCTGGTCCGTGATGGGACAGCACCATCCGGTCTGGTTCCGTGAAGCAAAGCGTCGTTCCCCTTCCTGCTGGCTGCAGCAGGTACTCAGTGGCGAAGATCCGGGGGGATGGTTTAAAGGCGGCTGGTCACTGGTACTGAAGGACGTGGCGGAAGCCCGGACTCAGGATGTTGCTGATGCGCGTGCGGCTGAACATAATGAGTAATCCCATGCTTCCGGCCCTGCCCGGCGTCTCTGTATTGTCCACGGCGCAGCTACCGGTGGCCATCGATTACCCGGCGGCGCTGGCCCTGCGCCAGATGGCGATTGTCCAGGATGAGCTCCCGAAATACCTGCTGGCACCGGAGATCAGCGCCCTGCTCCATTATGTCCCGGATCTGCACCGTAAGATGCTGCTGGCGACGCTCTGGAATACCGGCGCGCGTATTAATGAGGCGCTGGCTCTGACCCGAAGCGATTTTTCCCTGGCGCCGCCCTGGCCGTTTGTGCAGCTGGCTACCCTCAAACAACGGGCCGAGAAAGCGGCCAGAACGGCAGGCCGCGCGCCAGCCGGCATCCAGGCGCATCGCCTGGTTCCGCTTTCAGACAGCCAGTACATCAGCCAGCTGCAGATGATGGTGGCTACGCTGAAGATACCGCTTGAGCGACGCAATAAACGCACCGGCAGAACCGAGAAGGCCCGCATCTGGGACATCACCGACCGGACCGTGCGAACCTGGATCGGCGAAGCCGTTGATGCTGCTGCTGCCGACGGAGTAACGTTCTCGGTGCCGGTGACCCCGCATACGTTCCGCCATTCCTACGCCATGCATATGCTGTACGCTGGTATCCCGCTGAAGGTGCTGCAGAGTTTAATGGGACACAAGTCGGTCAGCTCGACAGAGGTGTATACGAAGGTGTTTGCGCTTGATGTCGCGGCGCGCCACCGGGTGCAATTTCAGATGCCGGAGACCGAGGCGGTGGCTATGCTGAAAGGCGCTCTATGAGTCCTGATAACGGCCTGCCGCGCCCGACGGGCTTGTCCAACCCCTCGTCGGTTCAGAAGCCAGTTCTGAACCGACGAGGGGTTTTCGGTGATGGCTGTGCTTGGGTTGGTTTTACCATTATGCAGAAATGTATCATTGCCGGGCCATCTGTTGTGCGGATGCAGGTGCAGGTGTTTCCGGATGCAACTCCGCCACTGTTTCGCTTAAACTACACTCAGCATGAACGTTAACAGGAAACCGCCAGCATTTTGCAGGCTGAATATAAGGATAAGGGAGCTGAGTGACGCTGACAGAAAAATCGGGCCATCTGGCATGGTGTGCCCTGGTGGCGCTTGCGCTGGCCAGACAAAACGGCAATGTGCTGTCACCGGCACAGGAAAACCTCTTTCTCACCCGCTGGCTGGCGACTGCGCTGAAGCAACGTCGTTTTTCGCGTGATGTCGCTCCCGACATCGAGTGGCTTCTGAAACAGGGGCGCCAGTTGGGTGTCGGTGCGAAGCTGTCCAGCAAACTGAATTACCTCTGGTGCTCCTGCATCGGCGAGCTGTCTGGGCAGAACGATCTATTCCGGCTGACATATGCCCTGGAAACCGTAAAAGACATGCGCTGGAACTACCACCTGCTAAGCGATCGGGAATGGTCCGGCCGGTATGCCGTTGCACTGAACGCTGGAGTAAACAGCGTTTATCTCTCCCGGTCTAATCTTGATGTCGCTTTTGATGATGATGGTCATCAGGTTAACCCACTGATGGCCCAGCTGACGGGGAATGTTGCAGGCGTGATCAAGCTGCTTAACCGATGTGGCTGGCAGGCGGTGTCAGCGCATGACGCCTCCCTGCCCCACCAGTTTACGCTGATGGCCAGACAGGGAGGATAAGAAAAGGATGATTAGTGGCGGATTTGCGCTAGGTCGTGTTCAGTCAGACCGGTCATTTTTATGACGGTATTGCGGTCGATGCCGTTCTGCAGCATGGTACGTGCTATTTTCAATGTAGCCTGGCGTTCCCCTTCTGAACGGCCTTTTTCAATACCGCGCTGTTCACCGAGCTGAATGCCCTTCTCGATGCCCTTCTGTTCAAGCTGCTGTGCGATGGTCATAAGTGCGTCTCCGTGTTGCGGCACACGCTGTGCCAGTTCGCGTACAAAGGCTTCGGCGTCGGATGTTTCGCCTGCCTGCACTATATAGTGTACCAGCGATATTACCAGCGATGAAGACAGATATCCGGCCAGCAAAATGGGCACCAGCCGGTCAACCAGTTCTGCCAGGTCCCGCTGATGAATGTGTTTCTGCAGCAGGGTCAGAGCGGCCATGCTGCGGTGGCCAGCGATTTCCTCATCAGGAATGACGGTAACGTCAACCAGCGGGAAAGCGCTGCTGTAGAGTTTGCCAGCCAGCGCCGGATCGTCAAATTCATCCAGCCAGTGGGTGGAGTACGGATAAGGGCTGCGCTTACCCGTATAGAACAGCACCGGTATCACCAGTGGTAACTTTTTATGCCCTGCCTCCAGGTGTCTCTGCATGGCGGCCACCGCATAGCGTATCAGGCGGAAAGCCATATGTTTGTCCGGCGTTGACTGGTGCTCGACCAGGACATGAATATATCCGTCGCCGGCAGTGGTTTTCAGGCTGTAGAGGACGTCGCTGAAATACTGCCGGAGATCATCTTGGGGTCGCCTCAGAAAACGGAATCTATGGTCACTCCCGTTTTTGCAACACTGATTTTGACGACAAGTTGGCTTGCTTGAATCTATCCGGCGTCTGAATGGGATTTTATTCCCGCGCCTTGATGAGTTCCGCGCCTGATGAACCTCCAGAAAATATACGGCTTCAATGAGCCTTTCCGTTTTACAGGTTCCTCAACAGGCCGGTGGGCCGTTAGTATCATCAATATCAGTATTCGCAAAACCAGATCAGTAATTCTTTAAACCGGTGTATTTCTGCCGTTATGCTACATAAGTTTGCTGTCGTGCCGTTAGGGCCCAGGCTATTCTGGCCAGCTTGTTTGCCAGAGCACAAGTGACGACAAAGTTGCTTTTCCGGCACAGTAAATCCCTGACCCAATCGGCCAATTTGCCAGACTGGTGTTCCAGTTTTTGTATGAATACCCTGGCACATTGAACCAACAAAGTTCGGATCTTTTTATTACCTCGCTTACTAATTCCCAGCAATGTCGTCCTACCTCCCGTGCTGTACTGCCGAGGTACAAGCCCTGTTGCCGCCGCAAAGTCACGGCTGCTGGCGTACTGCTTCCCGTCGCCAATCTCAGTTGAAATAGTACTCGCTGTCAGTGTTCCGACGCAGGGAATGCTCAGCAAGCGCTGTCCAACCTCATCTTCGTCCAACTTTCGTTTCAACTGGGATTCCAAATCTTTAATCTGCTCAACAAGATAGTGATAATGCTGTTGTAATTTCAGCAATAACTGGCTGAGGTAAAGAGGCAAACTATTATCCTCAAGAATGGTACTCAGTCGGCTAATAACGGCAGCTCCTCGGGGAACGCTAATGCCAAATTCCAGCAGAAAAGCATGCATTTGATTGGTTGTTTTTACCTTATCCTGAACCAGGGATTCACGGACACGATGCAGAGCCCGCATTGCCTGCTGAGATTCCGTTCTGGGCTGCACAAAACGCATAGACGGACGCGATGCAGCTTCACAAATAGCTTCGGCGTCGACAAAGTCGTTTTTATTGCTTTTAACGAACGGGCGGACAAATTGTGGTGATATCAGCTTTGGGGAATGCCCCAACTCTTCCAACTTGCGTGCCATAAAGTGAGAACCGCCACAGGCTTCCATTGCGATGGTTGTAGCGGGGCATGTCGCCAAAAATTCGATCAACTTTGGCCGGGTAAATTTTTTACGGTAAACAGCCTTCCCGCGACGATCCTGGCAATGAATATGGAAAGAGTTTTTACCCAGATCGATACCAATGAGCGCAATGTTTTCCATGATAGTTCTCCGAATGAAAGCCTGTCCTCAGCATAGTACCGGGAAGGAGGGAGTGACCATCTCATTAAATAAAGCACGCTAAGGCATAGCCGAACCTGCCAAGCTTGCTCCACCCTGTAGTGACGCGATCAGCGGGCAGGAAACGTTCCCCCTTCGCGCATGGCAGGCGCACACCAACTCAGACAGCACGGCCTCCATGCGCGCCAGGTCAGCCATTTTCTCGCGCACGTCCTTGAGCTTGTGCTCGGCCAGACTGCTGGCTTCCTCGCAATGGGTGCCATCCTCCAGCCGCAGCAGCTCGGCGATCTCATCCAGGCTGAAGCCCAGCCGCTGGGCTGATTTCACGAAGCGCACCCGCGTTACATCCGCCTCGCCATAGCGGCGGATGCTGCCATAGGGCTTGTCAGGCTCCAGCAACAAGCCCTTGCGCTGATAGAAACGGATGGTCTCCACATTGACCCCGGCCGCCTTGGCGAAAACGCCAATGGTCAGGTTCTCCAAATTGTTTTCCATATCGCTTGACTCCGTACATGAGTACGGAAGTAAGGTTACGCTATCCAATTTCAATTCGAAAGGACAAGCGCATGTCTGAACCAAAAACCGGGCGCGGCGCGCTCTTCACTGGAGGGCTTGCCGCCATCCTCGCCTCGGCTTGCTGCCTCGGGCCGTTGGTTCTGATCGCCTTGGGGTTCAGCGGCGCTTGGATCGGCAACTTGGCGGTGTTGGAACCCTATCGCCCCATCTTTATCGGCGTGGCGCTGGTGGCGTTGTTCTTCGCCTGGCGGCGCATCTACCGGCAGGCAGCGGCCTGCAAACCGGGTGAGGTCTGCGCGATTCCCCAAGTGCGAGCTACTTACAAGCTCATTTTCTGGATCGTGGCCGCGCTGGTTCTGGTCGCGCTCGGATTTCCCTACGTCATGCCATTTTTCTACTGATCGGAGTTCACCATGAAGAAACTGTTTGCCTCCCTCGCCCTCGCCGCCGTTGTTGCCCCCGTCTGGGCCGCCACCCAGACCGTCACGCTGTCCGTACCGGGCATGACCTGCTCCGCCTGCCCGATCACTGTCAAGAAGGCGATTTCCAAGGTCGAAGGCGTCAGCAAAGTTGACGTGACTTTCGAGACACGCCAAGCGGTCGTCACCTTCGACGATGCCAAGACCAGCGTGCAGAAGCTGACCAAGGCAACCGCAGACGCGGGCTATCCGTCCAGCGTCAAGCAGTGAGTCACTGAAAACGGCACCGCAGCACAACGGACGTCATTGTCTGGCGCCACAAACGATAAAGGATCTGTTGCATGACCCATCTAAAAATCACCGGCATGACTTGCGACTCGTGCGCGGCGCACGTCAAGGAAGCGCTGGAAAAAGTGCCAGGCGTGCAGTCGGCGCTGGTGTCCTATCCGAAGGGCACAGCGCAACTCGCCATCGTGCCGGGCACATCGCCGGACGCGCTGACTGCCGCCGTGGCCGGACTGGGCTACAAGGCAACGCTAGCCGATGCGCCACTGGCGGACAACCGCGTCGGACTGCTCGACAAGGTGCGGGGATGGATGGCCGCCGCCGAAAAGCACAGTGGCAACGAGCCCCCGGTGCAGGTAGCGGTCATTGGCAGCGGTGGAGCCGCGATGGCGGCGGCGCTGAAGGCCGTCGAGCAAGGCGCGCAGGTCACGCTGATCGAGCGCGGCACCATCGGCGGCACCTGCGTCAATGTCGGCTGTGTGCCGTCCAAGATCATGATCCGCGCCGCCCACATCGCCCATCTGCGCCGGGAAAGCCCGTTCGATGGCGGTATTGCGGCAACTGTGCCTACGATTGACCGCAGTAAGCTGCTGGCCCAGCAGCAGGCCCGCGTCGACGAACTGCGGCACGCCAAGTACGAAGGCATCCTGGGCGGTAATCCGGCCATCACCGTTGTGCACGGTGAGGCGCGCTTCAAGGACGACCAGAGCCTTACCGTCCGTTTGAACGAGGGTGGCGAGCGCGTCGTGATGTTCGACCGCTGCCTGGTCGCCACGGGTGCCAGCCCGGCGGTCCCGCCGATTCCGGGCTTGAAAGAGTCACCCTACTGGACTTCCACCGAGGCCCTGGCGAGCGACACCATTCCCGAACGCCTTGCCGTAATCGGCTCGTCGGTGGTGGCGCTGGAGCTGGCGCAAGCCTTTGCCCGGCTGGGCAGCAAGGTCACGGTCCTGGCGCGCAATACCTTGTTCTTCCGTGAAGACCCGGCCATCGGCGAGGCGGTGACAGCCGCTTTCCGTGCCGAGGGCATCGAGGTGCTGGAGCACACGCAAGCCAGCCAGGTCGCCCATATGGACGGTGAATTCGTGCTGACCACCACGCACGGTGAATTGCGCGCCGACAAACTGCTGGTTGCCACCGGTCGGACACCGAACACGCGCAGCCTCGCGCTGGACGCAGCGGGGGTCACTGTCAATGCGCAAGGTGCCATCGTCATCGACCAAGGCATGCGCACGAGCAACCCGAACATCTACGCGGCCGGCGACTGCACCGACCAGCCGCAGTTCGTCTATGTGGCGGCAGCGGCCGGCACCCGTGCCGCGATCAACATGACCGGCGGCGATGCGGCGCTCGACCTGACCGCAATGCCGGCCGTGGTGTTCACCGATCCGCAAGTGGCGACCGTGGGCTACAGCGAGGCGGAAGCCCACCACGACGGGATCGAGACCGACAGCCGCACCTTGACCTTGGACAACGTGCCGCGTGCGCTCGCCAACTTCGACACACGCGGCTTCATCAAGTTGGTTATCGAGGAAGGCAGCCATCGGCTGATCGGCGTACAGGCGGTCGCGCCGGAAGCGGGTGAACTGATCCAGACGGCGGCTCTGGCCATTCGCAACCGCATGACGGTGCAGGAACTGGCCGACCAGTTGTTCCCCTACCTGACGATGGTCGAGGGGTTGAAGCTCGCGGCGCAGACCTTCAACAAGGATGTGAAGCAGCTTTCCTGCTGCGCCGGGTGAGAAAAAGGAGGTGTTCAATGAACGCCTACACGGTGTCCCGGCTGGCTCTTGATGCCGGGGTGAGCGTGCATATCGTGCGCGACTACCTGCTGCGCGGATTGCTGCGCCCGGTGGCGTGCACACCAGGCGGCTACGGCTTGTTCGATGACGCCGCCTTGCAACGGCTGTGCTTCGTGCGGGCGGCCTTCGAGGCGGGCATCGGCCTCGACGCGCTGGCGCGGCTGTGCCGGGCGCTGGATGCGGCGGACGGCGACGAAGCGGCCGCGCAGCTTGCCCTGCTGCGTCAGTTCGTCGAGCGTCGGCGCGAAGCGTTGGCCGATCTGGAAGTGCAGTTGGCCACCCTGCCGACCGAGCCGGCACAGCACGCGGAGAGTCTGCCATGAACAACCCCGAGCGCTTGCCGTCCGAGACGCACAAACCGATCACCGGCTACCTGTGGGGCGGACTGGCTGTGCTGACTTGCCCCTGCCACCTGCCCATCCTCGCTGTCGTGCTGGCCGGCACAACCGCCGGTGCTTTCCTCGGCGAGCATTGGGTCATCGCGGCGCTCGGTTTGACCGGCCTGTTCCTTCTGTCCCTGTCGCGGGCGTTGCGGGCATTCAGGGAAAGAGAATGAGCGCTTTCCGGCCGGATGGATGGACGACGCCGGAACTGGCCCAAGCGGTCGAGCGCGGGCAGCTTGAACTGCACTACCAGCCCGTCGTCGATCTGCGCAGTGGTGGGATTGTCGGCGCGGAAGCCCTGTTGCGCTGGCGTCATCCGACGCTTGGACTATTGCCACCGGGCCAGTTCCTGCCCGTGGTCGAATCGTCCGGCCTGATGCCTGAAATCGGCGCTTGGGTGCTGGGCGAAGCCTGCCGCCAGATGCGTGACTGGCGAATGCTGGCATGGCGACCGTTCCGGCTGGCCGTCAATGTTTCGGCGAGCCAAGTGGGACCGGACTTCGACGGGTGGGTAAAGGGCGTGCTGGCTGATGCCGAGTTGCCCGCCGAGTATCTCGAAATCGAGCTGACCGAATCGGTCGCGTTTGGTGATCCGGCGATCTTCCCCGCCCTGGACGCCTTGCGGCAGATCGGTGTGCGCTTCGCCGCCGATGACTTCGGGACGGGGTATTCCTGTCTGCAACATCTGAAGTGCTGCCCAATCAGCACGCTCAAGATCGACCAATCGTTTGTCGCCGGGCTCGCCAACGACCGCCGCGACCAAACCATCGTGCACACCGTGATTCAGCTTGCGCACGGGCTGGGCATGGATGTGGTGGCTGAAGGCGTGGAAACATCGGCGAGTCTTGATCTATTGCGACAAGCGGACTGCGACACAGGACAAGGCTTCCTGTTCGCGAAGCCAATGCCGGCGGCGGCATTCGCCGTCTTCGTCAGTCAATGGAGGGGTGCCACCATGAATGCAAGTGACTCGACCACCACCAGTTGCTGCGTGTGCTGCAAGGAAATCCCGCTCGATGCCGCCTTCACCCCGGAAGGCGCGGAATACGTCGAGCACTTCTGCGGGTTGGAGTGTTATCAACGCTTCGAAGCGCGTGCCAAGACAGGGAACGAAACCGATGCCGATCCGAACGCCTGCGACTCGCTACCGTCAGATTGAGGCATACCCTAACCTGATGTCAGATGTTGAGCACAAACAACGTCAGAGTAGGGTATTAATTTATATTTATTGACACATTCAGCCAAGGGTAATAGATTTCATCCTGACATTTTTACCTTTGGAGGCATCTTGCAAGGTCAACGTATCGGCTACGTTCGCGTCAGCAGCTTCGACCAGAATCCTGATCGACAACTGGAACAAATAGAAGTCGGCAAGGTATTCACCGATAAGGCTTCAGGCAAGGACACACAACGTCCCGAACTTGAAAGGCTGCTGGCCTTCGTCCGCGAGGGCGACACCGTGGTGGTGCATAGCATGGACAGGTTGGCACGCAACCTTGATGACCTGCGCCGCATCGTCCAAGGGCTGACACAACGGGGCGTGCGCATGGAGTTCGTCAAAGAAGGGCTAACGTTCACCGGCGAGGACTCACCGATGGCCAATCTGATGCTGTCGGTCATGGGAGCCTTTGCTGAGTTCGAGCGCGCTCTGATCCGCGAACGTCAGCGCGAGGGAATCGTGCTGGCTAAGCAGCGCGGGGCCTACCGGGGACGAAAGAAATCGCTGAACAGCGAACAAATTGCCGAGTTGAAACGGCGAGTTGCGGCAGGCGACCAGAAAACCTTGGTGGCCCGTGACTTCGGCATCAGCCGCGAAACCTTGTACCAGTACCTGCGGGAAGACTGACCATGCCACGCCGCTCAATCCGGCACTGTTGCAAATAGTCGGTGGTGATAAACTTATCATCCCCTTTTGCTGATGGAGCTGCACATGAACCCATTCAAAGGCCGGCATTTTCAGCGTGACATCATTCTGTGGGCCGTACGCTGGTACTGCAAATACGGCATCAGTTACCGTGAGCTGCAGGAGATGCTGGCTGAACGCGGAGTGAATGTCGATCACTCCACGATTTACCGCTGGGTTCAGCGTTATGCGCCTGAAATGGAAAAACGGCTGCGCTGGTACTGGCGTAACCCTTCCGATCTTTGCCCGTGGCACATGGATGAAACCTACGTGAAGGTCAATGGCCGCTGGGCGTATCTGTACCGGGCCGTCGACAGCCGGGGCCGCACTGTCGATTTTTATCTCTCCTCCCGTCGTAACAGCAAAGCTGCATACCGGTTTCTGGGTAAAATCCTCAACAACGTGAAGAAGTGGCAGATCCCGCGATTCATCAACACGGATAAAGCGCCCGCCTATGGTCGCGCGCTTGCTCTGCTCAAACGCGAAGGCCGGTGCCCGTCTGACGTTGAACACCGACAGATTAAGTACCGGAACAACGTGATTGAATGCGATCATGGCAAACTGAAACGGATAATCGGCGCCACGCTGGGATTTAAATCCATGAAGACGGCTTACGCCACCCTCAAAGGTATTGAGGTGATGCGTGCACTACGCAAAGGCCAGGCCTCAGCATTTTATTATGGTGATCCCCTGGGCGAAATGCGCCTGGTAAGCAGAGTTTTTGAAATGTAAGGCCTTTGAATAAGACAAAAGGCTGCCTCATCGCTAACTTTGCAACAGTGCCCCTAATCGTGTTCAGCAGAATAGCCGGAGGAAGTTTCCTACTGTCGATAAGAAAGGATTGGCACAGGGAGTGTGAATATCGAAACACCATCACAGAATAATGCCAGATAGAAATGCGATAGTAGGGTTGGATATTTAAATAAGGAGCATCCCGACTTAAAATGAATATGACTGCGTAACCAGGCGCAATAAAAAAAGCGAAAGAATCGCTTTTATTCTGGTTGTTTTTTCGAAGAGTGACCGTTTTCTGAGATGACAAGAAATAAGGAAGTCCTATGATCGCTAGCGGAATAGTTCAAAAACTGAATGCGCAAATGAATCAGGAGTTTTATACCTCAAATTTGTATCTTCAGCTCAGCCAGAGGTGCAGCGAGAATAGCCTTAATGGCACCGCACTATTTTTGCGTCATCAGGCGCAAAATACGGTGACGCAAATGATGCGCATGTACGAATACATCAAACAGAGCGGCGCCACGCCGGTGTTACAGGAGCAACACGCCCGGTGCGGTGAATTTTCCACGCTGGAAGATCTGTTTGAGCAGACGGTAAGCGATTACCAGAAGCGCATTAATGCGCTGACCTCTTTGACGGAAGACGCCCAGGCAGCAAACGATAAGTCAGCGATTAACTTCCTGAAGCGATACAGAAAAGAGGAAATCGTGGACGGGACGCTGTTGCAAATCATTCTGGATGAAGTCCGCAGCGCTAAAAAAGCGGGCATCAACATGCAGCAAACCGACCACTATCTGGTTGGCGTGATCGATCGCTATCACTAAATCAATTTCGCAGTACGAGGAGGTTTTACGCCTCCTCAGAAAATCTGTTTTACATCAGAAACAGAGGTTTATGCCAGTGAACATTTGATACCCAACACGTCATAGTGATTTTTTAACTTAGCGTTTTTATATCGTGCCAAAAATGTCTCTGCTTGTGTCTTTATATTAAGGAAGGTGCGAATAAGCAGGTCATTTCTTCCCAAGCTGACTCGCTGATTAAAATTTCGCGGATCTGGGCCGATTTTTTTCCCGCAAACACATCGAATCAGCCTATTTAGGCTATTTTTTCCACCATTTCTGGCGTTATTTCCGGTTTTTACTGAGATCTCTCCCACTGACGTATCATTTGGTCCACCCGAAACAGGTTGGCCAGGGTGAATAACATCGCCAGTTGGTTATCGTTTTTCAGCAGCCCCTTGTATCTGGCTTTCACGAAGCCGAACTGCCGCTTGATGATGCGAAACGGGTGCTCCACCCTGGCACGGATGCTGGCTTTCATGTATTCGATGTTGATGGCCGTTTTGTTCTTGCGCGGATGCTGCTTCAAGGTTTTTACCCTGCCGGGACGCTCGGCGATCAGCCAGTCCACATCCACCTCGGCCAGCTCCTCGCGCTGTGGCGCTCCTTGGTAGCCGGCATCGGCTGAGACAAATTGCTCCTCTCCATGAAGCAGATTACCCAGCTGATTGAGGTCATGCTCGTTGGCCGCGGTGGTGACTAGGCTGTGGGTCAGGCCACTCTTGGCATCGACACCAATGTGGGCCTTCATGCCAAAGTGCCACTGATTGCCTTTCTTGGTCTGATGCATCTCCGGATCGCGTTGCTGCTCTTTGTTCTTGGTAGAGCTGGGTGCCTCAATGATGGTGGCATCCACCAAAGTGCCTTGGGTCATCATGACGCCTGCTTCGGCCAGCCAGCGATTGATGGTCTTGAACAATTGACGGGCCAGTTGATGCTGCTCGAGCAGGTGGCGGAAATTCATGATGGTGGTGCGATCCGGCAGGGCGCTATCCAGGGATAATCGGGCAAACAGGCGCATGGAGGCGATTTCGTACAGGGCATCTTCCATGGCACCGTCGCTCAGGTTGTACCAATGCTGCATGCAGTGAATACGCAGCATGGTCTCCAGCGGATAGGGCCGTCGGCCATTGCCCGCCTTGGGATAAAACGGCTCGATGACAGCGGTCATATTCTGCCATGGCAGAATCTGCTCCATGCGGGAGAGGAAAATCTCTTTTCGGGTCTGACGGCGCTTAGTGCTGAATTCACTATCGGCGAAGGTGAGTTGATGGCTCATGATGTCCCTCTGGGATGCGCTCCGGATGAATATGATGATCTCATATCAGGAACTTGTTCGCACCTTCCCTAAGTCACCGGCGGCTTGCCTGCCACACATTGAACATTACAGACCAATTAGCACTTTGTCACCGGGGAAAGATGTAAAGATTATGTATAAATAGATTGGCTTAGAAGTGACATTTCAACTTTGGAGAAACAGGTGACATTTTAAACTTGCTTTAACAAAATTTTGGGACTGACCGAAACAAAAAGGCCAGCCCCGGAGGGCTGGCTATTCAGTACAGGGCAATGACAGGTTTCTTGATGCCGCAGGCGTGAGCGTAGCGGGTCAGTGTGTCGATGCTGGCTTTGGTGATGTTGTTTTCCAGGCGAGAAATAACCGGAGGTGTAACCCCCATGCGTTCAGCAACCTGCGCTTTTGTCAGGTTGTCATGCTTGCGCCATTCAGCAAGCAGCTCCCTGAGCTTTTCCTTACGTTCTTCTTCCTGCCATGCAGCGCGATATTCATCGTCCTGCATCCACTCGTTATGCAGTTCTTTATGGCTTACCAGTTTCATTAAGTACCTCCGCTAACCGCTTTTTGGCGAGATCGATTTCTTTCGCTGGCGTTTTCTGTGACTTCTTGATGAAAACACGGAGCATGATGATGGTATTGCCTTTGTGGTATACCCAGATTCCCCTGGCTATGTCCGTCCCCATCGTGCGGATCTCAAAAAGTCCATCGCCCAGGGGCTTCGTGTCCGGCTCCCGCAGTAATCGGGCGTCATACTCCAGTTTGCCGATGAGACGGTCAAACTTCACCCTGATTTTTACGGGTAATGCTGTGGCTTCTTCCCTGGCTTCCGGGTGATAAACAACGCTAAACATGTGACCTCCCATTTCTATTAATATTAACCTATAGGCTAATTTCAGACAAGGTAGAATTAACCTATAAGCTAATTTTGTTGGCAGTTATCGTGGCTACCCGGTCACTACCCTGTTAGCGTGAGTTTTCGTTCCACTGAGGAACGGGGACTTATGCGCGTTAGCGCATGTAAGGCGGCAGGATGAAATGACAGGTAGCACCGAGGGTTAGCCGCCGATACCAGTGAGGGATCGAAAGGGATCGCCTATCCATCCCTTCACCCTGCAAAGCCATATTCCGCTAAAAGGGGTCGCTTCAGAAAACGGAATCTATGGTCACTCCCGTTTTTGCAACACTGATTTTGACGACAAGTTGGCTTGCTTGAATCTATCCGGCGTCTGAATGGGATTTTATTCCCGCGCCTTGATGAGTTCCGCGCCTGATGAACCTCCAGAAAATATACGGCTTCAATGAGCCTTTCCGTTTTACAGGTTCCTCAACAGGCCGGTGGGCCGTTAGTATCATCAATATCAGTATTCGCAAAACCAGATCAGTAATTCTTTAAACCGGTGTATTTCTGCCGTTATGCTACATAAGTTTGCTGTCGTGCCGTTAGGGCCCAGGCTATTCTGGCCAGCTTGTTTGCCAGAGCACAAGTGACGACAAAGTTGCTTTTCCGGCACAGTAAATCCCTGACCCAATCGGCCAATTTGCCAGACTGGTGTTCCAGTTTTTGTATGAATACCCTGGCACATTGAACCAACAAAGTTCGGATCTTTTTATTACCTCGCTTACTAATTCCCAGCAATGTCGTCCTACCTCCCGTGCTGTACTGCCGAGGTACAAGCCCTGTTGCCGCCGCAAAGTCACGGCTGCTGGCGTACTGCTTCCCGTCGCCAATCTCAGTTGAAATAGTACTCGCTGTCAGTGTTCCGACGCAGGGAATGCTCAGCAAGCGCTGTCCAACCTCATCTTCGTCCAACTTTCGTTTCAACTGGGATTCCAAATCTTTAATCTGCTCAACAAGATAGTGATAATGCTGTTGTAATTTCAGCAATAACTGGCTGAGGTAAAGAGGCAAACTATTATCCTCAAGAATGGTACTCAGTCGGCTAATAACGGCAGCTCCTCGGGGAACGCTAATGCCAAATTCCAGCAGAAAAGCATGCATTTGATTGGTTGTTTTTACCTTATCCTGAACCAGGGATTCACGGACACGATGCAGAGCCCGCATTGCCTGCTGAGATTCCGTTCTGGGCTGCACAAAACGCATAGACGGACGCGATGCAGCTTCACAAATAGCTTCGGCGTCGACAAAGTCGTTTTTATTGCTTTTAACGAACGGGCGGACAAATTGTGGTGATATCAGCTTTGGGGAATGCCCCAACTCTTCCAACTTGCGTGCCATAAAGTGAGAACCGCCACAGGCTTCCATTGCGATGGTTGTAGCGGGGCATGTCGCCAAAAATTCGATCAACTTTGGCCGGGTAAATTTTTTACGGTAAACAGCCTTCCCGCGACGATCCTGGCAATGAATATGGAAAGAGTTTTTACCCAGATCGATACCAATGAGCGCAATGTTTTCCATGATAGTTCTCCGAATGAAAGCCTGTCCTCAGCATAGTACCGGGAAGGAGGGAGTGACCATCTCATTAAAAATCGTACGCTAAGCTGGTTGCAGCGGTCGTAGCGGCCTGAACTTGCCCGCGCCGATCTTGGCGCTGCTGCGCCACAGGTAATCGCCGGTCAGGTTGACGTGCTCCCAGCCCAGCGGCGACAGGTACTGCAACAGCGTGTCATCGACGGCATGGCCGTTGCTACGCAAGGCATGCGTCGCCCGCTCCAGGTAGACCGTGTTCCACAACACGACTGCCGCCGTCACCAGGTTGAGGCCACTGGCACGGTAGCGTTGCTGCTCGAAACTGCGGTCGCGGATTTCACCCAGGCGGTTGAAGAACACGGCGCGGGCCAGCGCGTTGCGCGCTTCGCCCTTGTTCAGCCCGGCATGCACGCGGCGGCGCAGCTCGACGCTTTGCAGCCAGTCCAGAATGAACAGCGTGCGCTCGATACGGCCCAGCTCGCGCAGTGCCACGGCAAGGCCGTTCTGGCGTGGGTAGCTGCCGAGCTTCCTGAGCATCAGTGAAGCCGTCACCGTGCCCTGCTTGATCGAGGTGGCTAGCCGCAGGATTTCATCCCAATGGGTGCGAATGGCCTTGATGTTGAGCGTGCCGCCGATCATGGGTTTCAACGCCTCGTAGGTGGCGTCGCCCTTCGGGATGTAGAGCTTGGTGTCGCCCAAGTCGCGGATGCGCGGCGCGAAGCGGAAACCCAGCAGGTGCATCAGCGCGAAGACGTGATCGGTGAAGCCCGCCGTGTCGGTGTAGTGCTCCTCAATGCGCAGATCGGATTCGTGGTACAGCAGGCCGTCGAGCACGTAGGTCGAGTCGCGCACGCCGACGTTCACGACCTTGGTGTGGAACGGCGCGTACTGGTCGGAGATGTGGGTGTAGAACGTCCGCCCAGGGCTGCTGCCGTATTTCGGGTTGATGTGGCCTGTGCTCTCGGCCTTGCTGCCGGTACGGAAGTTCTGGCCATCCGACGATGAGGTGGTGCCGTCGCCCCAATGCTCGGCGAAGGGATGCCGGAACTGCGCGTTGACCAGATCGGCCAGCGCCGCCCCGTAGGTCTCGTCGCGGATGTGCCAGGCTTGCAACCAGGCCAGCTTGGCGTAGGTCGTGCCGGGGCACGATTCCGCCATCTTGGTCAGGCCCAGGTTGATCGCGTCGGCCAGGATCGTGGTCAGCAGCAGGTTCTTGTCCTTGGCCAGGTCGCCCGATTTCAGGTGCGCGAAGTGCCGGGTAAAGCCCGTCCATTCGTCCACCTCCAGCAGCAGTTCGGTGATCTTGACGTGCGGCAGGATCATCGCCGTCTGGTCGATCAGCGCTTGCGCGGTGTCGGGCACCGCCGCATCGAGCGGCGTGATCTTCAGGCCGGATTCCGTGATGATGGCGTCTGGCAGCTCATTGGCCTGCGCCATGCAGTTTGCGGTGGCGAGCTGCGTTTCCAGCAGCGTCAGCCGGTCGTGCAGGTACTGGTCGCAGTCGGTGGCCACGGCCAGCGGCAATTCGCTGGTCTGCTTGAGGCTGGCGAACTTCGCGGGCGGCACCAGGTAGTCCTCGAAGTCCTTGAACTGGCGTGAACCCTGCACCCAGATGTCGCCCGAGCGCAGCGAGTTCTTGAGTTCCGACAGTGCGCACAGCTCGTAGTAGCGCCGGTCGATACCGGCGTCGGTCATCACCAGCTTCTGCCAGCGCGGCTTGATGAAGTTGGTCGGTGCATCGGCGGGCACCTTGCGGGCGTTGTCGCTGTTCATGCCGCGCAATACCTCGATGGCATCGAGCACATCCTTGGCGGCGGGCGCTGCCCGCAGCTTGAGCACATCGAGGAATTCCGGCGCGTAGCGGCGCAAGGTGGCGTAGCTCTCGCCAATACGGTGCAGGAAATCGAAGTCATCGGGCTGCGCGAGCTTCTGCGCCTCGGTGACGCTCTCGGCGAAAGCGTCCCAGGACATGACAGCCTCAATGGCGGCGAACGGATCGCCGCCGTTCTGCTTGGCCTCGATCAGCGCCTGCCCGATGCGGCCGAACAGCCGCACCTTGGCATTGATCGCCTTGCCGGACGCCTGGAATTGCTGCTGATGCTTGTTCTTGGCGGCATTGAACAGCTTGCCCAAGATGCGGTCGTGCAGGTCGATGATTTCGTCGGTGACGGTGGCCATGCCCTCGATGGCAAGCGCCATCAGGGTGGCGTAGCGCCGCTGCGGCTCGAACTTCGCCAGATCGGCGGGCGTCATCTGGCCACCTTCGCGGGCGATCTTGAGCAGGCGGTTCTGGTGAACCAGCCGCTCGATGCCTGCTGGCAGGTCGAGCGCCTGCCAGGCTTTGAGACGTTCGATATGTTCGAGCATGTGCCGCGAATTCGGCTTTGCCGGTGACTGGCGCAGCCAGGCCAGCCAGGTCGTCTTGCCGTTATCCCGGCGTTTGAGCAGATCGTCGAGGCGGCGGCGATGCGCGTCCGACAGCGGTTCGGCCAAGGCATCGTAGATGCGCCGGTTGGCGCGGGTAATCGCCTCGGCACAAACGCGCTCGACAACATCCAGCGTCGGCAAGATGATGTGTCGGTGTCGCAGAGCGTCGAGGACGCTGCTGGCCAGCACGATGCCCTTGTCGGTCTGCAAGGCCAAGTCGGTCGTGGCATGGACAGCCTGCCGATAGTGCGCCAGGCCGAACGGCTCCATGCCCAGGTACGTCCGCAGTTCGAGCAGGTGTTCGCGCCGGGTTTCCTCCCGCACGGCATACTGCGGCCAACACGTCGCGTCGAGTCGCAGTTGCCGTCCGATCCATTGCAGCAGAGGAACCGGCACGACGGCATCGGGCAGTAGGCCCTGACCGGGGAAGCGCAGTAAGCACAACTGCGCCGCGACACCCAGGCGGTTGGCGTCGCCGCGCCGCTGGCGGATCAGTGACAGGTCAGGCTCGCTGAACGTGTAGTGCCGGATGAGTTCGTCTTGGGTATCTGGCAACGCCAACAGACTGTCGCGCTCTGCGGCGGAGAGGATCGAACGGCGGGGCATGCGGTTTCCTTCTTCTTGAAAACGTTGGTTTGTGACAAGTCCGCCAAGGCAGCCGGCGCGGCACGGGAAATCAAGGCATTGCGCTTCTCGAAAATAGTTCTTGAAATTCTATTCTTGATTGCATATCATCTCAACGAGTTTCGATAAGAAAGGATGCCCATGCGACCCTCCGTTGTGCTTGACATGAAGCGAAGCGCAGTGCGTGAAGCGGTAGGCCGCTTCCGCACCGCGAACCCGCGCGTCTTCGGTTCGGTGCTGCATGGCACCGACCACGATGGCAGCGACATCGATCTGCTGGTCGATGCGCTGCCTGGTGCGACGCTGTTCGACTTGGGTGGTCTGCAAGTCGAGCTGGAATCGCTACTCGGCCTCCACGTCGATCTGCTGACCCCCGGCGACCTGCCGCCGAAGTTCCGGGCCAAGGTACTCGCGGAGGCGCAGCCGGTATGAGCGAGAACCACCGACTACCCGACTACCTGGACCACATGCAGCAGGCCGCAGCCGATGCCTGCGGCTTCGTGGAGGGCTTGGCCAAGGAGGATTTCCTTGAGGACAAGCGAACCCAACAGGCCGTCATCATGAGCCTCATCATCATCGGCGAGGCCGTCACGAAGGTGATGGATGGCTATGCCGAGTTCGCCCAGGCGCACGGGCAAGTGCCGTGGCGCAATATGCGCGGCATGCGCAACCGCATCGCCCACGGCTACTTCGACATCAACCTCGATGTAGTGTGGGACACCGTGCAGGCAGCACTACCTGAGTTGCTCAAGCAACTGCCCGCCGTGCGTCAGGATGCTGACGACGAAGACTGCAACGACTATGGGATGGATCCATGATGGAATCATGAAAGCCATCAGCGAGCGGCTGGAGCAACGCGAGAAGCAGGGCCTCGTTATCGCTTGTATCGCCGACATCTTCTCCGCGTAGGCCCTTGGCTCTGGCGTGTAAAAGAGTTTCCGTATACGTATGAAATGGAGGTTGTCACTATGTCTATTGCAGCAAGAATATTTGCGATTTCGGAGTTTGCCCGCCCATCTGATGGCGAGCCTATTCGATCGGTGGTGCTTGAAACTGAAGAGTCCACAATCGTTGTTTGGCATGTTCGTCCAGGGCAAGAAATTGCCGCTCACGTTCATCCCCACGGTCAAGACACTTGGACTGTTCTTTCTGGTTCTGCCGGTTACTACCAAGGAAGCGGTGTGGTTACCAAGATCCAGGCCGGAGAAATTGCCGTAGCGAAACCTGGGCAGGTTCACGGAGCCATGAACACCGACTCGAAGGAATCCTTCATCTTCGTTTCCGTCGTGGCTCCAGGCAATGCTGGCTTTGCCTTGGCTGAAAAATGATTGACCGGGCACGAGACAAGCCATGTTGATCGGCTATGCGCGCGTCTCGACGCAGGATCAGAATCTTGAACTGCAACGCGAAGCCTTGACCAAGGCTGGATGCCAGAAGGTCTTTGAGGACAAGGTGAGCGGCACGCGGGCCGACCGTCCGGGCTTGGCCAAGACGCTCGAAATGCTGCGCGAGGGTGACACCCTGGTGGTTTGGAAGCTGGATCGCCTGGGGCGCAGCGTCAAACAATTGGTCGATCTGGTCGGCGAACTGCACAAGCAGGGCGCCCAGTTCAAGAGCCTGACTGACGCCATCGACACCGGAACGCCCTCTGGCCGGTTCTTCTTCCACGTCATGGCCAGCCTCGCCGAAATGGAACGCGAGCTGATAGTCGAGCGTACCCGCGCCGGATTGGATGTCGCTCGTCAGCTTGGCCGCAAGGGCGGTCGCAAGCCCAAGATGACCGACAGCAAGATCGAGTCGGCCAAGAAGCTACTGGCCAGCGGCGTGCCGCCCAAGGACGTGGCCAAGAACCTCGGCGTGTCCGTTCCTACGCTGTACCGGTGGGTGCCGGCCTCAGCGCAGGCTTAGCGTACGATTTTTAATGAGATGGTCACTCCCTCCTTCCCGGTACTATGCTGAGGACAGGCTTTCATTCGGAGAACTATCATGGAAAACATTGCGCTCATTGGTATCGATCTGGGTAAAAACTCTTTCCATATTCATTGCCAGGATCGTCGCGGGAAGGCTGTTTACCGTAAAAAATTTACCCGGCCAAAGTTGATCGAATTTTTGGCGACATGCCCCGCTACAACCATCGCAATGGAAGCCTGTGGCGGTTCTCACTTTATGGCACGCAAGTTGGAAGAGTTGGGGCATTCCCCAAAGCTGATATCACCACAATTTGTCCGCCCGTTCGTTAAAAGCAATAAAAACGACTTTGTCGACGCCGAAGCTATTTGTGAAGCTGCATCGCGTCCGTCTATGCGTTTTGTGCAGCCCAGAACGGAATCTCAGCAGGCAATGCGGGCTCTGCATCGTGTCCGTGAATCCCTGGTTCAGGATAAGGTAAAAACAACCAATCAAATGCATGCTTTTCTGCTGGAATTTGGCATTAGCGTTCCCCGAGGAGCTGCCGTTATTAGCCGACTGAGTACCATTCTTGAGGATAATAGTTTGCCTCTTTACCTCAGCCAGTTATTGCTGAAATTACAACAGCATTATCACTATCTTGTTGAGCAGATTAAAGATTTGGAATCCCAGTTGAAACGAAAGTTGGACGAAGATGAGGTTGGACAGCGCTTGCTGAGCATTCCCTGCGTCGGAACACTGACAGCGAGTACTATTTCAACTGAGATTGGCGACGGGAAGCAGTACGCCAGCAGCCGTGACTTTGCGGCGGCAACAGGGCTTGTACCTCGGCAGTACAGCACGGGAGGTAGGACGACATTGCTGGGAATTAGTAAGCGAGGTAATAAAAAGATCCGAACTTTGTTGGTTCAATGTGCCAGGGTATTCATACAAAAACTGGAACACCAGTCTGGCAAATTGGCCGATTGGGTCAGGGATTTACTGTGCCGGAAAAGCAACTTTGTCGTCACTTGTGCTCTGGCAAACAAGCTGGCCAGAATAGCCTGGGCCCTAACGGCACGACAGCAAACTTATGTAGCATAACGGCAGAAATACACCGGTTTAAAGAATTACTGATCTGGTTTTGCGAATACTGATATTGATGATACTAACGGCCCACCGGCCTGTTGAGGAACCTGTAAAACGGAAAGGCTCATTGAAGCCGTATATTTTCTGGAGGTTCATCAGGCGCGGAACTCATCAAGGCGCGGGAATAAAATCCCATTCAGACGCCGGATAGATTCAAGCAAGCCAACTTGTCGTCAAAATCAGTGTTGCAAAAACGGGAGTGACCATAGATTCCGTTTTCTGAGACGACCCCGCTCTGCTCAAACGCGAAGGCCGGTGCCCGTCTGACGTTGAACACCGACAGATTAAGTACCGGAACAACGTGATTGAATGCGATCATGGCAAACTGAAACGGATAATCGGCGCCACGCTGGGATTTAAATCCATGAAGACGGTTTACGCCACCATCAAAGGTATTGAGGTGATGCGTGCACTACGCAAAGGCCAGGCCTCAGCATTTTATTATGGTGATCCCCTGGGCGAAATGCGCCTGGTAAGCAGAGTTTTTGAAATGTAAGGCCTTTGAATAAGACAAAAGGCTGCCTCATCGCTAACTTTGCAACAGTGCCATAGAAAGGTTACATTTCTAAAAATTATAACGCTGACCTGGGGACCGGGAATATGTATTCATTTATCGCACGCCAGCCTATTTTTGACACAAAAATGCAGACCGTCGCTTATGAGCTGCTTTTCAGGGACGGAATGAACAATGCCTTTCCCGATGTTTCACCAGAATACGCCACGTCCAGAATGATTTCTGACCAGTTTTTATGCATCCCTGTTCCCCGTATAGCCAACAATCACAGTTCTTTTATTAATGTGCCGCACCAGATGATCATTAACGGACTGGGCGATACGCTGCCGAATGAAAAAGTGGTCATCGAAATTCTGGAAAATGCAGTCCCGGATGATGCGCTTTTCTGTGCCGTAAAGGATATGCACGACAGGGGTTACCAGCTTGCGCTCGATGATTTCACGATGGATGATGAATGGGACCGCTTTATGCAGTATATTTCTGTCATCAAATTTGATGTCAGAGACAATGACTATGAAGATATCCGGCAATATATCCACAGAAAAAGTCAGCTTCTGCAGGGCATAAAATTCCTTGCTGAAAAAGTGGAAACAAGGGACGAGTTTGAGCTTTACAGCCGGGCGGGTTTCGCGCTTTTCCAGGGATTTTTCTTCAGTCGCCCGGAAATCCTCAGAAATAAATGCCTTTCCCAGAACCCCCTGCCACTCTCCAGGCTGATGATGGAGGTGAACAGGGAAAACCCGGACTTTGCCGCGGTCGAACGTCTGCTTAAAACCGATCTGACGCTGTCATATAAAATCATGCGCTACGTCAGAAACATGCTGTTTAACTCACATGGCATAATTCAGGCGGACAATCTTACCCTGAAAGAAATGCTGATGTATCTGGGGGGCAAAGAACTCCGGCGGTTTGTTGCGGTGGCCGCCCTTTCAAATATGGGGCGTTCCGGCATCAGTGAACTTTATCATCTGAGCATGGTTCGCGGAAAATTCTGCGAATTAATTGCCGGAAAAATAAATAATGTTTCATTATCCTATAACGCATTTATATGCGGTCTGTTTTCATTGCTGGATGTCATTCTTGAACTCCCCATGGACGATTTAATTAAACAGATTTCAATCCCGCAAAACGTAACTGCCGCGCTTTGTGAACATAAAGGTGAACTTTTTGACATACTGACCCTGTCGTTATGTTATGAGAAACTTAACTGGGAGGAAACCGCGAAAATATGTAATACCCTCAATATCAGCGAGTTCACTGTTATAGAAACCATGCAGGCCGCAACAAAATGGGCGGACGAGCTCGCCGTCTGTTAAGGATATTTATCACAAGACAAATCAGTCATACACATCATTTTTTTAATTAAAGAAATACCGGTGAACGCCGTTATATCCGCTTATCCAGACACAACGAGACACTATTATCGGTAATGACTCCAACTTATTGATAGTGTTTTATGTTCAGATAATGCCCGATGACTTTGTCATGCAGCTCCACCGATTTTGAGAACGACAGCGACTTCCGTCCCAGCCGTGCCAGGTGCTGCCTCAGATTCAGGTTATGCCGCTCAATTCGCTGCGTATATCGCTTGCTGATTACGTGCAGCTTTCCCTTCAGGCGGGATTCATACAGCGGCCAGCCATCCGTCATCCATATCACCACGTCAAAGGGTGACAGCAGGCTCATAAGACGCCCCAGCGTCGCCATAGTGCGTTCACCGAATACGTGCGCAACAACCGTCTTCCGGAGCCTGTCATACGCGTAAAACAGCCAGCGCTGGCGCGATTTAGCCCCGACGTATCCCCACTGTTCGTCCATTTCCGCGCAGACGATGACGTCACTGCCCGGCTGTATGCGCGAGGTTACCGACTGCGGCCTGAGTTTTTTAAATGGCGGAAAATCGTGTTGAGGCCAACGCCCATAATGCGGGCGGTTGCCCGGCATCCAACGCCATTCATGGCCATATCAATGATTTTCTGGTGCGTACCGGGTTGAGAAGCGGTGTAAGTGAACTGCAGTTGCCATGTTTTACGGCAGTGAGAGCAGAGATAGCGCTGATGTCCGGCAGTGCTTTTGCCGTTACGCACCACCCCGTCAGTAGCTGAACAGGAGGGACAGCTGATAGAAACAGAAGCCACTGGAGCACCTCAAAAACACCATCATACACTAGCATCACCGACAAAAGGCTGCCTCATCGCTAACTTTGCAACAGTGCCCTTATTCGCACCTTCCCTAGCTAAAGCAAAAAAAAGTGCTCAAAAAATTCTGGAGAAAAAATCCGTTTCTGCCGATACTGCCTCTGCGGGCTGTGCCTATTTCAGGACAATGGACTCTCACCCGTTAAGAGATGGGGAAAATGAACTGGCAGCGCTTCAACAAAGTAAGTAGTTTTTCAGGAGAAACCAGTGGCATAGTAAAGAAAAATTTTATTATTACCGCGGCGTTGCTGAGCAGTCTCTTTCTGGCGGCAATAGTGAGTCTTTTATATATCGCGGATAATCTTAATAATAAAGCAGACGCGCGCAGCAGTTTACTTTTGCAAAAAGCCCTCACTAACCGGCAGGAAAAGATACGCGCAAATTTAATGGATAATGCCGACTGGGGCGAAGCGTATAATAATTTGCACAAGCAGGTGAATGTTAAATGGGCATGGGACAGCCAGAACCTTGGTGAATCGCTTTACACGAATTACCAGTATGAAGGCGTATTTGTTTTGTCTCCCGCCGGGGAGACGCGTTATAGCGTCATTGAAGGAAATCTTGTCAGCCAGCCTTTCGAGAAATGGCTCAACCGGAACATCACCAAAGAACTTTTTAACGACCTCTCACAAAGCCAGGGTAAAGCCGTCTCACGCCCTATGATTACCAACGGGCAACTCACCTTACTGGCGGCGGCCCGGATCACGTCGGAAGACGATGAAAGCATCACGCCGGTGGCGGAAGATGCCTCGGTACTGATTTTCGCCGACGTGTTAACGCCCGTTAAACTGGAGAAAATGGGCAACAAATACGGCATTCATAATGCGCATACGTTCGGCAGAATGGAGCCACACCTGAAAGCCGACTACCGGGAAGCTCAGCTTATTTTACCCATTGATAATGGCGATATTCTGATTGAGTGGCGAAGCGACGATCCGGGCACAGCGCTGATGAACCGGGAGCTGCCGTTAATCATCATTCTGATGTTATCGACCATTGCATTTACCTGGTTGATGCGGCGTGGTGCGTTAATCAAAGCGCAAATTAATGACGAAAATGTTTTCCTGCTTGAGCAAAGCCGACAAGCGCTTACGGCAAGTGAACGACGCTTTCGCGACGTCATTGAAGCCACCACCGACTGGATTTGGGAAGCGGACAGCGAGGCACGGCTAACGTGGTTATCCGACCGTTTTTCCGGCGTTACCGGTCATCATTCTGACGACTGGCTTGGGCGGAACATGTTGGATTTCATCCACAGCGACAAAATCCTTTTTCATCACTGGCTGCTGAATCCGCAGACGAGCAGTAATTACACGCTCAAAAAGGCCCGCTATTTCTCAGCTCAGGGCCATCAGCGTTACTGCAATGTGGTGGCGAAGCGCGCCATTATGGATGATGGTTCTATGGGCTTTCGCGGTACGGTGACCGATGTCACTCTGGAAGTGGAGGCGCAGGAGCGTGCCGAGTATTTATCGCGGCATGATGAATTAACCGGCCTGCCAAACCGGGTCAGAATGAAAGAGTTTCTGGAAGGTGAGCTGCGTTCTTTACCCGATCCGGATCATCCCCTGGCCATGATCAGCCTCGACCTGGATAAATTCAAACCGGTAAATGATTTATTCGGCCACAATGCGGGCGATGCGTTACTCAATGAAGTCGCCAGCCGGTTGCGGTCCTGTACCCGTAAAATCGATCTGGTTGCCCGGCAGGGCGGAGATGAGTTTATCCTTATTCTGCCGGATATTTATGTGCGTAAAGACATAGAGACGCTCTGCCAGCGCATTGCCAGTGAAATAAGCCGGCCTTTTATCGTTAACGGCAATGAAGTGTATATCAGCGTGAGTATGGGGATTGCACTGGCGCCTCAGGATGCAATGAACGCCAGCGATCTGATTCGGTTATCCGATATCGCATTGTATAAAGCGAAAAATACCGGTCGCAATAACTGGGTGTTTTACGAACCCAACATGGGCGAGTACTTAATTCAGCGCCGGGAAATGGAAAAAGAGTTTCGTGAAGCGTTATGCACAGACCAGTTTCAGCTGGTTTATCAGCCCCGTTACGACATTAAAACCTCGCGTATCGCTGCTGTCGAAGCACTGGTTCGCTGGCAGCATCCGCGTCTCGGTTTACTGATGCCGGATCAGTTCATCCCGCTTGCGGAAGAGACGGGCCTGATCGTTGCCATGAGTGATGTGGTGCTGGAGAAAGCCTGTAAAGATATGGTGCATCTCTCGCCCGATTTGGTTATTTCGGTCAATATTTCGGCGGTGGAGTTTAATACCCGTGGCCTGGCGAAACGGGTAAAGGCTGCGCTGCAAAAATCGGGGCTTAAACCGTCCCGGCTGGAGTTAGAAATTACCGAAAACGTGACGATTTCCAATCCGGATATCACGCTGGAAACCATGAAGCAGCTGAAGGATATCGGCGTACGCTTTTTGATTGATGACTTTGGAACCGGCTACTCGGCATTAAGCTATCTGAAACGCTTCCCGTTCGACGGAATAAAGCTGGATAAATCTTTTGTGTTCGCCATGGAGGAATCGGAAAACGCCAAAATCATCGTTGAGAATATTATCGGCCTTGGCAAAGCCTATTCGCTGGCTGTCACCGCTGAAGGCGTGGAAACGGCGGAGCAGTTGAAAAGGCTTAAACATTATCACTGTGACGAGGCGCAAGGGTATTTCATCGGGAAGCCTGTCGCGCTTGATGTGTTAAATTTAGAGGCACTGTTGCAAAGTTAGCGATGAGGCAGCCTTTTGTCTTATTCAAAGGCCTTACATTTCAAAAACTCTGCTTACCAGGCGCATTTCGCCCAGGGGATCACCATAATAAAATGCTGAGGCCTGGCCTTTGCGTAGTGCACGCATCACCTCAATACCTTTGATGGTGGCGTAAACCGTCTTCATGGATTTAAATCCCAGCGTGGCGCCGATTATCCGTTTCAGTTTGCCATGATCGCATTCAATCACGTTGTTCCGGTACTTAATCTGTCGGTGTTCAACGTCAGACGGGCACCGGCCTTCGCGTTTGAGCAGAGCAAGCGCGCGACCATAGGCGGGCGCTTTATCCGTGTTGATGAATCGCGGGATCTGCCACTTCTTCACGTTGTTGAGGATTTTACCCAGAAACCGGTATGCAGCTTTGCTGTTACGACGGGAGGAGAGATAAAAATCGACAGTGCGGCCCCGGCTGTCGACGGCCCGGTACAGATACGCCCAGCGGCCATTGACCTTCACGTAGGTTTCATCCATGTGCCACGGGCAAAGATCGGAAGGGTTACGCCAGTACCAGCGCAGCCGTTTTTCCATTTCAGGCGCATAACGCTGAACCCAGCGGTAAATCGTGGAGTGATCGACATTCACTCCGCGTTCAGCCAGCATCTCCTGCAGCTCACGGTAACTGATGCCGTATTTGCAGTACCAGCGTACGGCCCACAGAATGATGTCACGCTGAAAATGCCGGCCTTTGAATGGGTTCATGTGCAGCTCCATCAGCAAAAGGGGATGATAAGTTTATCACCACCGACTATTTGCAACAGTGCCACTCTTGGCATCGACACCAATGTGGGCCTTCATGCCAAAGTGCCACTGATTGCCTTTCTTGGTCTGATGCATCTCCGGATTGCGTTGCTGCTCTTTGTTCTTGGTAGAGCTGGGTGCCTCAATGATGGTGGCATCCACCAAAGTGCCTTGGGTCATCATGACGCCTGCTTCGGCCAGCCAGCGATTGATGGTCTTGAACAATTGACGGGCCAGTTGATGCTGCTCGAGCAGGTGGCGGAAATTCATGATGGTGGTGCGATCCGGCAGGGCGCTATCCAGGGATAATCGGGCAAACAGGCGCATGGAGGCGATTTCGTACAGGGCATCTTCCATGGCACCGTCGCTCAGGTTGTACCAATGCTGCATGCAGTGAATACGCAGCATGGTCTCCAGCGGATAGGGCCGTCGGCCATTGCCCGCCTTGGGATAAAACGGCTCGATGACTTCCACCATGTTTTGCCATGGCAGAATCTGCTCCATGCGGGAGAGGAAAATCTCTTTTCGGGTCTGACGGCGCTTAGTGCTGAATTCACTATCGGCGAAGGTGAGTTGATGGCTCATGATGTCCCTCTGGGATGCGCTCCGGATGAATATGATGATCTCATATCAGGAACTTGTTCGCACCTTCCCTAAGTCACCGGCGGCTTGCCTGCCACACATTGAACATTACAGACCAATTAGCACTTTGTCACCGGGGAAAGATGTAAAGATTATGTATAAATAGATTGGCTTAGAAGTGACATTTCAACTTTGGAGAAACAGGTGACATTTTAAACTTGCTTTAACAAAATTTTGGGACTGACCGAAACAAAAAGGCCAGCCCCGGAGGGCTGGCTATTCAGTACAGGGCAATGACAGGTTTCTTGATGCCGCAGGCGTGAGCGTAGCGGGTCAGTGTGTCGATGCTGGCTTTGGTGATGTTGTTTTCCAGGCGAGAAATAACCGGAGGTGTAACCCCCATGCGTTCAGCAACCTGCGCTTTTGTCAGGTTGTCATGCTTGCGCCATTCAGCAAGCAGCTCCCTGAGCTTTTCCTTACGTTCTTCTTCCTGCCATGCAGCGCGATATTCATCGTCCTGCATCCACTCGTTATGCAGTTCTTTATGGCTTACCAGTTTCATTAAGTACCTCCGCTAACCGCTTTTTGGCGAGATCGATTTCTTTCGCTGGCGTTTTCTGTGACTTCTTGATGAAAACACGGAGCATGATGATGGTATTGCCTTTGTGGTATACCCAGATTCCCCTGGCTATGTCCGTCCCCATCGTGCGGATCTCAAAAAGTCCATCGCCCAGGGGCTTCGTGTCCGGCTCCCGCAGTAATCGGGCGTCATACTCCAGTTTGCCGATGAGACGGTCAAACTTCACCCTGATTTTTACGGGTAATGCTGTGGCTTCTTCCCTGGCTTCCGGGTGATAAACAACGCTAAACATGTGACCTCCCATTTCTATTAATATTAACCTATAGGCTAATTTCAGACAAGGTAGAATTAACCTATAAGCTAATTTTGTTGGCAGTTATCGTGGCTACCCGGTCACTACCCTGTTAGCGTGAGTTTTCGTTCCACTGAGGAACGGGGATTTATGCGCGTTAGCGCATGTAAGGCGGCAGGATGAAATGACAGGTAGCACCGAGGGTTAGCCGCCGATACCAGTGAGGGATCGAAAGGGATCGCCTATCCATCCCTTCACCCTGCAAAGCCATATTCCGCTAAAAGCGGCTCAGAGGCTTTTGTGCGCGGTCGGAGTGGTCACAACAAGGCCGAAGCCGCAGTTGGGGCGTATCTCCGCGTTAGCGGGTCGTAAGAGCCGCTTACGAGCGTGTAAGCTAATTCTTCAGCGATATTTGCTGACGTATCCGGCGTGGCCGGATTTGTCCAATCCCTCGATGGCTAACAGGCGAGCTGTTAGCCATCGAGGGATTCCGTTCTGAATGCCCCGCGCTTTAGCGTGGGGAGCTACTTTTGAGGCGCTCGCGCCGATGCTGTTCGGTTATCCACTTTTTGGGGTTTGAGAGCCAATGGAACGAAAACGTACGCTAAGAAGTTAATTCATTGTTTAAATTGAAATTTAGTTCTCTCAGTTCCCCCTTCAAAATATCCTCCGGTAGCGTAAACGTATAATGCCCCAGCATATTGATATGCCCGTGCATCAGTGGGGACAACCGGGCGATATCTTCAACCCCGATTTCTTCTCCATTACTGCGTATCCAGCTCAGGGCTTCCTGCATATAAAGTGTGTTCCACAGTACCACTGCGTTAGTGACCAGGCCCAGTGCCCCCAGCTGATCTTCCTGACCTTCACGATAGCGCTTTCTGATCTCACCGCGCTGCCCGTAGCAGATCGCCCTCGCCACAGCATGGCGGCCTTCCCCCCGGTTTAGCTGCGTCAGGATCCGCCGACGATAATCCTCATCATCAATATAATTAAGAAGGTACAGCGTCTTGTTGACGCGCCCCACTTCCATGATCGCCTGTGCCAGCCCTGATGGGCGCGAGCTTTTCAGCAAAGAGCGAATGAGTTCTGAAGCATGAATGGTGCCCAGTTTCAGCGAACCGGCGGTTCGCATCATCTCATCCCACTGATCCTCGGCTTTCGACAGATCGGCACAACCACGTGCCAGTTCGTCCAGTGCACCGTAATTTGCCGATTTATCCACTCGCCAGAATACCGCTTCACCGGCATCGGCAAGCCGGGGGGAAAACTGGTATCCCAGCAGCCAGAAGAGGCCAAAAATAATGTCGCTGGTACCGGCTGTGTCTGTCATGATCTCAACCGGATTCAGCCCTGTCTGCTGCTCCAGAAGGCCTTCCAGCACAAAAATGGAATCTCGTAATGTGCCGGGGACAACGATGCCGTGGAATCCAGAGTACTGATCAGAGACGAAGTTGTACCAGGTGATGCCACGTCCGGAACCAAAATATTTTCTGTTAGGTCCTGAATTGACGGTTTTCACCGGCGTGACAAAGCGCATGCCATCAGCTGAAGCCACTTCGCCACCACCCCAGCGGCCAGCAAGCTCCAGTGTGGACTGAAAATCAACCAGGCGGGCATTGGCGCTGACCAGCGTTTCTGCCCGGAGGTAATTCTGTTTTACCCAGCTAAGCCGGTGGCGCGTCAGCGCCGGTATATTGTGCTTTATCAGCGGTTCCAGCCCGATATTGCAGGCCTCTGCCATCAGGACCGCGCACAGGCTGATGTGCAGATCCTGTGCCCGGGCCCCGGATTCACTGACATGCGTAAACTCACGTGTAAATCCCGTTCTGGCATCTATTTCAAGCAACAGTTCCGTCAAATCTACTGGCGGGAGTAGCAGCCTTACCCGACTGTTGAGACGATGCAACGATGTTGGCTCCTCCAGTTTCTCCAGGCTGCTGATAGTCAGGGAAGGATGTTTACCGTCATGGCAAATATGAACCTCCGCATTTCCTTCAAAGCGGGATGCGACGGTTTTCCAGGTTTCATCTAGCTGGACCGCCAACTGTTGCACGCCTTTATGTCCATCAGTGGGATGTCCCAGCGCCCGGCAAACGGGGACCCGCTGAGCCTGCCATTCTTCCCCCTGCAACAGCTTCTCGCGGGGATTTCCCTAGCGATCGCTGTTTTCGAGCCAGATGTCCCTTCGACGTAGTGCATCCTGAAGGCGCTCCAGCAGACAAAGCGAGTAACCGGCACGCTGTATCCGGCCCTCCGCATCGTATACCAGGCGTTTCCAGGGGCCGGTAATAATATGTTCAGGCGCATTGTCCAGGATGCGCTTTTTCGAGCAGTTCAGTTCGGTCAGATAATGAATGGCGGACAACGTATGTTCTCCGGCTGGCGCTGCCTGGAAATGCAGGTCGCGCAATACCGCCGGAAGAAAGCGCTTTACCCGCCCGTACTGCTCCACCATTTCGTCATGGAAATTGTTGTTCTGAGGCCGGGCCAGCTCATTTACCTTGCAGACGGATTCTGCCAGCCTGCTTTTCGGTATGCTGTTGAATATGGTCTCCCTCAGTTCAGCATCGTCAGCCTGTTCATCCAGCAACAATGAACATGCCCGCGCCAATATTAGCGCAGCACGATCAAGATCTTTAAGCGTCCTGAGCCGTTTTTTCTGCCCCGTTTTCTTCGCCGCACGAGTGATATCCAGTATCAGCATATCGAGCACATCAACGGCCTCATCCAGCGCCGCAGTCTCCTGCGCTTTAACGAATGCTGTGAGTACGGCCAGTTTTCTCTGCTGTGGCATTCGCGCGATATATTTTACCGACGCCATGCCTGCGTAACGGGCCAAATTACGCAGTTGTATAGCAGGCAGACCGGTAAAATTCAGTCGGGAAAATTCCAGGTTTCGCAGCCGGATATACCGCTCCAGCGCTTCGGTAAATGCCGGGCCGCTGACGGTGACCGGTCCCTTTTTCAGTTGCTCCAGCGGTGAAGTACGCTGCCCCTCAGGAATGTCCAGAAGCTCCGTCACGCGGGCGGTCTGCCAGCTGTCCGGCAACGCGGCCAGTTTCTTCCACAGCCGCTGATTTGCCCGTTCGCGTATTTCACTGACGAGACGTACAAGTGTGGTTGCTCCGGGCAGCAGGACCTTATTCTGAAGCAGCCACGCGGTGGCAAAATCAAACATAAGGCCGGGTCGCTCATTACTGAGCCATGCGCGGGTGTACAGCAGGCGCTTCAGGCGGAAAGACCAGGGGAAATCGCCAAATTCATGGTAACCGTAATATTCCTTAATCAGCGCAGTATGCTCTCTGAGGGTGGTAACCCGTTCTGCGTAGCGGGTAAGGACTTCTGGACGGCGAATATTAAGCTGCACCGCGACAAATTGCTGAACACCTGGCAGAACCCGGGTTAAGTCTGTCAGAAAGGTGCCCAGAAAACGGGCGGTGGTGAGCTGAAGCGCAATTCCCAGCCGGTTATGCCTTCCCCGCCGCTGGTTAATGAAGGCAAGATCCCGCTCATCAAGATGAAAATAGCGCGCCAGCTGCACGTCATTGGGTTCTGCAACATAGCGACCATAATTCAGTTCCTGCTCAGTGGTCAGAAAATCGACGGGCATACCGGCCTCCCTGCCTGATGGTCATGAATTAACAATTTCGCAACCGTCCGAAATATTATAAATTCTCGGACACACTAAAATGGTGTTGTCTAGGTGTCTATTAAATCGATTTTTTGTTATAACAGACACCCACTGTCCGATATTTGATTTAGGATACATTTTTATGCGACTTTTTGGTTACGCACGGGTATCAACAAGCCAGCAGTCCCTCGATATTCAGATCAAGGGGCTTAAAGAGGCGGGGGTGAAAGCCAGTCGCATATTTACCGACAAAGCATCCGGCAGTTCTACCGACAGGAAAGGACTGGATCTGCTGCGAATGAAGGTGGAGGAAGGTGACGTCATCCTGGTGAAGAAACTCGACCGGCTTGGCCGCGACACTGCCGATATGATCCAACTGATAAAAGAATTCGACGCTCAGGGAGTCGCGGTCCGATTCATAGACGACGGGATCAGCACCGACGGTGAAATGGGGAAAATGGTTGTGACCATTCTTTCAGCTGTAGCCCAGGCCGAACGCAGGAGGATTCTGGAGCGTACGAACGAAGGACGGCAGGAGGCCAGGCTGAAAGGTATCCGGTTTGGCCGAAAGCGCATCATCGACAGAAATAGTGTACTGGCACTTCATCAGCAGGGAACTGGTGCAACAGATATTGCCCGCCGGCTCAGTATTGCCCGTTCCACTGTTTATAAAATTCTGGAAGATGAGAGCCGGGTTAATCTGAGCAAAATTTGAGGACGAACATGAGTGATGTAAAGGCATTCAACAATTGCATGAGTGTGTTCTGGCGACAGCATGAAGCCGAATTCTCTCGCTTTCTGACATCGAAGACAGGTGATAGCGAAAAAGCAGCAGACCCGGAGAAGACGAAGGTGATTATCGTGACGCTTGCCGAAACGACACCTGTACTGGAAGCCGCTAACCTGCAGCAGGATCTACGCCGAGCTGGCATCGAGCCGTGGGCATGGGTCGTTAATAACAGCCTGGCAGCTGCTCAACCGTCTTCGCCTTTCCTGAAGATCAGGGCGAACCGCGAGCTGCCTCTCATCTCTGATGTGGAAGAGCAGTATGCAAAGCGTATTGCATTAACAGCGCTACAGAGCGAAGAGCCGGTTGGTATTGACCTGCTGGAAGAAATGGCGAAGTAATAATGAAGGGGGCAAATGCCCCCTTCGTCTTTATTTCAGTCTTTTACCTGAATCATCAACGACTTTTTCACCGTCTTCCTTGGTGAAAGCCGCTTTCTGGGCATCTGGAAGGATATCGAGAACAACCTCTGAAGGACGGCAAAGTTTAGTTCCCAGTGGCGTCACTACGATCGGACGGTTGATCAGAATCGGATGCTGTAGCATAAAGTCGATGAGCTGGTCGTCAGTAAATTTATCTTCTGCAAGACCCAGTTCCTCATACGGCTCGACGTTCTTACGCAGCAAAGCCCGGACGGAAATGCCCATATCCGCAATGAGTTTGAGCAGCTCATCGCGTGAAGGTGGAGTCTCAAGGTAAAGAATAACGGTCGGCTCGATACCGCTGTTGCGGATCATCTCCAGCGTATTACGCGACGTGCCGCAGGCTGGGTTGTGATAAATGGTGATGTTGCTCATATCAGTATCTCATTACAAAGTGAAAGAGAGACGTAGCGCCAGCGCGGCCAGCGTTACAAACAGCACAGGCAGAGTCATGACGATCCCGGTGCGGAAATAGTATCCCCATGTGATGGTCATGTTCTTCTGTGAAAGGACATGCAGCCAGAGCAACGTTGCCAGGCTACCAATAGGTGTAATTTTCGGTCCAAGATCGCAGCCAATCACGTTGGCAAAAATCATCGCCTCTTTGATAACGCCTGTTGCAGTGCTGCCATCAATAGAGAGAGCACCAACCAGCACGGTAGGCATATTGTTCATGATGGAAGAGAGGAAAGCCGTCAGGAAGCCAGTACCAAACGTCGCGGCCCAAAGTCCTTTATCTGCCAGCACGTTCAACACACCGGAGAGGTATTCTGTTAGTCCGGCATTACGCAGACCATAGACCACCAGATACATTCCCAGAGAGAATATGACGATCTGCCATGGCGCACCGCGAAGCACTTTGCCAGTGTTAATGGCATGGCCTCGCTTCGCCACCGCAAACAGAATGACAGCCCCTACAGCAGCAATCGCACTGACCGGGATACCCAACGGCTCAAGGACGAAAAAGCCAACCAGAAGAAGGATCAACACTATCCAGCCGGTTCTGAAGGTTGCCAGATCTTTAATCGCTTTTGCCGGTGCTTTCAGGAGAGCCAGGTCGTAAGTTGGCGGAATATCTTTGCGGAAGAACAGATGCAGCATCACCAGCGTGGCGATAATGGCTGCGATATCCACCGGCACCATTACCGACGCATACTCAGTGAAACCCAGCCCAAAGAAGTCTGCAGAAACGATGTTAACCAGGTTGGACACGATAAGCGGCAGACTGGCCGTATCGGCAATAAACCCGGCGGCCATGACAAATGCCAGCGTAGTGCCTTTGCTGAAACCTAATGCAAGCAGCATGGCGATAACAATTGGCGTCAGAATCAATGCCGCACCATCGTTGGCAAACAGTGCCGCCACCGCTGCGCCGAGCAAAACGATATAGGTAAACAGCAAACGCCCGCGACCGTTACCCCAACGTGAAACGTGCAGCGCCGCCCATTCGAAAAAGCCCGATTCATCGAGCAGAAGGCTGATAATAATCACGGCAATAAAGGTCGCCGTCGCATTCCAGACAATATTCCACACTACAGGGATATCACCAAAATGGACTACGCCAGAGATCAGCGCCAGTACCGCGCCCAGCGTCGCACTCCAGCCGATCCCTAATCCCTTCGGTTGCCAGATAACCAAAACGATGGTCAGGACAAAAATAGCGCCTGCCAGTAACATAAATCCTCCAGACAGGACGGCTTTGCCGCCCTGTATATACAAAAAAAATTAAACAACCAGCTCTCTGAGTTTCTCGATGCCAGTGGGCTCTGCAGCCATTACCGGTACTAACGCTATGCGGCTTGCATGCTGGTTTTTCACAACCTCGATTTGAGGACGCTCTTGTAGGGCGCGCTGGCAAAGCAGCGGCGATTGCGTCTGTGCAATCGAAAGGCTGTTATTGATAATCCAGCCCCAGGGATGAATCCCCGCACGTTCAAGATCGGACTGCAGGTTTGCCGCTTCCAGTACAGGTGTGGTTTCAGGCAGAGTGACCAGCAAAACTTTGGTACGTTCCTGGTCCTGAAGCTGCATCATCGGAGTGGAAAAATGACCTTTATCCCCCATCTTCCTGGCAATCTCACGGTGATAAGCCCCGGTAGCATCAAGCAGTAATAGCGTATGCCCGGTAGGTGCCGTATCCATGACCACAAACCGTTTGCCAGCTTCACGAATTACGCGTGAAAACGCCTGGAACACCGCAATCTCTTCTGTGCAAGGAGAACGTAAATCCTCTTCGAGCAGCCGTTTCCCAGCCTCATCCAGATCCCTGCCTTTCGTCTCAAGAACATGCTGACGATAGCGTTCAGTTTCATCGTGAGGGTTGATTCGGCTGACCTGCAGATTTTTGAGGCTGCCATTGAGCGTTGTACTGAGATGTGCAGCAGGATCTGAGGTGGTGAGATGCACATCAAAACCCTTATCCGCCAGACTGACGGCGATAGCCGCAGCCATTGTGGTTTTGCCCACACCACCTTTGCCCATCAGCATAATCAAACCGTGTTCACTGCGGGCGATATCATCAACCAGGACAGACAACGACATATTCTCTGGCTTGTTCTGTGGGCTTTGTTCAGGAAGCGATGTTATCTCAGCGTGTTCGTTGAGCAGGCCTTTCAATGCGGATACACCAACCATGTTCAGCGGCTGCAGGTATAAGTTGTCTGTCGGCAAATCAGATAACCCGGCAGGAAGATTTGCCAGCGCCTCTTGCTCCCGTTGCCATATTGCAGCGGCCAGTGCATCACGTTCTGCTTCGCTCGCAGGCAGGACACCGTTAATGACTAAATACTGATTTTTAAGGCCAATAGCTGATAATTCGTCATGAGTACGAGCGACTTCCTGCAGTGTTGATTTTTGCAATCGCGCGACCAGCACAAGGCGAGTTCGTTCAGGATCGGATAATGCCTCAACCGCATGAGCATATTGCTCGCGTTGTTTTTCCAGCCCAGCCATTGGACCAAGACAGGAAGCACCATCCGGGTTACTTTCGATGAAGCTGCTCCAGGCTCCGGGAAGCTGAAGAAGGCGAATAGTGTGGCCAGTTGGGGCAGTATCAAAAATGATGTGATCAAAGCGGGTCAGCAGAGAAGCGTCAGTCAGTAAGCCAGTAAACTCGTCGAATGCAGCGATCTCTGTCGTACAAGCTCCTGAAAGCTGTTCACTGATGCTGTTAACAACGTCATCAGGCAAAAGACCTTTAATAGGGTCAACGATTCTGGCGCGGTATTGCTGGGCGGCGTCCTGCGGGTCAATCTCCAGAGCCGAAAGACCAGACACAGCAGTCACGGGCTGGATAGTGTTACCGATAGTCTGATCGAATACCTGACCGACATTGGAAGCCGGGTCGGTACTGACAAGCAGAACACGCTTTCCCAGTTCAGCCAGACGTATAGCCGTTGCGCAGGAAATCGAAGTTTTGCCTACACCTCCCTTACCGGTGAAAAACAGGTAAGACGGGATATTCTCTAAGAATTTCATATGTCCTCCTGACATACTCAACAACAGGAAGTTTTACCACCACAGCAACTGGTGGAAGCTAAACCCACCTTTTCCAGCGGTATACCAAACCAGCGAGCCAGTTCAGCGCGTTTTGGGTATCGCCCGGCCATCACCGTTTCACCATCAAGCAACAGCAGCGGAAGCCCTTCAGCTCCAGAAGCCTCAAGGAATGCTTTCGCTTTTTCGTTCTCAACGAAGCTCATAGGCTGCTGCGCCAGGTTATAACGTTCGATCTGAACCCCACGCCCTTTCAGCCATTGCACATCAGCAGAAAAATTGACCAAAACCTGATCGACATCTGAACCACAAACGCCGGTACTGCAGCACATCGCCGGATCAAACACCGTTAACATTTTCATCTTTAACACCTCATATTCGTAAAAACATATATGTACAGGCAAAATTTTTAGATACAAACAGCCTTACCGCTGCCAGAGCAGTTGGCCGATGCCAGCTTACGGGCGATGGCCTGTACGTCGTCCTGTTGACTTAACCAGGCCTGCTCAATCACCAGGGCAGCCCAGGAAGGAATATGCGGGGATAAGCGATAATGAACCCATTTCCCCTGCTTGCGATCCAGCAACAGGCCACTTTCCCGAAGCATCGCCAGATGGCGGGAGGTCTTGGGTTGTGATTGTTCCAGCGCTGTGCAGAGATCGCATACGCACAGCTCCCCCATCTCCCTGAGCAGTAGCACGATACCCAGGCGGGTTTCATCAGATAGTATTTTGAAAAGTTGTAGGGATGCAATTTCTGGCATTATGTACTCCTGCTATGAATGGGTATTGTCTCTCCACCAAAACAAGAAGTCAAAATCATATGTGTTTTCTCGCATGTGAGTGCAGGTGTCACTATGCGGTTGAAAAACGACCTGATGTGCGATCGTTACGTTAGTTGGGTAGGTAAAAAAGTCATTTGAGGCTAAAACATTGCTTAGTGCGGGCTTTCAGTTCATAGAGAAGAATGAATAATATCAATTATAACAATTGGTTATTTCCTTAGCGTACGTTTTCGTTCCATTGGCCCTCAGACCCCTTACTAACATCGGGGTGTACTAATCAACGGGGAGCAGGTCAATGGTAATACAAACACCGGTCAGCAACACGCTTAGCACTATATTCACGATGTCGAAGGTAAAACGCGGGATTGCAGTCAACACATCAGTGACGAAAAACAGCAATAAGATGAGTGGGGGCGGAAACCATACTCTCAATCGAGTCACGAAGTTACGCATTACACAGACCTATCTCTGAACTAAGCAGCCTGATGGCTGCAAAATGAAAATCCAGTCCTTGCCATTCCTATAGTGACCATGAATCTGACATTATATGCCTGATCTGAAAAGTTATTTTTTTCATAACTGTCCTTATAACGGTGCGGGGTCAGTCCACACCTCTGTTCAGGTGAACAAATTCAGCAGACCACTTCACTGTTAAACCTGTGGCGATTCAGGGTGCCATGTGTATGGCACCTCATCTCTTATTTACTTATTGACTCCGTTACCGCCTGCCAGGTTATAAAGCCACCACTCAGATTATATGTCCTGAAGCCGTGGGCCTGAAGAATACGGTATGCCACATGCCCGCGCAGGCCACTCTGGCACCCTATAAAAATCTCTTTATCTTTAGGCACTTTTTCAAGATTCTCCCGCAGGGAATCCAGTGGAATGGATAGCGCGTCAGGATATTCGCCAAATTGTTTCAGTTCTGCAGGAGAGCGAATATCAAGTAAACAATAACTGCCCGGTACCCGTTGTAACACATCGCGGACATGACAGATGACCGTATCTCCCTTGATGACATTTGCCGCCACCATTCCAGCCTGGTTAACAACGTCCCTTGCACTGTTAAAAGGAGGAGCATAAGTCAGCTCCAGATGCTCAAGATCGTTGACGGTAAGTCCCGCACGCTGTGCGACAGCCAGGACATCGATGCGTTTATCAACCCCTTTTTTCCCTGACGCCTGGGCCCCGAGAATTTTGCCAGTATCGGGGCTGAACAGCAGTTTAAGACTGATCATCGTTGCCCCCGGGTAGTAACCGGCATGATCAGCAGCATGGACGTAAACCTTCTCGTATCGGGTGCCGTGGGCTTTCAGTTGCTTTTCATTCGCACCGACGCTGCCAATACTCAGCGAAAATACCTTACAAATGGATGTCCCCTGACTGCCATGGTAAAGGCTGTGGTGATCAAGCATGTTATCAGCAGCAATGCGTCCCTGGCGGTTGGCGGGCCCAGCCAGAGGAATATTAGCGGGTTCCTGAAAAACAAGGTCAGGTGTTTCAACTGCATCCCCCACGGCGTAGATGTCAGGGATACTGGTCTGCATACAAGCATTGACACATATGCCTCCACGTTTACCCACTTCGAGCCCGGCTAATGTGGCAAGGCTGTTCTCAGGTTTTACCCCGATGGCGAGAATAACCATGTCGGTCTGCACAAAGCCACCGTCAGACAGTGCAACGCGGAATCCCGTTTCTGTCCGCAGTACCTCGGTGAGTGCCGTTCTGAGACGCAGATCCACGCCATGATTCCGGATTTCCTGATGCAGGACTGATGCCATTTCAGGATCAACCGGAGCCATAACCTGTTCCCCCATCTCCAGCAGAGTGACACGGATCCCCCGTTCGCTCAGAGCCTCCATCACTTCAAGTCCGATGAACCCCCCCCCGACAAGCGTGGTGTGAGCGACGTTATGTTGCTCAATCCACGCCAGGATAGCATCCATGTCAGTAAGATTTCGGAGCGTAAAGACTCCCTCTTGCTGTAGCCCGGGCAAAGGAGGGACAACCGGCGCGGCTCCGGTACTGAGGAGCAGACGATCCCATACTTCGGTATGGATCTCGCCTGAGATCAAATTATTAACTGTTACAGTTTTATTAACCGGATCCACTGACGTCACTTCATGGCAGGTACGGACGTCTATGTTAAAGCGGGATTTAAAATCCTCCGGAGTCTTAAGAATAAGTGACTGCCGTAAGGGAATATTTCCGCCTATATGATAAGGCAATCCACAGTTGGCGAAAGAGACATCGCTTCCCCGTTCAAACACAACAATACTGACATCCTCTGACAACCGGCGAGCCCTGGCTGCAGCGGATGCGCCACCGGCAACACCACCAACTATCACTATTTTCATTACATCCTCTCTGTTCACTCGGGGCAAAATGCCTACCAGATATAATTAGTTACCCGGGTCAGCTGGACGCTGCAGACCTGGCGAACACGGTGGCAAAATTATGCCACTATCAGTATACTAAAATATATTATATAAAAACACATAATATGAGAAATCATCAATGCAAATGAATGAAGACACAAAACGTCAGACTGATATGAAAAATGCGGCCCTGAGGGCAGCGGATGTTTTACGGGGACTAGCCAACAGCGACCGGTTGCTGTTGATGTGCCAGTTAAGCCAGGGAGAAGCGAATGTGTCCGAACTCGAAGCGGCGGTCGGGATTACTCAGCCGACGTTGTCTCAGCAGCTTGGCGTCATGCGCCGCCTGAAGCTGGTTGAGACCCGACGGGCTGGTAAAATGGTATATTACCGTATCGGGGATAACCGGATCATGACGTTGTTAAATACCTTATATACTCTTTACTGTCCGCAGGCCGGGACAGGTAAAGGAAACCATAACAACGAATAATATGATTCTGCTTTCTCTGCAAACCGTTTTATCAGTGGATCATAAACTTGTTGAGGCTATGAAGTGCCTGGACGAAACTGTAACGGGAAAACGACAGTGATTCGGATATACCCGCCGGCAATCCCTTTCCGGACTGTTTAATCACTTGCCCGCTCACAGGTTTACTGGTTGATTTATCGGTTTTTATACTATTCCGGTCAGATAAAAGAGCCACAGGCACGCAGTGATACTGCTGCGTCAGAAATGGCCTGTGGCTGACAAACTGTTTATCTCTGCTGCTACCGGGTGACATCATTCAAGCAGGCTACGCAACATCCAGGCGGTTTTCTCATGCAACTGGATACGTTGTGTAAGCAGATCCGCAGTGGCTTCATCATTCCCACTATTAACGATCGGGAATAAAGAGCGTGCGGTTTTAACCACGGTCTCCTGGCCCTGGACAAGATTTTCAATCATGTTTTTTGCTGCCGGAATATCCTTGTCTTCATTAACCGCAGTTAAACGTGAAAATTCATGATATGTGCCGGGCGCGAAACATCCGAGCGAGCGTATACGTTCAGCAATATCATCAACGGCGGTGGCCAACTCATTGTATTGATTTTCAAACATTAAATGTAAGCTATTAAACATGGGGCCAGTTACATTCCAGTGATAGTAATGTGTTTTTATATACAGGGTATAGGTGTCAGCAAGAAGCCGGGACAGACCGTCTGCAATCTCCACCCGGGATGATTCAGCAATACCAATATCAATGATTTGTTTACTCATAACTACCTCTTACACGGTTTCAGTGGAATATACGATATGCGATTATTCTTTCCGGTCTGAGCAAAACACGCCTCAAATTTTTATAATAACCAGGTACACCTGTCGTCTGTCACACTAGCGATGCGCCAGAGCAATATCCTGCGACGGAACAATGAATTTCGCCGTGGCACGTGCCACTGTCTGCTGTCCTTTTGTCAGCCATGCTTCAAGCAGGTAAATCCCCCTGCGTTGCCCAAGCAGTCTGGCACATACCATCAGTTTGTCTCCGGTACAAACGGGTGAAATGAATCTTACCGTCAGTTCAGCCGTCAGGGCTTGCACACCCTGCATGAACAAACAATGAGTCATTGCTGCATCCAGCAGGGTACTCGTCATTCCGCCATGTAAAAGACCCGTATACCCCTGATGCCTGTGATTGGCCGTGTAGTCCGCACATACAGAGCCATCCGGGTGCTCTGAAAACATTAAGTTCACCGTATCAGGGTTGTTGTCGCGGGAACTACAGACCATACAACAGGTATGGGCCTTTCTGGCATCAAGATAACAATTCATCTGTTTCTGCTCAGCGTCCGGTTGTACTGACGGGAGGCATCCGGAATTCAGTCAGCTGAGGGGCTCCCCCGGCATCATTACTGCCTCCTCCACACATTCCGGCTCCTGGTTTATACACAATACGGGTCTGATAAAAATCACCGCCCGTGATGAAATGAACTCATGAATGGCAACAGCGCCCGTTTCCGTGATGATGCTGACGCCCACCCTGGCACGCATTTTCTGCTGTGTTCCCGTCAGAGTGACAGCATTTTTTCCCTTTCGCCTCATGATGAAAGGACTGGCGTCCCTGCTCCGGCTTATTCAGTTCAGTCAGAACACGGGTATCCGGATCACACAGTTCAGTGAACAAACGACGACCACAGTCAGTCTGGTACACCGCGATCTGATGCCCCAGTAATTTACCCAGCATCCGTTCCCCGATGTTACGGACCACAACGCGGCTGACTTGCTGTTGAACCAGCAGGTCAACCAGCTTCCGTTTACCTGAACAATCTGCGCCCAGCGCGGGATTTTCTGTCCGGCTGAGCTCCACACCGCGCTCATCCACCAGGACAAGGTGACTCGCTTTGGTAAAATGATTTGCTACCCGGTCGTCATTCACTGGAATGGCTGTGATCATCTTGTGTAACTCCTTCCCTTTCAGAGTGCATTATTAAGGCCTTGCCCTGAGTGAGACAGTCCACAACCTTAAAACGGGCTGCTTTCAGGACATTGGCCAGTGTCTGCCTTGAAACCCCCATTGCAACAGCCGCTTCCTGCTGTTGCATGCCCAGTAAATCGACCAGCCGTAACGCTTCAAACTCATCTTCTTTTAAATGAACATGTTCAAGCTGGCTCATCGGTCGCGCATTGGGCTTAAAACAGGTATCCGCAGGGCGGCCACAGATGTTACGGGGAATTCTGGGTCTTGGCATGAAGGCTCCTTATTGGCATATGCCATATATACACTCATAAACTGGCATATGCAATATACTCTGCTCACCGGTGGAGAATTTTTTGCTTTACCCTGGAGTCTGTAAGTGGGCAGCAGGTCATGAGAGATGAAGAGAAAGAAAACAGATACTGTATGAGACTCAATTTAAAGTGCTGCCATAAGGGGGTCGTCTCAGAAAACGAATCTATGGTCACTCCCGTTTTTGCAACACTGATTTTGACGACAAGTTGGCTTGCTTGAATCTATCCGGCGTCTGAATGGGATTTTATTCCCGCGCCTTGATGAGTTCCGCGCCTGATGAACCTCCAGAAAATATACGGCTTCAATGAGCCTTTCCGTTTTACAGGTTCCTCAACAGGCCGGTGGGCCGTTAGTATCATCAATATCAGTATTCGCAAAACCAGATCAGTAATTCTTTAAACCGGTGTATTTCTGCCGTTATGCTACATAAGTTTGCTGTCGTGCCGTTAGGGCCCAGGCTATTCTGGCCAGCTTGTTTGCCAGAGCACAAGTGACGACAAAGTTGCTTTTCCGGCACAGTAAATCCCTGACCCAATCGGCCAATTTGCCAGACTGGTGTTCCAGTTTTTGTATGAATACCCTGGCACATTGAACCAACAAAGTTCGGATCTTTTTATTACCTCGCTTACTAATTCCCAGCAATGTCGTCCTACCTCCCGTGCTGTACTGCCGAGGTACAAGCCCTGTTGCCGCCGCAAAGTCACGGCTGCTGGCGTACTGCTTCCCGTCGCCAATCTCAGTTGAAATAGTACTCGCTGTCAGTGTTCCGACGCAGGGAATGCTCAGCAAGCGCTGTCCAACCTCATCTTCGTCCAACTTTCGTTTCAACTGGGATTCCAAATCTTTAATCTGCTCAACAAGATAGTGATAATGCTGTTGTAATTTCAGCAATAACTGGCTGAGGTAAAGAGGCAAACTATTATCCTCAAGAATGGTACTCAGTCGGCTAATAACGGCAGCTCCTCGGGGAACGCTAATGCCAAATTCCAGCAGAAAAGCATGCATTTGATTGGTTGTTTTTACCTTATCCTGAACCAGGGATTCACGGACACGATGCAGAGCCCGCATTGCCTGCTGAGATTCCGTTCTGGGCTGCACAAAACGCATAGACGGACGCGATGCAGCTTCACAAATAGCTTCGGCGTCGACAAAGTCGTTTTTATTGCTTTTAACGAACGGGCGGACAAATTGTGGTGATATCAGCTTTGGGGAATGCCCCAACTCTTCCAACTTGCGTGCCATAAAGTGAGAACCGCCACAGGCTTCCATTGCGATGGTTGTAGCGGGGCATGTCGCCAAAAATTCGATCAACTTTGGCCGGGTAAATTTTTTACGGTAAACAGCCTTCCCGCGACGATCCTGGCAATGAATATGGAAAGAGTTTTTACCCAGATCGATACCAATGAGCGCAATGTTTTCCATGATAGTTCTCCGAATGAAAGCCTGTCCTCAGCATAGTACCGGGAAGGAGGGAGTGACCATCTCATTAAATAAAGCACGTTAAGCCCATTGCAGACTCTAGATATTGACGAGTACGTCGGGTTTTCTCTTGTTTGAGTTGCCTCTTGTGGTAAGATAGTAATTAATTACTATCTTACCAGGAGTGCTCGTGGACACCCATCCAAAGCATCTGCCGGCCGATGAACGTCGTGCCGTAACTGTCGAGTCCGTCGTGGCGCTTGCCGGTTCACAAAACCCAAGCGAGATAACCACTGCGGCTATCGCTAAACACATGAACTTGACCCAGGGTGCGCTGTTTCGGCACTTCCCGAACAAGGAAGCCATTTGGCAGGCGGTCATGGAGTGGGTAGCAGAGCGCCTATTAGCCAGAATCGATCGATCCGCACAAGGAATCGAGTCGCCCTTGGCAGCCATGGAGGCGATGTTCATGAGTCATATCGAATTCGTAGCTGAGCACCCAGGCGTGCCAAGAATGATGTTTGGTGAGCTTCAGCGTGCCGAATCGACACCGGCCAAGCGCATGGTGCAAACCTTGATTCAGCGCTACGGCGAACGTTTGCATCGTCTCATCGAGAAAGGCAAGGCCAGCGGCGAGTTGTCTCCCTCGCTTGACAACGAGGCGGCGGCAACGCTGTTCATTGGCACGATCCAGGGCTTGGTCATGCAATCGCTGTTGGCGGGTGATGTGGGACGTATGCACCGCGATGCGCCGCGCGTCTTTGCAATTTATCGGCGTGGCATAAGGAGTGCGCAATGAAAAAGTTACCCTTGCAAGGCCGCACCCTGGCACTGCTTGCCGTCATCATTCCTTTGCTGGTGCTTTTTATTTATGTCGGTCTGCGATCAGGGCCGCTCGCCCCGGTCGCTGTGACGGTGGCAAGCGTGGAATCACGGGCTATCACACCGGCGCTGTTCGGCATCGGCACGGTGGAGGCGCGCTACACCTACAAGATCGGGCCGACGTTTGCCGGGCGCGTCAAACGCCTGGAGGTGCATGTAGGCGACCAGGTCAAGGCCGGACAGGTGCTCGGCGAGATGGAGCCGGTCGACCTTGATGATCGGGTGCGCTCACAGGAGTCTGTATTCAAGCGGGCGGAAGCGGCTTTGCGCGAGGCAGAAGCCCGGCAAGCCTACGCGCAAACCCAGGCGCGCCGCTATGAGCAATTGTTTGCGGTGCGCTCGACCAGCGAGGAAATCGTCACCACCAAGCGGCAGGAACTGCAGATCGCCGATGCCGCCCTATCCGCCGCTCGGGAAGATATTGCCCGGGCACGCTCCGACCGCGAAGCACTCGTCGCGCAGCGGAGCAATCTGCGCCTGATCGCGCCGGTCGACGGTGTAGTCGCCGTGCGCGATGCCGATCCCGGCACGACCATCGTCGCGGGCCAGGCCGTGGTGGAAGTGATCGACCCCAAGAGTTTGTGGATCAATGTGCGCTTCGACCAGATCAGCGCATCGGGGCTGGCTGGGGGGCTGCCGGCTCATATCGTCCTGCGTTCGCGTGGTGGCCAGACCTTGAAAGGTCGCGTGCTGCGGGTGGAACCCAAGGCCGACGCGGTAACCGAGGAAACGCTTGCCAAGGTGACATTCGATAACAAACCAGAACCTTTGCCACCAGTGGGTGAACTGGCCGAAGTCACGGTTGACTTGCCGGCGCTCCCGGCCGCTCCACTGATCCCCAACGCTGCCGTCCAGCGTGAAGGCGATAAAGTTGGTGTCTGGCAAATCGTGGATGGTGATCTGCATTTCTCCCCGGTCAAGCTCGGCACTTCCGACCTCAATGGTTACGTGCAGGTGCGCGAAGGGCTCAAGAATGGGGACCAGGTTGTGACCTATAGCGAAAAGGCACTGACGGCGCGCAGCCGCATCCATGTGGTCGAGCATATCCCGGGAGTTTCACGATGATCAGCCTGGCCGGCCGCGACATTCTCCATGCCTGGGGGAAATTCGTCTTCACCGGCATCGGTCTGGGTCTGCTGATCGGCGTCACCCTAGTCATGGCTGGGGTGTACCGAGGCATGGTGGACGACGGCAAGGCGTTGCTCGACAACAGTGGCGCTGACCTTTGGGTGGTGCAAAAGGATACTCTGGGTCCTTATGCGGAGTCGTCCAGCCTCAACGATGACGTGTATCGCGCCATTCTCGCCATGCCGGGAGTCTCACAGGCAGCGAACGCGACCTACCTGACCATGCAGGTACGCAAGGGCGAGAGTGATGTACGCACCATGGTGGTCGGCATCGCGCCCGGTGCGTTGGGGGCTACACCCGGATGGCCTCCTTATCTCGTCGCTGGACGCCAGATCACGCGCGGTCACTACGAGGCTGTGGCCGACATCGCCACCGGCTTCAAACTGGGAGATCGTCTTGCCATTCGCCGCAATCATTACACCGTCGTGGGGCTGACACGGCGCATGGTGTCGTCCAGCGGCGACCCGATGGTATTCATTCCGCTCAAAGATGCCCAGGAGGCCCAGTTCCTCAAGGACAACGATGCCATCTGGCAAAGCCGGCGTCGCACCGAAGCCAACCCGGTCTTCAATCGACCCGGTGATCCAGGTTTGCTGGATGCCGTGATTGCTTCACAGAGCAGCAACGCGTTCGTCAATGCCGTGCTGGTCACTCTGAAACCTGGTCATGCGCCGGACGAGGTTGCCGAATCCATCCAGCGCTGGAAGCGTTTGACGGTCTACACCCGGGCACAGATGGAAGACATCCTCGTCGGCAAGCTGATCGCCACCTCGGCCAAGCAGATCGGCATGTTCCTTGTGATTCTGGCCATCGTTAGCGCGGCCATCGTTGCCTTCATCATCTATTCGCTGACGATGGACAAAATCCGTGAGATCGCGGTGTTGAAGCTCATCGGCACACGCAACCGAACCATCGCCGCGATGATCATGCAGCAGGCGCTCGCCCTGGGCGTGATTGGCTTCGTGGTCGGCAAGATCACAGCCACCTTTTCAGCACCGGCTTTTCCAAAATATGTCCTGCTCACGCCAATGGATTCTGTCGCCGGTTTTTTTGCCGTGCTCGTGATCTGCGTTCTAGCTAGCCTCGTCGCCATTCGCATAGCACTCAAGGTCGATCCGGCCGAAGCCATTGGAGGTTGAGATGAGTGGCAAAGGGATACACATCGAAAGTTTAAGCAAGCGGTATGGCGATGGTGACACCGCTGTCTTTGCCTTGAGAGACGTGAATATGCATGTTGCGCCTGGTGAAGTGGTGGGACTGATCGGCCCTTCCGGGTCCGGCAAGAGCACGCTGCTCAAGTGTCTGGGTGCGGTGATCGAACCGACCGCCGGTCGCATGACGCTGGGCGATGAAGTGATCTACGCCGATGGCTGGAAAGTCCGCGACCTGCGCGCCTTACGGCGTGACAAGATCGGTTTCGTTTTCCAGGCGCCGTACCTGATTCCGTTTCTCGATGTCACCGACAACGTGGCGCTGCTGCCGATGCTTGCAGGCGTCGCGAATGGAGAGTCGCGCGCGAAGGCACTGGAATTGCTCACAGCGGTTGATGTGCAACACCGAGCTCGCGCAATGCCCTCGCAACTCTCCGGTGGCGAGCAGCAACGGGTCGCCATCGCGCGCGGACTGGTCAATCGTCCGCCGGTGATCCTGGCCGATGAACCCACTGCGCCGCTGGATTCCGAGCGCGCCATGGCTGTAATCCGCATCCTCAACGACATGGCCCGGAAGTTCGAGACCGCCATCATCGTCGTCACCCATGACGAAAAGATCATCCCCACATTCAAGCGCATCTACCACATCCGCGACGGCGTGACCCATGAGGAAGCTGGCGAAGGGCGGGAGTTCGAATGAGAGAACGATTGAATTACAGGAGAATTTCATGACCCACCGCAAACACAGCCACGCATTTGGAACTATCACCCTGACCGTTACGGCCTGCCTGCTTTTATGGGGTTTTCAGTTGCCAGCTTGGGCTGGTGACGCTACCCAGGTTGAGCCACTGGCGCTACGCAAGATCATGCAGGAACTCGGGCGCAACATGCAGGCTATTACCGGTGCGATTTCGCAGGAGGAATGGGTTCAGGTCGTTCAGCTCGCCCCAAAAGTTGCTGCACACCCCGAGCCACCGCTTACTGAAAAAATGCGCATCCTTGCTTACCTCGGCGCTGATGCGACCAAGTTCAGAAACTTTGACGCGCAGACTCACGAGGCGGCGCTGGCCATGAAGCTGGCTGCTGCGAGCAGCGACGGCAAGGCGGTGATCCAATCATTCGCCCTATCTGTCCCCGCTGGGGTGGGAGCATATCAACCTGACCGGCGATTACCTATGGCGCAGCAGTGCCAAGGTCGGTGCGGGGAAGTTCAGGCCATTGCGACCGCTGCCACCGGCTTAGCGTGCTTTATTTAATGAGATGGTCACTCCCTCCTTCCCGGTACTATGCTGAGGACAGGCTTTCATTCGGAGAACTATCATGGAAAACATTGCGCTCATTGGTATCGATCTGGGTAAAAACTCTTTCCATATTCATTGCCAGGATCGTCGCGGGAAGGCTGTTTACCGTAAAAAATTTACCCGGCCAAAGTTGATCGAATTTTTGGCGACATGCCCCGCTACAACCATCGCAATGGAAGCCTGTGGCGGTTCTCACTTTATGGCACGCAAGTTGGAAGAGTTGGGGCATTCCCCAAAGCTGATATCACCACAATTTGTCCGCCCGTTCGTTAAAAGCAATAAAAACGACTTTGTCGACGCCGAAGCTATTTGTGAAGCTGCATCGCGTCCGTCTATGCGTTTTGTGCAGCCCAGAACGGAATCTCAGCAGGCAATGCGGGCTCTGCATCGTGTCCGTGAATCCCTGGTTCAGGATAAGGTAAAAACAACCAATCAAATGCATGCTTTTCTGCTGGAATTTGGCATTAGCGTTCCCCGAGGAGCTGCCGTTATTAGCCGACTGAGTACCATTCTTGAGGATAATAGTTTGCCTCTTTACCTCAGCCAGTTATTGCTGAAATTACAACAGCATTATCACTATCTTGTTGAGCAGATTAAAGATTTGGAATCCCAGTTGAAACGAAAGTTGGACGAAGATGAGGTTGGACAGCGCTTGCTGAGCATTCCCTGCGTCGGAACACTGACAGCGAGTACTATTTCAACTGAGATTGGCGACGGGAAGCAGTACGCCAGCAGCCGTGACTTTGCGGCGGCAACAGGGCTTGTACCTCGGCAGTACAGCACGGGAGGTAGGACGACATTGCTGGGAATTAGTAAGCGAGGTAATAAAAAGATCCGAACTTTGTTGGTTCAATGTGCCAGGGTATTCATACAAAAACTGGAACACCAGTCTGGCAAATTGGCCGATTGGGTCAGGGATTTACTGTGCCGGAAAAGCAACTTTGTCGTCACTTGTGCTCTGGCAAACAAGCTGGCCAGAATAGCCTGGGCCCTAACGGCACGACAGCAAACTTATGTAGCATAACGGCAGAAATACACCGGTTTAAAGAATTACTGATCTGGTTTTGCGAATACTGATATTGATGATACTAACGGCCCACCGGCCTGTTGAGGAACCTGTAAAACGGAAAGGCTCATTGAAGCCGTATATTTTCTGGAGGTTCATCAGGCGCGGAACTCATCAAGGCGCGGGAATAAAATCCCATTCAGACGCCGGATAGATTCAAGCAAGCCAACTTGTCGTCAAAATCGGTGTTGCAAAAACGGGAGTGACCATAGATTCCGTTTTCTGAGACGTCCCCTAGCTGGCTTATCAGGCAGATTCCGGACCGCTTTTTTGACGTTTTATCCGGAACCGAATGCGCGGAAATTGATGGTATTGCGCATGACGGTTTACTGCATGATACTGAACACAAGACAGCATACCCTGTTGCAGGAAGAGGTTTCCGAAAGGTGGATAACTGATCGGATGCTATCAGTCCATCACATCATCATGGCACCGACAGTTCCCGGACCCCATCCCCGACAGCATCAGAACCAATATCCTCCCGCTATGCGGTGTATTTAACGAGAGAGTCATAAATGGAGCAACTGAACGGCACGCCGCCTTGCCTTATGAAGGCGTGGAAGAAGCATGAACACGAACTTCTTTGCTGGTTACTCAGACAAGTGGGTAATGAGGCTGATGCTGATGATCTGATACAGGAAACCTTTCTCCGGGCAATACGACAACATGGGAAATTCTGTGCCATCGTGAATGCCAGAGCCTGGCTGTTTGAGGTTGCCCGGCATCTGCTTATTGATAAAAGCCGCCAGCAGCGTCCATTTATGCCTCTCCACGATGATTTATCATTGCCGGATAATACGCCTGAAACTGTCGACTCACTGGCTGGTTGTCTGCTCCGCATCCTGGATAAAATGGCAGAGTCTGATCGGATTATCCTTACGCTCTGTGATCTTGAGGGGATGAAACAGGCTGATTTTGCAGACCGAAATGGTCTGACACTTGCGGCAACCAAATCGCGTTTATCCCGGGCGAGGGATAGGCTGCATAGGAAACTTTCCAGCAATTGCCAGATCAGACTGGATGAGTATGGTCGGGTATGTTGTTTCACTCCCAAGTGAAGAATCTGTTTCCCCTTCTGGGGTTACCGATAAGCTATTGCAGTGAAATCCTGTTCAATAACATTTCTCAGCAAATGAAATAAATCGAAAAAAACTGCATCCTTTTCTGTCAAACAGCGTCTTCCCGAAAAACAACCGTCGTGAGGCCTGTCCGTTATGTTCCAGATTTTCACTGATTTTGCCACCTGGCTGGTCTATGAATGCCTTAGTCTGAGTCCTGCAACCAAACTCGGGGAGGCGATCCACTTTTTTGTCGAAGACGTGAGCAAAATTTTCGTTCTCTTGCTGGTCATGATCTACTTTGTGGCCATACTACGGGCCTCGCTGGATATTGAGAGAGTAAGAAACTATCTTGCAGGTAAGCACCGTGGAATGGGGTATTTACTGGGCTCCTGCTTTGGCGCCGTTACTCCGTTCTGTTCCTGCTCAAGTATCCCGGTATTTCTGGGGTTTACTTCGGCTGGTATCCCCCTCGGGATTACCATGGCCTTTCTCATCACATCCCCCCTTATCAATGAAGTCGCCGTCCTGCTTCTGGTCAGCCTGCTCGGATGGAAGTTCACGCTCATTTATATTGCTGTCGGAATGGCTGTTGGTATGGCTGGCGGTGCTTTTCTTGATCGGATTAAGGCCGAACGCTGGTTAGCCGATTTTGCCGCCGATGCCCTCAGAGACGGGCAGCAACATCAAACTGATGAGATCCGACAATCTACCATGGCACCGCATATGCCTCTCTCAAAGCGACATGCCTTTGCTAAAGAGGAAACTCTCACCATTTTTAAGCGTGTCTGGCTCTGGGTCATTCTCGGAGTAGGACTTGGTGCGGCATTGCATGGATTTGTGCCCGACGGATGGATCGCGTCGCATCTCGGTGCCGGTCAGTGGTGGACTGTCCCTGTAGCTGTGCTGGTTGGCATACCTCTCTATTCCAATGCTACCGGTGTGATCCCTGTGATGGAGAGTCTGATCACGAACGGCCTGCCAGTGGGGACAACTCTGGCTTTTTGCATGAGCACTGTGGCTGCCAGCTTTCCTGAGTTCATTCTGCTCAAACAGGTGATGAAGTGGCAATTACTGTGCACCCTGCTGTTGCTGTTGTTGACCTCTTTCACACTGGTTGGCTGGATTTTTAACGTTGTATTCCCGTTAATTCCCTGAAGAGGATTATAAAATGAAGCATGTAAAAGTACTGGGTACAGGCTGTTCCGGTTGTAAAACAACCATCCGCCTTATCCAGCAGGTGGCTGATGAGAGAGGCGTCGCTATTCAGCTTGAAAAAGTGGAGTCACTGTCTGAAATAATGAAACACAAAGTGATGGCGACCCCGGCGGTTGTCGTTGATAACATCGTTGTACATACTGGAGGAATACCATCAAGAGACATTATCGAAAGCTGGCTCTGACCTGCAGGCAGGGAAATAATTCCTGTTCGTTCATTGCCTGAAATATCAAGCTCTGATCTCTGTAGAGGACTCCCGGCAGCCCCTTTTTTAATGAAAAGTTCAGACCCAGAGATGAAGGTATACCTTCATCTCTGTCGCGGAGCTCCGCCACAGCAGGTAAAGTTTACACTCTGATATCTCACTTATCACAGTCAGTTCAGGTCCGTTTTTTGCTCTCTGACCGCTGGCCGTCTTACTGCAGTCCCTGTTCAGCCTTTAGTTATCATATTCCTGACGCTTATTCGTTTAAAGTCTGAAACTTCGCTTCAAGCTCAAGTATTCTGAGACACATCTGCTCAATAAGTTCTGGTGTGATGGTTTTTTTAAAACGAGCGATGAGTTCAGCATCCGTGTCATCCATATATTTTATGGGTTTATCAAATGCAACCTGGCTAAGCCGGGCAAGCGCAAGAACTTCATCAATCATAAGGATTTTCTTCATAATGTCGCCTTTTCTTCCCGACTCAGGGTTTTAATGCCAGTCTGGAATTAAGTTTTCCCGGAGTTTCCTCCGGGTTCCGACTTATCTGAGCATTAACAGCGGGACTCTGGTCTGTTCGAGCATCGCAGTTGTGTTACTGCCGATGAAAAAACGTCGCAGGGAAGAGTGCCCATATGCCCCCATGACAATCAAATCCACGCCGTTTTCTGCGGCGTAACGACAAAGCGCCTCCGTTACCGAGCGTCCTTCAGCTAACCGGGATATCGCACTGATGCCAGCGCACTGCAGACTACGCTTTGCCTCTTCGAGGGTATGAGCATCGCCGTTAACCATTACGATATGACATTCCAGGCTCTGCAGCAGAGGGCTGAGCGTCAGTCGACGCAGGTTTCTCCGGCTTTCCTCACTGCCATCAAACGCAAACATGACTCTTGAAGGTACAGAAAAAGTTTCAGGTACAATCATTACCGGCTTTTTCTGCAGGCGGATAATGCTCTCCAGATTGCTGCCAACCGGGTTCTGTGCTCCCCGGCGACCGAGCACCATCATACGAATACCCTTCAGGTCAGCCAGGATGATATCCAGTGCGCCATGTTTCTGAAGTTGCTGAACATCCGGGATACCGATCTGGCTGAGCAGTTCCGCGCATCCGGCAAGAATGGCGCGTCCCTGAGTCATCAGCAGGCGGTTACGCTCCCCTTCTATTCGGACAAGGTCCTGCGTCAGTTGCTCCCGGCTGTCAATACCGATAGCCCCCGTAAGGTCAGAAACTGCCGGTTGTTCATTTTTTTCAAGCACATGCAGCAGGGCAAGAGGAACGTCAAGCTTCCCGGCAATCCAGGCTGCATACTCACACACGGCGCGTGTTGATGACGATCCATCCACGCAGGCAATAACGGTGTTGTCCATAGCATTAATTCCTGACATTAATGACCTCCCATCAGTTTTTCGATTTCTTCGGGTTTATCGTGAACACCAAAGCGATCAACGATAGTACGGGTTGCTTCGTTCATCCCGCGGATCTCAACGTCTGTTCCTTCTCTGCGGAATTTAATAACCACCTTATCCAGTGCGCTGACCGACGTGATATCCCAGAAATGGGCATGCGTAACATCAATGACAACTTTCTCTGCAGCTTCGCGAAAATCAAAATACGCCATAAAGCGGTCGGCGGAGGCAAAGAACACCTGCCCGGTGACCTTATAGAGCCGGGACTCTTCCCTGAGTTCTGAAGAGACAGCCAGAAAACGCGCCACTTTAGTGGCAAAATTCAGGGAAGCGATAAGCACACCGGTCAGTACCCCGAATGCCAGATTATGAGTGGCCACCACCACCACCACTGTTGCCAGCATCACCACGCTGGTAGAAATGGGATGGCTTTTAAGGTCGGTAACTGAACGCCATGAAAAGGTACCAATCGAAACCATGATCATTACGGCGACAAGCGCGGCCATAGGGATTTGCGAGACCAGGTCCCTGAGAAAGACTACCATACACAGCAGGACCACACCGGCAGTGAGGGTGGACAGACGGCCCCGACCGCCGGATTTCACGTTGATAACAGACTGACCAATCATTGCACAGCCCGCCATTCCCCCGACAAATGAGGTGCAGATATTAGCGATGCCCTGAGCCTTGCATTCCCTGTTTTTATCACTGGGGGTATCCGTCATATCGTCCACAATCGTGGCTGTCATCATTGATTCCAGTAACCCTACAATGGCGAGGCCTGCGGAGTAAGGGAGAATAATCAGGAGCGTATCAAGATTCAGCGGGATATCCGGCACCAGGAAGACCGGCAGACTGTCAGGCAGTTTGCCCATATCCCCGACCGTACGCACGTCCAGATGCAGCCATATGGCAATCGCCGTAAGCACCACGATACAGACAAGGGGTGAGGGGATTGTTTTATTCAGATACGGGAAGAGGTAGATAATGGCGAGCCCTACTGCCGTCATAGCATAAACATGCCAGGTCACATTGGTGAGCTCAGGTAACTGCGCCATGAAAATCAGGATCGCGAGTGCATTAACGAATCCGGTCACCACGGAGCGTGAGACGTAGCGCATGAGCCCGCCGAGTTTAAGATAACCGGCTATCAGCTGGAATACGCCGGTCAGTACGGAGGCAGCCAGTAAGTACTGTAGTCCATGATCCTTCACCAGGGTCACCATCAGGAGCGCCATTGCCCCCGTTGATGAAGATATCATCGCCGGGCGACCACCAAAGAAGGCCATAATCAGCGGGATACAGAAAGCGGAGTAAAGCCCCACCTGAGGGTCAACACCGGCAATAATGGAAAAGGCGATCGCTTCTGGAATGAGTGCGAGCGCGACAACAATACCAGCCAGCACGTCACCACGGACGTTACCCAGCCAGTCCTTACGCGTCGAGGACAGCAACATAGTAATTTCTCAGTTTTTAGATGTAGTTAGCCCCGGAGGACATAAGTTTCAAATACGATAAAACACATCCGCAGACGGGATGTTATTACGTGCGTTCTGAGGCTCGCTCAGTACGGCGGAGGAAGGGAAAACTCAGGGTGGCGTAATGCGCATGATCAGCAGATAAATCCTTGAAAGCAGGTACTCAGCCCTCAGTGAACAGAATAAGTCAGCGTAATGTACTTTAGTGCTGACCACGTGCTCTGTATGATACAGAATCTATCTACTATAAACGAAAATACAGCACGATCAATGCTCACACTCTATATGGGACGTTCGTACCTGGACATGATTATCTGTGTTCAATGTCCCCGCATGACCGTCTTAACATCCAGAATATTACGTTTCCAAAAAAACCAGAAATGATTAAAAAATGAGCTTAACGAATGGAAGGGACTTCCCCTGATTATGCGCCTGATTAACTCTTGTGCAATCATGGGGTAAACACAACCCCGGAGGGATTCGTTATGACCATTACTACTGTCGGTATCGATCTTGCTAAAAATGTGTTCGCTGTTCATTGCGTTGACCAGAATGGCAAAACCGTTCTGGTTAAATCCAGAGTAACCCGCGCAGCTCTTCCCGGGCTGATTGCTGGTTTGCCGCCCTGTGTTATCGGGATGGAGGCGTGCTCCGGGGCTCATTACTGGGCAAGACTGTTTCGGCAGTATGGTCATGAGCCGCGTCTGATGGCCGCTAAATTTGTATCGCCTTACCGCATGGCTGGTAAATCAGGGAAAAATGATGCAGCTGATGCTCAGGCTATCTGCGAGGCGGTTCGTCGCCCACATATGCGGTTTGTGCCGGTTAAGGATGAGAGCCAGCAGGCAATGCAGTGTCTGCATCGTACCCGACAGGGTTTTATCGAAGAGAAAACAGCAACATATAATCGTCTCCGGGGGTTGATATCTGAATTCGGCGTTATCGCCCCACAAAGTACAGATGCCCTGCGCCACATAGTTTTTGAGCAGAAGAATTCTTTACCACTTCAGGTTCAGCAATGTGTTGATGATTTGCTGGAGCACGTTGCTCGCATTGAAGATAACATCGCTGAATATGACCGAATTTTGTCCCGCATGGCCAAAACAGATCATCGCAGTCAGCGGCTGATGGAATTGAAGGGCGTTGGCCCCACAACGGCCTGTGCGCTGGTCGCCAGTATCGGTAATGCACATGATTTTAAGAATGGGCGCCAGCTGGCAGCCTGGCTGGGACTGACACCATCGCAGTACAGCAGCGGCGGAAAGTCGAAGCTTGGCAGGATAACGAAAGCTGGCGATTCGTATCTGAGAACACTTCTGGTTCAGGGTGCCCGCTCGGTACTGATCGGGGCGGAGAAAAGGACTGATTTATTCAGTCGTTGGGTCTGCTCACTGGTCGAACGCAGAGGATACTGGCGCGCTGTTGTTGCCATCGCTGCCAAAAATGCAAGACTGTGCTGGGCATCATTGCATTACGGTGATGATTTCAGGTTGTACTCAGCCAGCTAAAGTACAAAGCTGTATGACCATCTGTTCTGCAACTCGTTGATGATAAAGGGTTAGACCCCGTGAGGTATATCTGCTTATTGTACAGGGCAAGTGTACCCGACTAACGAACTAGAGCCTCACGAGCGTCTTTCATCAGGGTCCGAATCGATGACGATTCATCATGACCGTTTATAGTACCGCAGTCTCTCCCCTTTATTTTTTTACTATAGTGCAGACAGAAACCGTAAACACCGGCGTTGACATGCCGGGGAAGCCCTTATAGTACAATAATTTTCGATATCCAAACTGACCCCTTCACGCGGGATCATCTCACCAGGAGCCAGTGCACGGCCCGGATATCGTAAGGCACAAAGTTGCAGGGCAAAGCCAATCCTGTTTTCCGGTCTGCGGCGCTGCCTAATGTTTTCCAGGTCATCATCGCCCAGCGTGTAGAACTTCAGTAGCGACAGTTCGTCCGTGGGCAGATCGAACAGCGCTGCTCGCTGCCGTTCGGTGAAAATATGGCGTCGTGACATACAAATTCGTCCCTTTTGAAGTATAGTCTGTTTTGGACAACAGCCAGCCCATATAAATCAGGGCGTTCCGATACAAAAATCCAGGAGGGTTCAATTGGGACATCGTGCCGCCATTTACTGCCGGGTTTCAACAGCGGATCAGTCTTGTGAACGCCAGGAATTTGATCTGCGAGCCTTCGCCGGCCGTGCCGGCTACGACGTGGTGGGAATATTTAAGGAAACAGGTTCAGGAACTAAACTCGACCGGGCCGAGCGAAAGAAAGTCCTGGCGCTTGCCCAGTCCAGACAAATTGATGCAATCCTGGTCACTGAGCTTTCCCGGTGGGGGCGCTCGACGCTCGATCTGCTCAATACGCTACGTGAACTGGAGAACTGGAAGGTTTCCGTGATAGCCATGAATGGAATGGCGTTCGATCTTTCGTCGCCGTATGGACGAATGCTGGCGACGTTTCTTTCCGGCATTGCGGAGTTTGAGCGGGATCTCATCAGCGAGCGGGTCAAGTCAGGCCTTGCTGTTGCGAAGGCACGTGGTAAGAGGCTTGGTCGTCAGGCCGGAGTGCGACCAAAATCAGACCGACTTTTGCCTAAGGTGGTTGCGATGAGGGCCGAGGGACGCAGCTATCGCTGGATCGCACGCGAGCTCGGTATCAGCAAGAATACCGTCGCTGACATCGTGCAACGACACAGAGCTAACGCTTAGGGTGTCATTTCGCCCTCAGCCGGAACCGACCCCTTTTACGTGTGTCAGTTCTCCGGGTGATCCTATGGTGACAACGGCCTTTGCCTCAGGAACTTCGCCGGCGATAGACAGGATGGCAGATCCCCCCAGGCTATGACCGATGAGCAAAGAAGGCGCTTCGTACTGTCGGCGGAGATAATCTACCGCGCAAAGCAGGTCCGAAATATTGGATGAGAAGTTGGTGTTGGAAAAATCCCCTTCGCTGTTTCCCAGACCAGTAAAATCAAACCGGAGAACGGCGATAGCTTTCTCTGTCAGTTTCCGCGCAATACGCGCCGCGCCTTTGAGGTCTTTGCCACACGTAAAACAATGAGCTAACAGCGCAAACGCTTTAGGATTTTCAGGAAGTTCAAGCAATCCGGCCAGTTCTTCACCCGCCGCATTTTTGAACGTAAATTTTAGTTTTTTCATAGGATATTCCGGGCCTTAAACTGATGTCATATGTTTGATCGCAGGAGAAAAAAAAGCTTCTGCTCTGCATCTGGCATAACGCGTTTTCCGTCCTCCACTGGGGATGTGAAACAGAATTCATTCCGAATGCCTGTCCTCACCTTCCAGTTTGAAAGCTGGTTATTGCTTCCTGTTCGGTGATCACTTACGCCATGCTTCCAACTAGATGGTAGTTTGCAGGATTTTTGTGAGGACTTCTCGAATGGCCAGGTGCGCGCTCATTCTTAAAATATCACTGGCAATGCTGGCATTTGCGGCAAACTCCATTCTGTGTCGTCTGGCCCTGCAAGGAGGCCACATTGATCCCCTTTCATTCAGCAGCCTCAGGCTGGCCAGTGGTGCATTCGTCCTGTCCCCCTTCCTCTTTTATCACGCCAGGACCACATTATCGCTGTGGCGTCCGCTGAGCGGGTTTTACCTCATGGCGTATGCGGTGCTGTTCTCTGTCGCCTATATCCAGGTACGGAAACAGGTCGTGAATATCCTGAGTGAAGCCTGCTGAAGACATTCTGGCGACAAAAAAATGCCGCCCGTAAAGGGGCGGCTCATGCCAGCGTCACGGGGTTATCGTCTGACCGCCATGATGCCCGCATCGACATCCCAGATAGCGCCCGTCACCCATGAGGTTTTGTCAGACAACAGGAAGAGAATAGTGTTTGCAACGTCTTCGGCAGTTCCGACGCGTCCCAGCGGGTGGAAATCGTTCAACGACTTCATAGCATCAGCGATATCCGCTTTGTCCATGAAGCCTTCGTATATTGGCGTATGAACAATCCCGGGAGACACAGCGTTGACACGAATACCCGCGCTGGCCAGCTCAATCGCCAGATTACGCGTCAGGGCATGCAGACCCGCTTTTGCCATTGAATAGGCCGAGGCCGGCGAGTCACCCAGTGCTGCCTGGGCGCCAATCGAACCGACATTGACGATAGACCCTTCGAGCTTCGCGGCGAGCATGTTCTTCACGACATCCTGCGTAATAAAGAACGTGGCGCGGTTCAGCGCAAGATACATGTCATAATCGTCAAAGCTGTGATCGGTAAAGCCTTTCGGCATGAAGATCCCGGCGGCATTCACCATCAGGCTGATATCGCGGTGGCGGGCATTAATTTCCCGACGGATAGTTTCCATACCTTCTTCGGTCATCAGGTTCGCCGCAATAACCGCAACCGGTCCCAGAGGACTCAGTTCTTTTTGCACCGCTTCGGCTTTGTCTTTTTTATTCCCGGTCAGCACCACACTGCCGCCCGCTTCCAGTACCATGCGTGCGACGGCCAGACCCATGCCGCTGGTACCGCCGACGACGAGCAGTTTTTTACCTTTGAAAAAAGTGTTCATTTTCTGACTCCATTACTGGTGGGTAAGACGTTGCCGGCAGGGTGAAACTGCCGGCGGTTGACGGATTAAATACTGCAGCCATCCGTTCCGCAGGTCTGACCCGCCGTGGCTGAAAATTCGGTTTGCTGTTCATCCCATACCTGACGCAGGGCATTCAAAAAGTTATCTGCTGCCTGAGCCCCGCTGATGGCATATTTTTCGTTCATCACAAAAACCGGAACGCCGCTGAGGCCAATAGACTGTGCGTGGGCTTCATCGTCGGAAACGGTGGCGCGAAAATCGTCATTTTCCAGGGCGGCTTCAGCGTCAGCTTTCGGCATACCGGCTTCTACGGCCATTGCAACGAGCTGCTGACGGTCAAAGAGAGAGCGACCTTCGGTGATACTGCCGTGATAAAAACGTTCTTCCACCGCGTCCGCAATTCCGGCCTTACGCGCGGCAACCAGCAGGGTGTGTGCATCTTCTGTATCACCAAACATCATGCCGTCAAAGTTGTAGATCAGACCTTCAGATTTACCGGCGGTGCCCACCTGATTCATCATCAGCTCCGCTGAATGCTGACTGCCCAGTTTTTTAACGATGGCATCCTTAAAAGGCATAGCGGGAGTACCACCGGCCAGACGGTAGCTGTGATGACGGAGCACCACCTGATCGCGAAATTCAAAGCGATTCAGACCCTGTTCAAATCTTTTTTTAGCAATCCAGCACCACGGGCAGACCAAATCTGACCAGATATCGATAGTAAGGGTGGGTTTCAGCGTTTGCATAATGATTCCTCAAAGACCTTGGGCGGTCGGGTCTCACTTATCAGAGAACCGCGACCGTATGGGATTTATTGCGCCTGCCAGACCGGGTAATCGGTATAGCCTTTTTCCGGGGAACCACTGACGCCGTAGTAGGTGGCGCGGTCACTTTCTGCCAGTGGCCAGCCGTTTTGCATTCTTTCAACCAGATCCGGGTTAGCGATGTAGGGCACACCAAATGCCACCAGATCCAGCTCATCATCTTCCAGAGCCTGCTCTGCGATATCACGGGTAAACCCGCCGGCAGCGATGATGGTGCCTTTAAACGTGTTGCGAAAACGGCGGCGGAATCCTTCCGGAAGTGGCGCTTTGGTGTACACCGGCTGATAGTAAAGGTGTACGTAGGCCAGTTCCCGCTGACCGAGCGCGTCGGTGATGGCTGACCAGGTTTGCTCTTCACCTTCATACGGCGCGAGGTCATAAATGCGGCCGAACGGTGACAGGCGCACGGCAACGTGGCTGTTACCCACGGCTTCCGCCACGGCGTCAATGGTCTCCAGCAGGAAACGCTGACGATTTTCCACCGAGCCGCCGTATTCGTCGGTGCGGGTGTTCAGTTCGCTACTGAGGAACTGGTCAAAGATGAATCCGTTTGCAGCCATGATTTCCACGCCGTCAAAGCCGGCTTCCATCGCCAGGCGTGCGGAGTGCACGAAGTCTGCAGTGATGCGTTTCACTTCATGCGTTTCCAGCGCGCGTGGCTGGCTTGGTACAACCGGGCCCGGTTCTCCGGATTCGGTCAGCGCAAAAACGGTGGTATTGACCGCCTGAACGGTGCCCGCTGAAACCGGCGCTATGTGGCCTGGCTGAAGAGAGACGTGAGACATACGGCCGACGTGCCAGAGCTGCGCGAAAATACGGCCACCTTTGGCGTGAACCGCTTGTGTCACCTTACGCCAGCCCTGGACGTGTTCGTCGTTGTAGATACCAGGGGTATAAAGGTAACCCCGGCCTTCTTCTGAAACCGGCATCCCTTCGGTGATGAGCAGGCCAGCAGAAGCACGCTGTGCATAGTACAAAGCCACGACCTCATCCGGCACGTCATTCATGGTGCGGGTGCGGGTCATCGGTGCCATGACTACACGGTTTTTTAACGCCAGGCCAGACAGATTGTAGGGGGTGAAAAGCTTACTCATCGTGTACCTCACAAAAGCAAAAAGGAGTTATCCCGACAGGGATTTGCACAACCCGGAAGTATCATCGACCGGACGTCGCGCACTGGAGTTGCATAAACATCTGATGGGTGGCAATATACCAACCATCTAGTAGGTAGGTCAATGGGCATGCCGTACTTTTTCTCATGACGCGGCCATTTTTGAATTGTCACTCACTTTGCGAGGTCATCACCATGCGTACATTAACATCCTATAACGAAGATAATTTCCGCCAGATAGAACAGTACAAAGGAATATCGGTGGTACGTTTCTCTGCACCCTGGTGTCCGCCCTGTCAGGCCAGCGAAGAAATGTTCAGTCAGTTTGCAGACCGGCTCGATGGAGATATTCAGGTGGGGAAAGTCAATGTAGATCAGGCGCCGGTGCTGACAACCAAATACGAGATCTGGGGGCTGCCGTCTGTGCTGATATTTCATGAAGGGCAATTAGTTAAACGCATACCGGGTGTGAAACCTGCATCGGTATATGCTCAGGCGATTGCGGACATAAAAAAAGGGCAGTAATGCCCTTTCAACGTGGAATTTATTAATGCTTAACCGCGTGCCTGACCGACAGCATCCAGAGTGCGGGCTGAATAAATGACCGCAGCGCCAGCGTTGAGGTTAATCGCCACGCCCAGAGCTTCAGCAATTTCAGCGTCGGTTGCACCGGCTTTCACAGCGGCGTCGGCGTGAAAAGCAATGCAGCCGTCGCAGCGCGTTGTGACAGCGCACGCCAGGGCAATGAGTTCACGCACTTTTGCGCCCAGAAGGTCAGTTTTGTTACCTGCGTTGCCTAGGGCAACCACGCCTTTCATGGTCTCGGGGGTCAGTTTGCCCAACTCACCTAAACGTTGCATTAACTCTGAGCGATAGTTGTTCCAGTCCAGCATAGTGTCATTCTCCTGAATGAGGGGTATTAAGAAGCAGTTTTATATACTTAAGGCTGTTGGTGAAGACTTCGGGTCTGGCCGTTGCATGCGCCACTACGCTTGAGCCTTCACAGACATTAATGATCATCAAAGCAATATCTGATGGTTCGGCATGGGATGAAAACTCACCTGACTCCATGCCCGCCCTGACGACTTTTGTGAGCCACTCGATTTGCATATCGAAATAAAGTGATGTCTGTACAGTAATTGCCTGAGGCAGATTGGCGGTCTCCGCTGACAACGCACAACACAGTGGCAGTAGTGAAGCTTTATGGCTTTGCGCGAAGATATCGATGTAGGCCGCAATTCTTTTCTCCGCGCTTTTCTCAGTCGCCTCTATCTGCTCAAATACGCGTTGTGTATCGGAGAACGCCTGTATTACCACCTGCTCACCCAGAATATCTTTGGTCGGGAAATGGTGATGAATACTGGCCTTGGTGATACCCACTATTTTTGATAAATCAGCATAGCTGAATGCTGAATACCCTTTTTCACGCATCAGGTGTTCTGCTTCGCTGAGCAGCCGTTCCCGTGTCATGGTTGTCATAATTACTCCATATAATCTACTAGTTGATAGATTATATTGTTGCTATTTTTCCGTAGCAAGTTGTATCACTGACTCAGTATCGTGCAGAGCTGAACGTCACTGCCATCCTGCATTCTGAATGGCAGCATTACATCTCTGACATCACGCCAGGCGTGTAATCATTTCAACCGGATTAGCCAGAGTATCGTGGATTGGCGAATTCTTTTGCATTTCGCTGACCAGCGCTTCTAACTCCTCGCGACTGGCGGTCTTGCTCGTAAGGTGAACATCGACGCGAATAGATTTCGCACCTTTACGCACGTTGCTGTCCAGCCCAAGGAAGCCGTTGAGGTTGATATCGAAATTAAGATCCAGCTCGATACCGTCCAGGTCGATCCCTTTTTCAGCAGCCATCATGGTGAGGGTGGCGGTATAACAGCCAGCCAGCGCCTGCATGATGTATTCAGTCGGGCTCATGCCGGTATCGGTGCCGAGTAAACCTGCGGGTTCATCACCGATATTAGAAAATTTCCCTGCGCGGCTGTTATCGATAACGCCGTTCTGGATTGTGGCGCCGGTCTCTGTGCGAACGGTTAATCCGCCGCTGGAACGGGCTTTCATCTGGAAAGTCAGGTTACCCAGGCCAGGCTGGCTGCGAACTGCTTCACGGGTATTGTGGATCGCAGCTGCGTCTGCAGAAGGTTTAACGGTAGTAGACATAATGGCTCCTGTAATTTCTTGATAAAAGGTATAGCTGGTGCAATCAATACCAACCATCTAGTTGGTAGATTAGTATCGCGAACCTCTTTTGTCTACTCTTTTATAAAAAAGGCTGTTGTAGATTCAATTGGTCAACGCAACAGTTATGTGAAAACATGGGGTTGCGGAGGTTTTTTGAATGAGACGAACATTTACAGCAGAGGAAAAAGCCTCTGTTTTTGAACTATGGAAGAACGGAACAGGCTTCAGTGAAATAGCGAATATCCTGGGTTCAAAACCCGGAACGATCTTCACTATGTTAAGGGATACTGGCGGCATAAAACCCCATGAGCGTAAGCGGGCTGTAGCTCACCTGACACTGTCTGAGCGCGAGGAGATACGAGCTGGTTTGTCAGCCAAAATGAGCATTCGTGCGATAGCTACTGCGCTGAATCGCAGTCCTTCGACGATCTCACGTGAAGTTCAGCGTAATCGGGGCAGACGCTATTACAAAGCTGTTGATGCTAATAACCGAGCCAACAGAATGGCGAAAAGGCCAAAACCGTGCTTACTGGATCAAAATTTGCCATTGCGAAAGCTTGTTCTGGAAAAGCTGGAGATGAAATGGTCTCCAGAGCAAATATCAGGATGGTTAAGGCGAACAAAACCACGTCAAAAAACGCTGCGAATATCACCTGAGACAATTTATAAAACGCTGTACTTTCGTAGCCGTGAAGCGCTACACCACCTGAATATACAGCATCTGCGACGGTCGCATAGCCTTCGCCATGGCAGGCGTCATACCCGCAAAGGCGAAAGAGGTACGATTAACATAGTGAACGGAACACCAATTCACGAACGTTCCCGAAATATCGATAACAGACGCTCTCTGGGGCATTGGGAGGGCGATTTAGTCTCAGGTACAAAAAACTCTCATATAGCCACACTTGTAGACCGAAAATCACGTTATACGATCATCCTTAGACTCAGGGGCAAAGATTCTGTCTCAGTAAATCAGGCTCTTACCGACAAATTCCTGAGTTTACCGTCAGAACTCAGAAAATCACTGACATGGGACAGAGGAATGGAACTGGCCAGACATCTAGAATTTACTGTCAGCACCGGCGTTAAAGTTTACTTCTGCGATCCTCAGAGTCCTTGGCAGCGGGGAACAAATGAGAACACAAATGGGCTAATTCGGCAGTACTTTCCTAAAAAGACATGTCTTGCCCAATATACTCAACATGAACTAGATCTGGTTGCTGCTCAGCTAAACAACAGACCGAGAAAGACACTGAAGTTCAAAACACCGAAAGAGATAATTGAAAGGGGTGTTGCATTGACAGATTGAATCTACAATTTGCATTCTGAGGTAGGATCGCAAATTTAGCCAAGAATTTAAATCCATCCCCTTTTGTGCAAAATCTGGTTGACATTCGCAGATTGACTCCAGTACCGTTCTGTGCAAAAAGTGGTTGGAGTCCAGAATGAGCGAATTTACGGGATCGGCAGCTTCACAGGCTGACTTTATTTGGAAGAATGCGGAAGACCTTTGGGGGGACTTCAAGCATACGGACTTTGGCAAGATCATTTTGCCGTTTACCTTGCTGCGCCGCCTGGAGTGTGCGCTGGAGCCGACCCGCGAGGCGGTGAGAGAAGCGCATGACGCTTTCAAGGATGCCGATGTCGAGCTGGATACCATTCTGCGCTCAACCGCTGAATACCCCTTCTACAACACCTCTGAATACTCCCTCGGCACCTTGGGTAGCACCAAGACGCGCCGCAATCTGGAAGACTACATCGCCCTGTTTTCGGATAATGCCCGCGCTATCTTCGAGGAGTTTGAGTTTGGCAATACGGTGATCCGGCTGGAGAAAGCGGGCTTGCTGTACAAGATTTGCCAGAACTTCGCCAAGATCGATCTGCACCCGGACGTGGTTCCGGATCGGGTGATGAGTAACATCTACGAACACCTAATTCGCCGCTTTGGTGCCGAGGTCAATGAAGGGGCCGAGGACTTCATGACGCCGCGCGACATCGTTCACCTAGCGACCGCATTGCTACTTGACCCGGATGATGCCCTGTTTGAGGCCAGCCCCGGTTTGATTCGTACTCTGTATGACCCGACCTGTGGCACGGGTGGCTTCCTCACCGATGCCATGAACCATGTGGGTGACTACGGTAACCGCGACAAGATCCCGCCAGTGCTGGTGCCGCACGGGCAGGAGTTGGAGCCGGAAACCCATGCGGTTTGTGTAGCCGGTATGCTGATCCGCCGTTTGGAGTCCGACCCAGGCCGAGATCTGTCGAAGAACATTCGTCAGGGCAGCACGCTGTCCAACGACCAGTTTGCCGGTGAGCGTTTCCACTACTGCCTGTCCAATCCGCCTTTCGGCAAGAAATGGGAGAAGGACAAAACCGCCGTCGAAGCAGAACACAAAAAAGGTGAGTTGGGCCGTTTTGGGCCGGGCCTGCCGAAAATTAGCGATGGCTCCATGCTGTTTTTGATGCACCTGGCGAGCAAGCTAGAACTGCCGATCAACGGCGGTGGCCGCGCCGCTATCGTGCTGTCGGGTTCGCCACTGTTTAACGGCGGTGCCGCGTCTGGCGAATCGGAAATACGCCGTTGGTTGCTGGAAGACGACCTGATTGAAGCCATTGTAGCTCTGCCAACGGATCTGTTCTTCCGCACCAATATCGCCACCTACCTGTGGATTCTGTCCAACAAGAAGCCGCAGGAGCGCAAAGGCAAGGTGCAGTTGATCAACGCCACCGACCTTTGGACTTCAATCCGCAACGAGGGCAACAAGCGCCGTATTGTCAGCGATGAGCAGCGCCGCCAGATTCTGGACATCTACGCCACAGGCGAAACCGGAGCGCTTTCCCGGATGCTTGACTACCGTACCTTTGGCTACCGCCGTATCAAGGTCCTGCGCCCGCTGCGCATGACCCTGGAGCTGGATAAGGTGGGCATGGATCGGTTGGAAGCCGAAGCTGCCTGGGAAAAGCTCTCTGATGCGCATCAGACATTCTGGCGTGAAGCCCTCAAGCCGCTGATCGGGCAAACGCAGCCCTATAGCTGGGCAGAAACCTTTGTTAGGGACTCGATCAAGTCCGATGAAGCAAAGCAGCTCAAGGTCAAATCCAACAAGACATTGATCACCGCCCTAATCAGCGCCTTTGGTCACAAAGACCCGAAAGCCGAGCCAGTCACGGATTCCAACGGCGAGCTGGTGCCAGACACAGATTTGACTGATTACGAGAACGTCCCCTATCTGGATGACATCGACGACTACTTTGCCCGCGAAGTGCTTCCTCATGTGCCGGATGCTTGGCTGGATGAGAGCTTTACCGATGCCAGGGATGGTCAATTGGGCCGCGTTGGCTACGAGATCAACTTCAACCGCTTCTTCTACCAGTACCAGCCGCCGCGCAAGCTGCATGATATTGATGAAGACCTGAAGCAGGTAGAAGCCGAGATTGCCGCGCTACTGGCGGAGGTGGCCAGCGAATGAGCCAGTACAGAGCATATCCCGCGTATAAGGATTCCGGCATTGAGTGGATTGGGCAGGTGCCGGAGCATTGGAAGATTGCGCAGATTAAGCGAATTTCCGCCTTGAATCCCAGGAAATCGACCTTAAGCGAGGAAAAGGATTCTCTTTGCACATTTCTCCCTATGGAAAAGCTGAGAACCAATGCTGTAACACTTGATGAAACTCGTCCTATTCATGAAGTGTATGGTGGATATAGCTATTTCTGCGATGGCGATATTCTGATCGCCAAGGTAACGCCTTGCTTCGAGAATGGAAACATAGCGATAGCCAATGGTCTGGTTAACGGCATTGGGTTTGGCTCTACTGAAATCAATGTTCTTCGGGTAAATGGAAAGGGACATAACCGGTTTCTTTACTACCGTCTGCAAGAAGAGCAGTTCAGAACAATTGCCAAATCTGAGATGAGAGGCACTGGAGGCTTAAAGCGAGTTCCAACGGATCTGTTTGAGTCATTTACTATCGGGCTTCCCGACACTGACGAACAAGCCACCATCGCGGCCACCCTCGACCGCGAAACCGCCCGTATTGATGCGCTTATCGAGAAGAAAAACCGCTTTGTCGAGCTACTGAAGGAAAAGCGGCAGGGGCTGATTACCCATGCTGTCACCAAGGGACTAGACCGCAACGCCAAGATGAAGGATTCCGGCATTGAGTGGATTGGGCAGGTGCCGGAGCACTGGGAGGCGACAAAACTAAAGCATGTTGCTGCATTCTCTGGTGGTGGTACGCCATCAAAAGAAAATCCAGACTATTGGAACGGCTGCATCCCTTGGGTCTCTCCAAAGGATATGAAACATGAGGTGATTACCGATTCTATAGATCATATAACTACCAAAGGACTGGAAAATAGTGCCACGAAACTGATTGACTCGGGAGCGGTGTTGCTGGTTGCTCGATCAGGTATTCTTCGTCACACGATACCGGTTGGGATCAATAATGTTCCTGTTAGCTTAAATCAGGACATGAAAGCATTGAGCCTTGATGAAACTAGGGTTAGACCCCGGTTTATACTTCGGTGGGTACAGGGTCTTAACCGCTCGTTGCTTGGGATATGGGCAAAAGAAGGAGCTACTGTTGAAAGCTTAGAGCATGAATATGTAGCGAACACTCGTCTACCTCTTCCAGATCTGAAGGAGCAAGATGCCATTCTAGCCACCCTCGACCTTGAAACCGCCCGCATTGATGCTCTGATTAGCAAGTCGGAACAAAGTATCACCCTGCTCAAAGAACGCCGCGCCGCCTTTATCACCGCCGCTGTCACCGGCCAGATTGATTTGCGAGGAAAACAATAAATGCAATCAGCAGCACATCAGGAAAAATACTTCCAGCAATACATCATCGACCGGTTGGTAGATCAGGGCTGGAAGCTGGGTGATTCCAAGTTCTACAACACCGAGCGGGCGGTGTATCCCGAAGACCTGGAAAGCTGGATCAAAACCAGCGGCCAGCAGGAAAAATGGGACAAGCTGGAACGGCTCAACGGGGCCAAAACCCTTGAAGTGCTGATGGATCGCTTGGATAAAGCACTGGAGAAACAAGGCACCATGCAGGTGTTGCGCCAGGGCTTTTCCATTGCCGGTTGCGGCCTGATCGAGATGACCGAGGCCGCACCGGAAGACAAGCGCAATGCAGCAGTCATTGAGCGCTACCAGGCCAATATACTGCGCGTGGTGCCGGAGCTGAAGTATCACCCGGCCCGTGAATTTGCCATTGATCTGGTGCTGTTTATCAACGGTCTGCCGGTGGCAACCGTCGAACTGAAGACCGACTTCACCCAGTCCTGCGAAGCGGCCATGGATCAGTACCGCAATGATCGCCTGCCGTATGACGCCCAGACCAAACGCCGGGAGCCATTGCTGACCTTCAAGCGTGGGGCAGTGGTACATTTCGCCATGTCCGACTCTGAAATCATGATGGCGACCAAGCTGGATGGAGAAAGCACCTTTTTCCTGCCGTTCAATAAGGGGCGCAATGACGAAAGCGGCACTGTACATGCGGGTAACCCGCCAGGTGAGATTAAGGCCGATGGTACCCAGGAATACCCGGTAGCCTACTTCTGGGAGGCGGTCTGCCAGCCGGATGCCTGGCTGCGGATTTTCCATAGCTTTGTCTACGTCGAGAAAAAGGACGTGGTGGATATTCAGGGCAACTGGTCGAAGAAAGAAACCCTGATTTTCCCGCGCTTTCACCAATGGACGGCAGTGAACCAGATGCTGGCCGATGCCCGCGAAAATGGCGCAGGCATGACCTACCTGTGTGACCACAGCGCCGGTTCCGGCAAGACCAGCACCATTTCCTGGACGGCCCATGACTTGGTGAAACTGCGCGAAGATAACGGCGACGCGGTATTTAACAGCGTGATCATTGTCACCGACCGTAATGTGCTGGACGGCCAGCTCCAGGACGCGGTGAAGCAGATTGACCATCAGTTTGGGGTGATCGCCGCCATTGACCGGCAGAAGTCATCCAAGTCCAAGAGCAAGCAGCTCTCGGATGCCTTGTTGTCTGGCACGCCGATTGTGGTAGTAACGATCCAGACCTTCCCCTACGCGATGGAAGCCATCATCACTGACAAGGCCCTGAAAGGGAAAAACTTTGCTGTGATCATTGATGAGGCGCATAACTCGCAGACTGGCTCTACCGCCGCTAAGCTGCAAGCCGCGCTGGGGATGAGCGGACAAGGCAAAATGTCCACCATGACGGTGGATGAACTACTGGAGCAACTGCAAAAGTCTCGCGCCCGCCCGGACAATATCAGCTACTTCGCCTTTACCGGCACGCCCAAGCACTCCACTTTGATGCTGTTTGGTCGCCCGACAGATCCAAGCCAACCGATCTCGGACGATAACCCGCCGCAAGCCTTCCACCTGTACACCATGCGCCAGGCCATTGAGGAGAAATTCATTCTCGATGTGTTGAACGGCTATGTGCCCTACAAAACGGCCTTCAACCTTTCCAAGCAGCTTGAAGACAGCAAGCGGGTAAGCGGCAAGGCCGCCAAACGCGCCCTGGCACAGTGGATGTCATTGCATCCCACCAATGTGACCCAGAAGGTACAGTTTATCGTTGAGCACTTCACCAAAAACGTCGCCCACCGGCTGGATGGCAAGGCCAAGGCGATGGTAGTGACCAGCTCCCGTGCCGCTGCCATTCGCTACAAGAAGGCGTTTGACCGCTATATCGAGCAGCACAGCGAGTACGGCTTTATTCATTCACTGGTGGCCTTCTCCGGCAAGATGACCGGTAAGCAGGTGATGCACCAGGATGACAGCGAGTTCAAGGATGATGTGTTTATCGTCGATGAGAACGAGGAGTTCACCGAGCAGAGCATGAACCCGGATGTCCACGGGCAGGATTTGCGCTTTGCCTTTGACCGCCCGGAATACCGGGTGATGTTGGTGGCCGACAAGTTCCAGACTGGCTTTGACCAGCCCAAACTGGTCGCCATGTATGTGGACAAGAAAATCGCCAACCATGTGGAGATTGTGCAGACCTTCGCCCGCCTGAACCGGACGGCACCTGGGAAGGATGAAGTCTTTATCATCGACTTCGTGAACGATCCAGAGAACGTGCGCAAGGCCTTTGCCACCTATGACAAAGGCGCTCACATCAGCGAAGTGCAAGACCTCAATGTGGTCTACGAGATCAAGGAGCGACTGGACGAGCACGGCCTGTACGACGAGAAGGACTTGGCCGCGTTCAAAGAAGCCCGCTTCAAGACCATACGTGACATCACCCATACTAAATCGCCACAGCACAAGGCGCTGTATACCGCTACAGCTGGAGCGACGGCCTTGTATAACGACAAGATGAAAATGTTGCGCGATGGCATGGCAACCTGGGAAGCAGCGTTTGAGAAGGCCCGCGCCAGGGGTGATGAGGCGGGCATGAAGTCTGCCGATCACCACCAGGATGAGTATGCCGAGCAAATCAAGGCGCTGATGGGCTTCAAGTCGGACCTGGGGCGCTTCTGCCGTACCTATTCCTATATCGCCCAACTGATTGATTTTGGCGACCCGGAGTTGGAGAACTTTGCCGCTTTCGCCAAGCTGCTGCAAAAGCGCCTTCAGCACGAAGCACCGGAAACCGTGGACTTGACAGGCCTGGTGCTTACTGGCTTTGACATCAATGCTCGACCCGATGACGTAGAAGAAGAAGGCAAAACCCCGGTATTGCAACCAGCAGGTGCAGGCGGTGGTGGAGCGGCAGGCGACAAGCCGAAATTCGTCAAAGAGATTATCGAGAGGCTCAACAGCCTGTTTGGTGAGGCGACGCCGATCCAGGATCAGGTGGCTTTCGTTAATCAGATTTCAGCGATTACCGGTGAAAGCGATGTCGTCATGGCTCAGGTGGAAAGCAACACCCGTGAGCAGGCTATGAAAGGCAACCTCCCCGGTGCTGTGCAGCAAGCTGTTGTTCGTGCTTTGTCCAGTCATCAGAAGCTGGCAACCCAGGTGCTCAAGTCTGACCGTCAGGGCATGACCGCATTGGTTGATATGGTGTATGACCTGCTACGCGAAGGCAAAGACATCGATCTGGGTATGGATTAAGCAGATGCTTGACCTGCTGAATCTGCCAGGCATCAAGCCGGTCGATATGCGCCACGAAGGCAAGTGCCTTGTGATAGTCGCTGAGCCGGTAACGGTCGAGGTGCCGTTATGTGGGGACTGCAACATCCCTATGCACAGACACGGTACGCGCAAAAACAAGTTCATGGACACGCCGTTGTACATGGAGCCCGTCCGCCTTGAAGTTCAGCGCCCGCGCTTTCGCTGTGAGTCGTGCGGAAAAATGTCCATGCCGGAGTTGAGTTTTCTGGATGACAAACGCCGAGCCACCAAACGGCTGGTCGATGTTATTCGGCAACAGTGCCTGGGAACCACCTTCCATGCTTTAGCTGAGCAAACCGGTGTGGCGGTGAACACCGTCAAGAACATCGCTCACGATCTCATTGAGGAACTCTCCCAAACCGTTCGTTACGAAACCCCAGTCATCATGGGCATTGACGAAGTGAACCTGGCCGGAGGGTATCGCTGTGTAATCACCAATCTGGCAACCAACAACGTCTTTGATATGTTGGAGCATCGAACTCAAGAGCATTTGAAGCCCTTCTTCAAGGATTTGCCGGATGCTGACAAGGTGGAATGGGTCTGTACGGATATGTGGCGACCCTTCAAGCGTTCCTTTGCTCAGTATCTGCCCAACGCCAAACTGGTGATCGACAAGTTCCATGTCGTCAAGATGGCTTCTGAAGCCTTGGAAGTGGAGCGCAAGAACTATCAGGCACAGTTAAGCAAAGAAGATCGCATTTACGTCAAAAAGTCGATTCGCTGGCTCACCCTGAAGCGACCCGGCAACTTGACACCCGCAGAGCAAAAGGCGCTGGAGGTTGTAAAGCAGGCGATCCCAGCACTTGCCATGGCCTATGACTTCAAGGAAGCCTTCTTCTGCATCTACGACGAACCCGACAAGCAGAGCGCTCAGAACGCCTTTGAGGCTTGGGAGAACAGCCTTCCACTTTATGGCATGGAGCCTTTCAAAACACTGGTAAAAACGGTACACAACCATTACGACGACATCTTTGCCTACTGGGATGCGCCGTTCTCAATCACCAATGGCTATACAGAAGGGCTCAACGGCTTGATCAAGATGTCCAATCGGTTAGGTCGGGGTTATAGCTATGAGATCATCCGTGCAAAGACGTTGTACTCCAAAGAAGCCCGCAAGGTTGGCAGTGGTATTCGAGCAGGACGAGGCAAGGTCGAGTATGGACCGCACATTCCGACATTGTTGAAGCAGGCAGAAGGTGGAGAGTTGGATTAACGCGAGAGATGGCGCGTCTGAGAATCCAACCAATGTTAGATTTTCGCTGGGTGGTGAAAAACAGAAAAATCCAACCAGAAGCAGCTTTTTTTCCGACTAAGAATCAAGGGTTAGAATGGATGAATTCCAACCCTAGAATGCAAATAGCCATAAAAAATAGGGGGGAAAGAATCCAGCAGGCTGTTTTATTTCATAATAACCATTTGATTTTTTTATAATCTTCCCAGCCGCTCACTCTTGCAGCAATCCAGCCTTTACCCGAAGGATAGTCTGGCGGGTGGTATTAAATTCCCGGGCAATAGCACTGATACTGATGCCAGCATTTAGGCGCTCTGTCACTGTTTGCTTTTGTTCCTCGCTCAGGATGGGAGGGCGACCGAAGCGTTTTCCAGCCGCTTTTGCCCTCGCAATACCTGAATGCGTTCGCTCAAGCAGCAAATCCCGCTCAAACTCCGCTACAGCAGAAATTACCTGCATAGTCATTTTTCCGGCCGGACTGGTCAAGTCAACGCCTCCGAGTGCGAGACAATGAACGCGAATATCTAAAGCCGCCAGTTGCTCTACTGTTTTTCGGATATCCATCGCATTACGACCCAGACGGTCAAGTTTGGTGACAATCAGTACATCCCCATTTTCCATGCGATCTAGCAACCGGATAAATCCGGGGCGTTCGCTGGCAGCAACCGAGCCACTGATATGCTCCTCAATAAGTCGTTGGGATCTGATGGCAAAACCCGCCGCTTCAATTTCACGACGCTGGTTTTCTGTGGTCTGTTCCAGAGTTGAGACCCTGCAGTAGGCAAAAACACGTGACATGGGAAACTTTCCGTACGAAATAGGTGTCCGAATTATAACGTGTGTCCGAAATTAATTTCACTAAGTTTCGGACATGTGCTGTAAGCGGTGTACGAAACCGACCGGTTTCGGTCACAGCGAACAAATAACAGATGAAAACTATACGCGAGGGAAGCATTTATGCCACGGCGACAGATACTGAGCAGTGAAGAGCAGGAACGCTTACTGGTTATACCAGATGATGAAATTATTCTGACCCGAATGTGTTTTCTGAACGAACCGGATATTGCGCTCATTAATAAGCACCGACGGCCAGCGAATCGCCTGGGCTTTGCTGTATTACTCTGTTATCTGCGTGGACCTGGATTTATTCCGGACAAAAGCAGTGCTCCTCACAATGGCGTTGTATCCAGGGTTGCTTCCCGACTGAAACTTCAGCCTGATTTATGGCCGGAATATGCATCCAGAGAGCAAACCCGCTGGGAACATCTGACCGAACTTTATCGCTACCTGGAACTATCTCCGTTCAGCCGGTCAATGCAAAAAGACTGTATCCGCCATCTGCACCCCTATGCCATGCAACTGACAAAGGATTTATGCTGGCGGAAGAAATGCTCAGCTGGCTACATAACAATAATGTTATTTTCCCTTCTGTTGAAGTGATCGAACGGACGCTTGCCGAAGTCGTCACGCTCGCTAACAGATCGGTATTTTCGACACTTACCGCGCAACTGGAAAAGCAGCATAAATCAGCACTCGACAGCCTGCTCATATCAGAGGGTGAACAACCTTCCCGTCTGGCATGGCTGCTACAGCCTCCGGGTAAAATAAACGGTAAAAATGTGCTGCAACATATCGACCGGCTTAATTCCATCGCTGCGCTGGGGTTGCCTGATGGTATTGCGCTTTCCGTTCACCAGAACAGGTTGCTTAAACTGGCGCGTGAGGGCCGGAAAATGAGCAGCAGGGACCTGGCAAAATTCACCGATGTCAGACGTTACGCTACGCTGGTTTGTATAATAATAGAGGCCAGGGCCACTCTGACTGACGAAGTGATTGATCTGCACGAGCGTATCTTGGGTAGTCTGTTCAGCAGGGCAAAACGCACGCAGGCCGAACGGCTCCAGCAAACGGGAAAGCTTATTCAGAGCAAGCTGAAGCAGTACGTTACCGTCGGGCAGGCGTTACTTAACGCCAGAGAATCCGGGGAAGATCCCTGGACTGCAATAGAAGATGTCCTTCCCTGGCAGGAATTCATCAACAGCGTGGAAGAAACGCGGTTTCTTTCCCGTAAGGGCAATTTCGACGCGCTTCATCTGATCACCGAAAAATACAGTACGCTGCGTAAATATGCCCCGCGGATGCTGTCAGCATTGCAGTTCATGGCGACACCTGCGGCGCAGGCGCTCAGCGATGCGCTGGACACCATAACGGAAATGTACCGTAAACAACTTCGTAAAGTGCCGCCATCGGCGCCAACAGGGTTTATCCCTGAAAGCTGGCGAAAACTGGTGCTCACGCCTTCAGGCATCGACCGCAAGTACTACGAGTTTTGCGTACTGAATGAACTCAAGGGTGCATTACGTTCCGGTGATATCTGGGTAAAAGGATCGCGCCGCTACAAAAATTTTGATGATTATCTCATCCCGACTGCTGAGTTTGAGAAATCCCGACATAATGACCAGTTACAGTTGGCCGTTCAGACCGATAGCCAGGCATACCTTCAGGCCCGTATGACTCTTCTTGCATCTCGGCTGGAAGAAGTTAACGCGATGGCGCTTGCCGGTGATTTGCCCGATGTTGATATCTCAGATAAAGGCGTAAAAATCACTCCACTGGAGAACAGCGTTCCTTCAGGTGTTTCGCCCTTTGCAGATTTGGTCTATGGCATGCTTCCCCATCCGAAAATTACGGAGATACTGGAAGAAGTTGATAGCTGGACGGGATTTACGCGTCACTTCGCGCACCTCAAAAATAATAACGTCAGACCAAAAGACGGAAGACTGTTGCTGACCACCATTCTGGCTGACGGCATCAACCTTGGGCTGACAAAAATGGCGGAATCCTGCCCTGGGGCCACAAGATCGTCACTCGAAAGTATTCAGGCATGGTACATCAGAGATGAAACTTATTCAGCGGCACTGGCCGAGCTGGTCAACGCTCAGAAAGCGCGGCCTCTGGCCGCATTCTGGGGCGACGGGACAACATCGTCGTCAGACGGGCAGAACTTTCGGGTAGGCAGTCACGGGCGTTATGCCGGTCAGGTCAATCTTAAATATGGTCAGGAGCCGGGCGTGCAGATTTATACGCATATCTCAGACCAATACAGCCCGTTCTACGCCAAAGTGATCAGCCGGGTGCGCGACTCAACCCACGTGCTTGATGGCCTGCTGTACCATGAAAGCGATCTGGAAATTACCGAGCATTACACCGATACCGCAGGCTTCACTGAACATGTTTTCGCCCTGATGCACCTGCTGGGATTCGCTTTTGCGCCAAGGATCCGTGATCTTCATGACAAGCGGCTGTTTATTCATGGAAAGGCCGAGCGCTATCCGGGGCTTCAGTCTGTCATATCAACAACCTGCCTGAATATCAAATACATTGAGTCGCACTGGGATGAGGTATTGCGCCTGGCAACCTCGATTAAGCAGGGGACAGTCACCGCATCACTGATGATGAAAAAGTTAGCCAGTTACCCAAAACAGAATGGACTTGCCAAAGCGCTGAGAGAGATTGGCCGCATCGAACGGACACTATTTATGCTGGACTGGTTCCGTGATCCCGGTCTGCGCCGACGCGTGCAGGCGGGGCTGAATAAGGGTGAGGCCCGTAATGCCCTTGCTCGAGCGGTCTTTTTGCACCGTCTGGGTGAAATAAGGGATCGTGGGCTGGAGAATCAGAGTTATCGCGCCAGCGGGCTGACATTACTGACAGCGGCGATCACGTTGTGGAACACGGTATATATAGAAAGAGCTATTGAGTCACTAAAACGAAAGGGTATCCCGATAAATGAGCAACTGGTCTCTCATCTTTCTCCCCTGGGCTGGGAACATATCAATCTGAGTGGAGATTACGTCTGGCGTAATAATCTTAAGCTGGGATCCGGAAAATACCGCTCATTACGTACAGTCGATACCGCTTTGTACAAAAAATAGTCTTAACGTGGGATAATTAATGAGATGGTCACTCCCTCCTTCCCGGTACTATGCTGAGGACAGGCTTTCATTCGGAGAACTATCATGGAAAACATTGCGCTCATTGGTATCGATCTGGGTAAAAACTCTTTCCATATTCATTGCCAGGATCGTCGCGGGAAGGCTGTTTACCGTAAAAAATTTACCCGGCCAAAGTTGATCGAATTTTTGGCGACATGCCCCGCTACAACCATCGCAATGGAAGCCTGTGGCGGTTCTCACTTTATGGCACGCAAGTTGGAAGAGTTGGGGCATTCCCCAAAGCTGATATCACCACAATTTGTCCGCCCGTTCGTTAAAAGCAATAAAAACGACTTTGTCGACGCCGAAGCTATTTGTGAAGCTGCATCGCGTCCGTCTATGCGTTTTGTGCAGCCCAGAACGGAATCTCAGCAGGCAATGCGGGCTCTGCATCGTGTCCGTGAATCCCTGGTTCAGGATAAGGTAAAAACAACCAATCAAATGCATGCTTTTCTGCTGGAATTTGGCATTAGCGTTCCCCGAGGAGCTGCCGTTATTAGCCGACTGAGTACCATTCTTGAGGATAATAGTTTGCCTCTTTACCTCAGCCAGTTATTGCTGAAATTACAACAGCATTATCACTATCTTGTTGAGCAGATTAAAGATTTGGAATCCCAGTTGAAACGAAAGTTGGACGAAGATGAGGTTGGACAGCGCTTGCTGAGCATTCCCTGCGTCGGAACACTGACAGCGAGTACTATTTCAACTGAGATTGGCGACGGGAAGCAGTACGCCAGCAGCCGTGACTTTGCGGCGGCAACAGGGCTTGTACCTCGGCAGTACAGCACGGGAGGTAGGACGACATTGCTGGGAATTAGTAAGCGAGGTAATAAAAAGATCCGAACTTTGTTGGTTCAATGTGCCAGGGTATTCATACAAAAACTGGAACACCAGTCTGGCAAATTGGCCGATTGGGTCAGGGATTTACTGTGCCGGAAAAGCAACTTTGTCGTCACTTGTGCTCTGGCAAACAAGCTGGCCAGAATAGCCTGGGCCCTAACGGCACGACAGCAAACTTATGTAGCATAACGGCAGAAATACACCGGTTTAAAGAATTACTGATCTGGTTTTGCGAATACTGATATTGATGATACTAACGGCCCACCGGCCTGTTGAGGAACCTGTAAAACGGAAAGGCTCATTGAAGCCGTATATTTTCTGGAGGTTCATCAGGCGCGGAACTCATCAAGGCGCGGGAATAAAATCCCATTCAGACGCCGGATAGATTCAAGCAAGCCAACTTGTCGTCAAAATCGGTGTTGCAAAAACGGGAGTGACCATAGATTCCGTTTTCCAAGCGGACCCCTATTTAGGCTATTTTTTCCACCATTTCTGGCGTTATTTCCGGTTTTTACTGAGATCTCTCCCACTGACGTATCATTTGGTCCACCCGAAACAGGTTGGCCAGGGTGAATAACATCGCCAGTTGGTTATCGTTTTTCAGCAGCCCCTTGTATCTGGCTTTCACGAAGCCGAACTGCCGCTTGATGATGCGAAACGGGTGCTCCACCCTGGCATGGATGCTGGCTTTCATGTATTCGATGTTGATGGCCGTTTTGTTCTTGCGCGGATGCTGCTTCAAGGTTTTTACCTTGCCGGGACGCTCGGCGATCAGCCAGTCCACATCCACCTCGGCCAGCTCCTCGCGCTGTGGCGCTCCTTGGTAGCCGGCATCGGCTGAGACAAATTGCTCCTCTCCATGAAGCAGATTACCCAGCTGATTGAGGTCATGCTCGTTGGCCGCGGTGGTGACCAGGCTGTGGGTCAGGCCACTCTTGGCATCGACACCAATGTGGGCCTTCATGCCAAAGTGCCACTGATTGCCTTTCTTGGTCTGATGCATCTCCGGATCGCGTTGCTGCTCTTTGTTCTTGGTAGAGCTGGGTGCCTCAATGATGGTGGCATCCACCAAAGTGCCTTGGGTCATCATGACGCCTGCTTCGGCCAGCCAGCGATTGATGGTCTTGAACAATTGACGGGCCAGTTGATGCTGCTCGAGCAGGTGGCGGAAATTCATGATGGTGGTGCGATCCGGCAGGGCGCTATCCAGGGATAATCGGGCAAACAGGCGCATGGAGGCGATTTCGTACAGGGCATCTTCCATGGCACCGTCGCTCAGGTTGTACCAATGCTGCATGCAGTGAATACGCAGCATGGTCTCCAGCGGATAGGGCCGTCGGCCATTGCCCGCCTTGGGATAAAACGGCTCGATGACTTCCACCATGTTTTGCCATGGCAGAATCTGCTCCATGCGGGAGAGGAAAATCTCTTTTCGGGTCTGACGGCGCTTAGTGCTGAATTCACTATCGGCGAAGGTGAGTTGATGGCTCATGATGTCCCTCTGGGATGCGCTCCGGATGAATATGATGATCTCATATCAGGAACTTGTTCGCACCTTCCTTAGGATTTTCGCCACTGAATAAATTATAATAAATTGATTTTATAAGATATTCGTCATGGGCTATATGACCAGTACGAGTTGCATGCTCTAATGTTTCAGATGCCAGTATATGTGCGGCTTCAGCAAACATCCCAGGCCAACCCTTACTCAGCATAGACAGTCCTTTAAGGACTCTTATCTGAATCTCCCTCATACTCGCACCATCACGTGCAACAGGTAAGAAAAAGTCTTCCAGTAGGTCTTTGATCTGAAGTGGCGCAACATGTACTGAAGGATATATCACTTCAGTTTCATCTATTTTATTCTGCGCGTAAGCGGAGAGTATTCGAACACCTCTGCCAATGACATCAATCGCAGTACCGGGATCGTTTACTGCGGGCGAAAGGGCCCTGCAGGCTATTTCGGCCATGACGCTGAGACAGAATCGGGGATCCTGAGCAAATGAACGCACATCCGAGACAATGATCGTTTCAAGTAAATCGGTACAGATTGATGACTCCTGACCAGAACTCAGGTACAAAACTGGCATCGATGGATGTATGAAACTGCCTGGCTGCGCCACAAGATATACATGACGAGGATCATTGCTCAGCAGACTGCCGAGCTTGACCATGTCAATATATTCAACATAGCCAATTTTCTCCGGATATACGGCAACAGTTCCTTTTGGTTGTTCATTGTTCTCAAGCCATGGATATCCGCCAAGACATGGACTTTTTGCTCTCGCAATAAATGTCTCGATCGCCGCCTGTTCTACTTTTGCTGTTGTCTCACCTACCCTGCCCAGAGAGGTCAAATGCTGTATCCAGCGAAGCAATGTGATGATTATTAAGGCAATGACAACCAGTGTTACAATGAATAAAATGACTCTACCCCTTTCTCCGTAGGCTCCCATATTGAGGGCAATAATCCCTACCAGGCTGAAGAGAAAAGAACCGATAAAAGTGGCCAGTACATTTTGTGTGGTTACGTCTTCTACAACTAAACGCGTGGCTCTGGGCGTCACATTAGTAGTGGCTGAACCGTAAGCGGTGACCATGATACTCAGTGAAAATGTGGTCACCGCCAGCATACTCGATGCCAGTATGTTCAGAATATTATCAACTGCTTCCGCACCAACCTTCACTGATACTGACTCTGGGATCATTGATCTAAAAAGAATAGATAAAAGGGCCGTTATTATTGCTACCATTGCAAATAACGTTGCCCTGAACCATAGCTTTTTAAGTGTCTGCCTGAGAATCCATTGCCAGCGTAAAATCATTCAGCATATCCTTGTATTAAGTTCGGGAAAATAAATGCCGCCCGGCAGGACGGCATTTTTGTATTAACGAACGAGGTGCAGGAAGTGCAGGTGTTTTTCGTACTGGTCCAGTATGTCATTAATCAGCTGTTCCTGATTCCAGCCCATCACATCATAGTTTTGACCGCCTTCTTTCAGATAGACCTCAGCGCGATAATATCGATGTTGCTCAACCTGCTGCTCGTCATTGTCCATTGCAGCCATGGCGAAAGCCGGTGAGTTATAGCCACGAAGTCTCACTTCATAAATAAAGTTCAGCTCATTGCCCAAATCGACTTCAAGCCGAATTCGTTCGTCATCAGTATCACTTATATGGCTTATCGTTCCCTGTTTATTCAGTTCTTCCTGAACCAGCGTCATGGCGGGCTGGATAACGTCGCCCATAAAGCGTTTCACAAGAGAGCGCTTTGGCAGATAAGCGATATTGCGCAAGCGTCTCTGCCATGGAATCGGGTTACGCGCTGCAGTCGGAGCAATAGTCGCCATGCTCAGGCTTTCACGCTTGGTCAAATCCCGACGCAGGGCTTTTAATAATCCGTATATGGATATCAGTAAAATCACTGAGAAAGGTAATGCGCTCGCTATTGTCACGGTTTGCAGCGCGCTCAGTCCCCCCGCAATCAGCAGTGCGATTGCCACAATCCCTATGAGCGAGGCCCAGAAAATTCGCTGCCATACAGGCGTGTTAGCGACGCCACCCGATGCCAGCGTATCAACAACCATTGCCCCGGAGTCAGCCGAGGTGACAAAGAAGACAATGACCATCGCCATTGCAATAAATGACAGCACGGAAGAAAACGGGAAATGCTCCAGGAAATTAAACAGGGCCAGCGCGACATCCTGCTGAACGGTATTGGCGAGATCAGCCGCCCCCTGGTGCATAATGAGATAGATTGCGCTGTTACCAAACACCGTCATCCACATGAGCGTGAAGCCGGCGGGAACAAACAGCACGCCGGTGACAAACTCGCGAATGGTTCGACCGCGCGAGACTCTTGCGATGAACATCCCCACAAACGGCGACCATGAAAGCCACCATCCCCAGTACAGTAATGTCCAGCCCCCCAGCCAGTTGCTCGACTTAGGTTCATACGCATAAAGGTTAAAAGTTTTACTCACCAGTTCAGAAAGATAACCGCCCGTATTTTCCACAAATGACTTCAGCAGAAGCACGGTTGGTCCCAGACACAGGACCAGCGCCAGCAGCAGCACTGCCAGGCCCAGGTTGAGCTCAGACAGTATACGTATTCCCTTGTCCAGGCCGGACACCACCGAAATCGTCGCTAAACCAGTGATGACAACGATTAGAATCACCTGCACCGTTTCATTAATAGGCACCCCGAAAAGATGATTCAAACCAGCATTCACCTGCAAAACACCGTACCCCAGCGATGTCGCAACGCCAAAGACGGTGCCAATAACGGCGAAAATATCAACCGCATGGCCTACAGGTCCGTATATGCGCTCGCCAATAATGGGATAAAGTGCGGAACGCAGCGTTAAAGGCAGACCGTGACGGTAACTGAAAAAGGCCAGGATCAGTGCCACAATGGCATAGATTGCCCATGCGTGCAGGCCCCAGTGGAAGAACGTCAGGCGCATTGCTTCCTTCGCTGCCGCAATGGTCTCTGGAGTGCCGACAGGAGGTGAAAGATAATGCATCACAGGTTCAGCAACGCCAAAGAACATCAGGCCGATCCCCATCCCTGCCGAGAAAAGCATCGCAAACCAGGAGTGATAGCTAAAATCAGGCTGCGCATGGTCCGGACCCAGTTTGATATCACCGTAGCGTGAGAGTCCCAGGAACGAGACACTCAGTAGAATCAGGGCCACTGCAAGGATGTAGAACCAGCTGGCATTCGTGAAGATTTGTTGCTGAAGTAGTTTAAAATTTGGTGATGCTGCCAACTTACTGATTTAGTGTATGATGGTGTTTTTGAGGTGCTCCAGTGGCTTCTGTTTCTATCAGCTGTCCCTCCTGTTCAGCTACTGACGGGGTGGTGCGTAACGGCAAAAGCACTGCCGGACATCAGCGCTATCTCTGCTCTCACTGCCGTAAAACATGGCAACTGCAGTTCACTTACACCGCTTCTCAACCCGGTACGCACCAGAAAATCATTGATATGGCCATGAATGGTGTTGGATGCCGGGCAACCGCCCGCATTATGGGCGTTGGCCTCAACACGATTTTACGTCACTTAAAAAACTCAGGCCGCAGTCGGTAACCTCGCGCATACAGCCGGGCAGTGATGTGATTGTCTGCGCTGAAATGGACGAACAGTGGGGCTACGTCGGTGCTAAATCACGTCAGCGCTGGCTGTTTTACGCGTATGACAGGATACGGAGGACGATTGTGGCGCACGTCTTCGGTGAACGCACTCTGGCCACACTGGAGCGACTTCTGAGCCTGCTGTCGGCCTTTGAGGTCGTGGTATGGATGACGGATGGCTGGCCGCTGTATGAATCCCGCCTGAAGGGAAAGCTGCACGTTATCAGCAAGCGTTACACTCAGCGCATTGAGCGACATAACCTGAATCTGAGACAACATCTGGCAAGGCTGGGACGGAAGTCACTGTCGTTCTCAAAATCGGTGGAGCTGCATGACAAGGTCATCGGGCATTATCTGAACATAAAACACTATCAGTAAGTTGGAGTCATTACCGGGCTGGCTTTGATATGTGCTTTTATCTGCCGCTCGATATTACTTACCTCCTCGCGCAGAAGCTGCGCCATACGCCTGCAGGAACTGATAATATCTGCAGGTGTGTCTGTCGACAGGTATTTTTCCAGCCTGTTCTCCTCACGCAGGGCATCACCCAGCAGAACATCCCGCCGTCGCAGGAGTGCACCGAGATATCTGATTTCGGGTGCCGGCGGCTCCCAGCGGTGTGGCTTCTTAAGGAATGCGTAACAGGCCAGCATATACGCATCCACCTTATCCGTTTTTGTCATGATTCCCATGCCACGCGCAAACTCCCGACTACGGTGAGGGTTGGCCAGAGAAACCCGGAAACCGGCATCATGTAATTCAGTGGCCAGCCGTTCGTGATAAACACCGGTAGCTTCCATTACCACATGAACATCTTCCGGACTGCAATGTTGAAGCCTGAGCCAGCGAAGAATATTTTCAACTGAATGTCTGTTATTCTGGATGTTACGGGTTTTTATGCGTCCTTTGATACCGTCATAAAGCATGCAAAGATCCAGGGTGTTTTTACTTACGTCAATGCCGACTGGAAACATGGTCAAACTCCTCTCACATAAACCGTCACGCCTGTTCGCCTTGTACATACGGAGTCGAGCTCCCGATAACCGTTCAACCTGATGTGCTGGCGTGAAAGGTGAAGCGGTGCCGACTTTTCTGACCTTAAGGGAAGGGGGCGGCTCACTCTGCTTCAGTGGTGGTAGCTAATCACCACAAACTGTTAGATACAAGCCACCGTGGCGGATGTCACCCAGGTCGACAAACTGCTGCACGGCGACGAGAACGTCGTCTGCGCCGATGACGGCTACACAGGCGTCGAAAAGCGCTCCGAGCATGCCGACCGAGAAGTGATCTGGCAGGTCGCAGCACGCCGCAGCACCTACAAGATGCTCGATAAACGCAGCGCCCTGTACAAAGCCAAGCGCAAGATCGAGAAGGCCAAGGCGCAAGTGCGAGCGAAGGTAGAGCCCCCGTTTCGCGTGATCAAGCGGCAGTTCGGCTACACCAAGGTACGTTTCCGAGGGCTGGTGAAGAACACTGCACAACTGGTGACGCTGTTTGCCCTGTCGAACCTATGGATGGCCCGCCGACATTTGCTGGCAAGCGCAGGAGAGGTGCGCCTGTAATGCGGAAAATGGCCGTCGCAAGGTGCTCGCGACGGCTGAAAGCACCGAAATGAGCGAGTGATCCGATCGTTTTTGATCGGTTCACCGCTTTCAAAATCAGCAGTGGCTGAAGCCAGCCGGAAATACAGGGCTACTTCAGACCATCCCTAGCTAGGGCTCGTAGTTCGGCGCAAGGCTGAAGTCGCTTGGCTGCTTCGCTGTGCAGATCCATGACCCACTTTCCATCAAACTCCCGGTTGTAGTTCCACAAGCATCTCGCGAGTCTTGCCGGCCCGCTCCACTAACAAGACCACAACATCTCCAACGTTCTTGTCGTCTAGCCGGGCCTGTAATGTGGTGACGTCGTCAACGGCGATACCGTCGATGCTGATAACGCGATCGCCGGGCACGATGCCGCCTGCGGTGACCTCGACGCCGACGAGCCCGGCCCTGTGCGCCGCCGAGCCCGGCGTCACGCGCAATACGAATACGCCCTTACTGCCGGTCAGCGCCTGCAGACGCGCGTTGAGCTGCTCATCCACCTCGATGCCCAGCGCCGGACGGATGTACTTGCCGGTCTTTATGAGTTGCGGCACCACGCGCATGACGGTATCGACCGGCACCGCAAAGCCTATGCCGGCCGAGGCGCCAGACGGACTGTAGATGGCGGTATTGATGCCGATCAGCCGCCCAGCCGAATCGAGCAGCGGGCCACCGGAATTGCCGGGGTTGATGGCGGCGTCGGTCTGGATCAGGTGATCGATGGCCGGGCCGCCCGCTTCTCCCGGCAACGAGCGGTCGAGCGCGGAGACGATACCAGTGGTGAGCGTCCAGTCCAGGCCGAAGGGGTTGCCGATAGCAAACACCTTCTGACCCACCTTGAGGTCGGCACTGGTGCCGACCGGCACGGCCGGCGGGCGCTTGAAACCGACGCCGATCTTGAGCACGGCGATGTCGTGCGCGGGGCTCGTCCCCACCAGCGCGGCCTGGTAGTCGCGGCCGTCGGCCAGTTTGACGGTGGCTTCGGACGCGCCCTGGATGACGTGGAAGTTGGTGACGACGTGGCCGGCGTCGTCCCAGATGAAGCCCGAGCCAGTGCCGCGCGGCACGGAGAACACGTTGCGCGTCCAGACATCGCGTACTAATTGCGCGGTGGTGATGTAGACCACCGAGGCGCGTGATTTTTCGAACAGTTCGATGGTGGTTTTCTCGTCCGCCGCCAGATCGCCACGCGCCATCACGGTGCGTTCTGCTGCCTCGCGCGGACTGAACCAGGCCTCGATGGCGGGCAGAAACTGCCACAGCAGCATGAGCGCGGCAATACAGGCGGTGATGAAGAGCCAGCGCCGGACGAAGCGGTCCGGCGCGGGGCGTTGGTACGGGTCGAGATAGGCCATGAGACGTCTCCTGTTGATGGGCAATCAGCGCCACAGCCCGCTCGGGCGCCAGCGCGGTGGGCGCGTCGCCAAAGCGGATTCCGGCAAAAAATGGGGCGCGCGGAGTGGCAACGCTGATGCTGGCCCAGGCGCCAACGTCAGCAGGCGTGCGATGCGCTCTTGCGTTGCCGGACGCGTGCGCAAGCAGGAGGGCTCGGGATTGCCCCATCCCGGCCATAGCCAGGCACGCCAGGAGCGGCTGACCCGCTCGATTTTCGCCAGCGCGGACGCCAGCCCCTGCGGGTCGCCAGTCAGTTCCGCCGCAAGGCGGTCAGCGTCGAACTCACGCACGCGAGACAAGCCGAGCTGTGCGAGCAGGGCCAGTTGGGGCGATGCGGCCAATAACAATAGACCAGGCCAATAGACCTCCGCCGCGCCAACCAGCAGCGCGGGCAGGCTGAGCAGGATCGCGATCTGTCCCATAAGGGCCAGTAGGCACGTGAGGCGACTGACGGAATCTGCCAGCCCCATGACACGCAGATCCTCATTAGCGATGTGCGCGACCTCGTGCGCGAACACACCCGCCAGCTCGCGTGGGCTCAGGCTGCGCAGCAGGCCATCGGTGAGGGCGAACGATGCCTCCTGCTTCGATCCGGTGGCGAAGGCGTTGACGACGGCACTGGGCATATAGTGCGGCACCGGCGTGGCGGGCAAACCGGCACGGGCGGGCAGCTCGCGCAACAGGGCCCACATCTCGTGGGCTTGTTGCGGGTGCAAGGTCCGTACGCGGTACAGGCGCGAGCTCAGCGCCGACGCGGCTACCGGGTCCAGCAGCAACGCACCTGCAACGGCAAACAGCGCGAGCCACAGGCAGCCTTCCCCAAATGGCAGTCTCCCTGCTGCGGCTGCGATCCCGACCAGGGTCAGGACCAACAGCCCGGTCTGCAGGCGGTTGAGCCAGCGGTGTTGCAAGAGCACAGTGCGCGGATCACTCGGATGATGACGGGTCATGCTCAGAGGTCTCGGCGGCGCGGTCGCCGCGCTTGCGCAGCAGCCAGTAGGTCGCACCCAGAGCCAGCGTGGCGCCTGCCAGCGCGGCTATCTTTGCGGGGCTCGCGTCGGAGTCGAGGATCACGAACTTGCGGGAGAGTGCGATCACCGCGATCAGGACCACCGTCTTAACCTGGATGATGCTGTCCCGACGCAGCGCCACGCGCACGATGGAATGCTTGAACTCCATCGCGATCAAGAGCGTCATGATCATGCCGAACACGCTCTGGAATACCTTGTGGTCCAGGGGATTGAAGGCATCGAGAACCAGCAGCGTGAAGACGATGGAGATGAGCTGGAACAGCGACACCATGATGATGACGGCGATCACCGCCGACAGCACGAGCGCGACGACCTGCTCGAAGCGCTCGTAAAAACTCATGATGGCCAATTGGTCACGCAAGACCTGAAATGGGTTAAGGCGTTTTGATTTCATGACGATGAATTCCCTGGAAAACGGCTGCTGTCGAGACGGCGGCGCATTGCGCTGATGTGTCCTTCAATCAGCTCGGTCGACATGCCAAGCGTCGACATCACCTGTTCCGCCAGCCCAATAGCTGCGGCAAAGGATTGCTGATACACGCGCACGTTAGGCATGGCGCGAAATGCATCGGCCGCGGTCGTACTTCTGCATGACACCCACAAGGTTAGCGCCGGACGGCGCTCGGCAATCGCCTGGGCGATGCGCAACGCTTGCTGGGCATGGGCGAACGTTAGCACCACCAAGTGCGCATGCGTCAAGCCGGCAGCCAGCAAGGTATCGGGCCGACTGGCATCGCCATGGAACACCGGCGCGCCGGCGGCACGCGCGGCCTCGACCTTCTGCGCGTCCGCCTCCAGCAGCAGATGCGCCACGCCGGCGTGGCGAAGAATCTCGCTGACTGTCAGGCCAAGCTCGCCCGCGCCGCAAACGATGACATGGTCTCGATATCGCGTCGTCTGCGCGGCGATCTCGACTTCTTCAGCCTGGGGTGGCTGAATGACGCCGCCGGTGCGGCTCAAGAACCGGGCAAGTACATCGTGATGGCGGATCAGTAGCGGTGCCAGGGCCATGCTGAGCACCAGCGCGACCAGCATGGGTTGGACGACGGTCGCGGGGATCAGATGCTGCTGCAAGACCGTGCCCAACAACAGCAGGGCGAACTCGCCGCCGTGCCCCAACGCTATGCCCGTGCGCCAGGCATCGAGGGCGGACAGGCGCGTCGCCCGCAAGGCCAGCGTATTGAGCAGGATCTTGACCGGTACCAGCACCACCAGCCACGCCAGCACCGCCAGCGGTGCCGAAAGAATCTGTGCTGCGTCCAGTTGCAGGCCGATGGTCACGAAGAACACGCCCGACAACACATCGCGAAACGGCCTGAGGTGGCTTTCCATGTGGTGCCGGAAGTCGCTCTCGCCCAGCACCATCCCGGCGAGGAAGGCCCCCAGGGCGGCGGATACGCCGACCGCGTGCGCAGCGGCGGCGGCAGCCACCACCACGCACAAGGAGACGAGCACGAACGATTCCTCGTGGCCCCGCCGCGCCACCCAGCCCAGCAGGCCATGCAACAGACGGCGCGAGGCGAGGGCCGCTGCCGCGAACAGCAGCAGCACACCGAATACTTCGAGCAGCACATGCTCGATCTTCGGCGACTCGCCGCGCGCCCAGATCGCCAGCAAGGCCAGCAGGGGCACGCTGGCCAGGTCCTGAAAGACCAGCACGGCGATGGCACTGCGTCCGTGGCGGGTGGTGAGCTCGCCTTGGTCGGCCAGTTGTCGGCTGACCAGCGCCGTGGACGACATGGCCGCCGCAGTGCCGAGCAGCGCGGCGCTCTGGCCGGGCTGCCCCAGCCACATCAATAGCAGGATCAGCGGCGGGGCCACGGCGATCATCTGCAGAGCGCCCGCCATCAGCACCGTCCTGCGGGCGAGCCAGAAGTCTCCGAGGGAGAATTCCAGTCCGACCATGAACAACAGCAGCGCCACGCCCAGCTCGGACAGAAAGCTCAGCGTCTCCCCGGCGCGATCACGCCGATGACTGAGGGGCCCAGTACAACGCCGACAGAGAGATACCCCAGCAAGGCGGGCACTCTGAACGCCGCCGTCGCCATCGCCGCCAGGCTGCAAGCCGCCAGCAGGATTAGTGTAGTGCCGAGCAAGCCCTGCATCGGTCAGCGTCCCACTTGCGTCGACGTCCAGCGCACGATGTCCTGCGCGCCCATCACGCCGGCCTGACGGGCGATCTCCCGCCCACCCTGGAACAGGGCGAGCGTCGGGATGCTGCGGATACCGAACTGCGTGGCCAGGTGGGGCTCAGCCTCGGTATTCACCTTCGCCAGCCGGATCCTCGGTTCGAGCTGGTGCGCCGCTTGCTGAAACTGTGGCGCCATCATCTTGCACGGCCCGCACCATGGCGCCCAGAAATCGACCAGCAGCGGCAGATCGCTGCGCTCCACGTGGCGCGAGAACGTCGCCGTAGTCAACTCGATGGGCTCGCCCGTGAACAAGGGCTGCTGGCAGCGGCCACAGTTGGGATGTTCCGATAGCTTCGCAGTCGGTACGCGGTTGATGGACTGGCAATGCGGGCAGACAAGGTGAAGATCATTCTTCATGGTTCGCCTCCTTGGACCACAGTGAGGCTGCCTCGTTTCGGGTCACAGACAATGCCGACCAATCAACGCCTTGGAGCCAATCGTTCCCGTTTTTGCTTACTCCGGCCTCTTCCAGATGAGCAGCGATGAATGCTTCGGCCTGCATGAGCCACCTTCGGACAGCATCTTCCTTACTAGGAATCAGCAGGATTTCAGAGACGCTGCTGGCATTCAGCCCGTCCACACGGATAAGCAGAAAAATGCGCCGCCACAAACGCGGCATGTCCTTCAGCAGGTCAAATGCAAAAGCGAACTCGCTCGACCGATCAATCAGCTCCTCCTGTTCCGCGATCGTTGCGACATCGGGATGCTGACTGCCAGCGAAAATATCGGCCAGCTTGAGTGTGTCATCGTGCTGATAAAATTCGAAGATTTCCTCTTCCACCATGGCCTCGGCCACGTCTTGGGCATCCGGTTCGACCGGCGCGTCCAGAGAAACGGATTCGCCAAATTGCCGGCTGCTTGCCACTTCGTTATCCAGGACGGCGAACAGATGCTTCAAAAGACCGGTGTAAGCCTCTTTTTCCCCCGGCACGGATTGCCATTCCACCTTAGCTCGGACAATCGCTTCATCCACCACGTCGCGCAGCGTCGGATAATCGCACGGTAAATCGCCGACGGCCCGCAGATAAGCCAGCTCACGCCTTGCGACAGCCTCAAGTTTCGACAGTAGAGGCATTTGGGTCACCTCGGCCTCATGGGCGGCTGATGCGGGTTTTGCGGCAATCCGCACCTTGAGCTCGCGCAAGCGCTCGCGTCGTGCTTTGCGCTTGATTTGATCCTGAGCATGCAGTCGGTCAAAATGCTTCTTGGCCTGACGGAACAACGACTGTGCGAGCATCTGCGCGAGGGGCGTCAGCTCGTTATGTGATGCAGTAACGCTGACAATCTTTTTGCCGGGCAGGTGCATATAGCCACTGGCCAGAAATTGCCGCTTGATCTTGTCGCGATCAAGGACGATTTGAAGTCGCGCTGAATCTTTAGTGTGTTTGTCGAGCAATGGCTTGAGGGCGTGCTCGATCACATTTCCCAAAGCTCTCTGCCAAGGTTCATGAAACTCTTTGTCGATAGCTCGATAGCTATATTGTATCTGCATGTATGACTCCTTCGATGTCATTTCTATGGAGGCATGAATCGAGGATGCTCATATCCATAGATTTTGGTTTGGCACGCTCTTACCCCAGGCGCGTTTTGCGAAGACTCCAACTCAAGAACAAAAGCGTGACGCCATAGACTGCCGCATGGAAACCCAACAGCCAGCCTGCGGCCACGAATGACTCGACCGGACGGGTAAAAAATATCCACAAGACGATAGCACCAAGGATAATCGAGAGCAGTCCACTGAGGGCAAGCCAGATTTCACCCTTGATTTCCCGACGCAGCCGAACGGCGGCGGATATCTCCAGCACACCGGTGAAAATCGCCCAGAAGCCCACGCTAGCCCATAAAAAAGAAGCCAAGACTATCGTGGCGACCCAAGGAGCAAAGGACGACGACGCCCGTAAGTATGCCGACAATGCCGCTGAACAGCAGCCAGCCCCAGCGCTCTTTTTTCTGGATATGGCGCACCGCTGCAAACAAGTTGAACGCGCCATTGACCAAGGAAAATGCGCCGAACATGATGGTCATGGCCAACAGAGCCGATTGTGGCATCCAGAACGCGAGGGCTGCAAAAATCAATGCCAAGACACCGCGCAGCACAAAAAGCCACCAATTTTGGCTCAGCGAACACAGTGCTTTGGTGGGGTCATCCGCATTGGAATTGGCGATGGTGTCTGTGTTCATGCAATATCTCCTAAAGATCTATACAAAATAAAAAATCAAACACTCATGGGACAAGAGAGGGGGCGCTATGCGCCCCCTCTCCAGCGGTTTCAGAACAACCTGGACAGTTTTGCCTTGACTTCATCGAGCCAGCCTTTTCCGCAGCCTCCCCCTCCCGTCTTTTCCTTGATTTTCTTGAGTTCAGCGTACAGGGGCTCAAAGTCCTTCCTTTTTCCATAGCCCAGCAGTTCTGCCATTTCCAACTGCTGCCGGGCTTCGTTCAACAATGTCTCCAGGCGCTCATTGGATGCTTCGCTGCGCTGACCATCTTCTACCGGGGGCTCGGCGCGCTTCAGGAGCAGCTTCGCACGCAGGACGGGCAGCGGAAGCACGCTGCGCTCCTCGACCAGCGTGCTGAGCGCTGACTGCAGCGCGGCTTTGGCTTCTTCGATCTTGCCCTGATCGATCAGCGGCACGACTGCCTTCACGGCTGCGGGATAGGACGCCAAAGGGATGTTGGTGACCGTGATCACGATTTCACTGGCCAGCAAAGCCAGCACGTGGCGAGCCTGTTGCACCTCGCCATGTTTGAGGGCATCCAGCGCCTCGTCGGTCATCGCCTCAATGGTTTCCGTGTTGGCGAACAAGTCGTGCACGATGGTGCGCACATCAACGCCGGCCAGGGCGAGCGTGGGTTCGCGCGCGACGATCAGCTCCAGCTTTCCCGTCACTTCGGCCAGCGTTGCCAATGCGCGTGCAGTGTCCTTGCCGTCAAGTGCGGCCAGCGCTGATTTGGTCAGCGACAAGGCCGAGACTGCCTCATCGAGGACTTGTTTACGTTTGTCTGCCGCCTGTGAGTCCGTTTCTTTCTGAACCTCAGGCTGTACCTCCGTGACGACTTCAGGCTTGGACTCTGGACTGACAGGAAGGCTGCTTACCGCGGCCTGTTCGTTTATTCCTTCGTTCGTCGCATTGGGATTCGGTGTTTGCTCATTCATGGTGATATGCCTCGTATGAGATAGTGAAAATAGGCGAATCTATTGGGGCTGAATGCGAACATCGCGAGACTGACCGGCAGAGCAGTCAGCCCCTTCATCACCTCAAAACAGCTTTTGGATGCGCGTCTTCAACTCGTCGAACCATCCCTTGCCGCTTTTGCCACCAGCCGACTTTTGCTCAATGGACTTCACCTGATCGAAGATGGGTTTGAAGTCCGCCTTCTTGCCATAACCCGGGATCTGCGCCATCTCGATCTCCGTGCGCACGGACGACAGCAAGGTGCTGAGCTCCTCGTTCTGCTTGGCATCGCGCCTGTCGGTCTCGGCCAGCTTTTCAGCTTTTGCCATCGCGGCTTCGGCCCGTAGCACGGGCAGAGGAAAGGCGACCGAGGTCACCACCAGCGTGTTCAGTGCTCGGACGAGTTCCGCTTTGGCGTTGTCGATCTCGCCGCTGTCGATGAGCCGTGCGGCCGACTTGATCGCTGCCGGGTACGTTGCCATCGGAAGGTTGTCGGTTTGGATTACGATTTCGCTGGCCAGATTGGCAACGATGGGCCGGGCCTTTTGCACCTCGCCATCACCCAACAACTCCCGAGACAACTTGACCGCTTTCTTTACCGATTCCACGTTGGCGTGGATATCGTGGGTGATGACGCGTACATCGACCGGCGCTAAAGCAAGTTTGGCGTCGCGTGCCAATACCAGTTCCAGCTTTCCGCTGGCCAGTTCCAGCGCAGCAAGCGCCTCCTTGGTATTCTTTGCATCAAGGAGGGTCAAAGCCTCTCGGGTCTTGGTGAGCGCCGTGATGGCGTCTTGAGTGAGCTCGGCACGCTTTTTATCGGCTTCCCGGGCGGCCTTGTCATCTACCTGTGGCTGTGCCGCCTTGGATGCGGCAGAGGGTGCTGCAGCACTGGGCTAGAACCTGCCGCCGATTGGGCCAGAGCCGGTCCGCTCAGTCCGACGACGACCGCCAGGGCAAGTGCGGAGAAGGTGTATTGTGGCTGTTTGATATTCATGATCTTGGGCTCTTGGTTGAAGTTAGTTGACTGAGATTTCAATCTGTTTCGGTTTGGCTTGCTCGGCCTTGACAAGCCGCACTTCCAGCACGCCGTCTTTCATAGAAGCCGTCACCTTGGTCGGATCAACGTTGTCAGGCAAGACAAAGCTGCGCACAAAGCGGCCATACGCACGTTCGATGCGGTGGAACTTCTTGCCCTGCTCCTCTTTTTCCAGTTTGCGCTCGCCGCTGATGGTGAGCACACCGTTTTCCGCGCTGACGCGCACGGCATCCTTGGGGACCTCCGGCAGATCCAGCTTGAGGAGGAATGCGTTCTCATCCTCGCTGATGTCCGCCATTGGTGCCCAGTCCGCCGTGGTCATGGCTTCGTTGCCGGTACGGGCGCCCTGTCGCTGGGGTATTCGTCCGAACATCGTCGCCAGGCGGTTTTGCAATTCATCCAGTTCCCGGAAGGGGTCCCACGGAGTCAATGCAGACATATCGGTTCTCCTTGAACAATGCCGACGAATTGGATGACGCACTGAACAGAGCCGTCGGTTTACTCTGAATGGCAGCTACTACTGTTTTCAGTTCCGAACAAGTCCTTGAGTCAATTGACGGATATCGCTTTCGTCGAGCGTTTCCCGCGCCAGCAGCTCGCGCGCACAGCGCTCCAGCACCGCGCGGTTGATGTCGAGAATCCGGTAGGCGCGCTCGAACACGCCCATCACGATGTCGCGGATAGCCTGATCGATGCGCGCCTGGGTCGATTCGGCCACCCGGCAACAGCCTTGGCCAGCAATGTCTTGCCGGTGCCCGGTGGGCCGACCAGCAACACGCCCTTGGGAATGCGCGCCCCGAGACGGCCATAGTCCTGCGGATTCTTCAGGAAATCGACGATCGCGACCAGCTCCGCCTTGGCCTCATCCCCCCCCCGCCACATCGGCGAACGTCACACCGGTGTTCTTTTCCACGAACACCTTGGCGCGGCTCTTACCGATGTTGAGAAACCCGCCCATGCCCTGCTTCTCGGCGAAGCGGCGGAACAGGAAGAACCAGACGCCAAAGAAGGATACCGCTGGCAGGATCCACGACAGCACATCGCTCAGCCAGGTGCTCTCCAACACGCGGGCATAGGGTACGTCGTACTTCGACAGGCGATCGGCAAGATCGGGTTCGACCCTCGTTGCCACGATCGTCGTCTTGCCCCGGCTGTCCGGAGACTTCAGGCGCCCGGTCACCGTACGATCCGACACCAGCACTTCGGCCACGCGCCCCTCGTCCAGCGCCTTCTCGAACTCGCTGTAGGGCACCGGCTCGACGGTTTTCGCCGTCTGCCAGTAGCTCTGCAAACTCAGCAACAGCAGGAGGGCAACGATCCAGTAGCCGGTATTCCATTGATTCTTTTTTTCCATGGACCGTGTTCCTCGAAAGTCGAGTTGCCAGAGGATCAGGTGAACAGACGGGCCGTACCGTCACGCAAACGGATGGCCAGCGAGCGGGAGGGCAGTGCCGCCGCTGATGAGCAGCCCCCACGGCGTGGCCGACCGCGGATCACGCTTGTAGACGACCGCGTGACCCGCGGCCACGACCGCCACCGCGATCGATGCCAGGGAGGCTGCCCATGCCAGGCTGATGGAGTCGGACACGGCAGCCTCGCCCGCCATCAAGATGCGTCGCTCGCCGACTTCTTCTTGCTCGAGTCTTTGCCAGCGTCGCCGTGCGGCGTCTCGGTCGCCTTCGCGACATCCGGCTGCTCCGGCTCGGCCGGGGTCTGCGGTGGCTCTTTGCGTTCGAACACCACGCGTTCGGCCTTGTCGTCCCAGCGTGCGCTGGCGTGATCGCCCTTGCCGATGCCGCCACCGAGCATCTCGCGCGCCAGCGCAGTTTCCAGCTCGCTGCGGATCAGGCGCTTGAGTTCACGCGCACCGAACTCGGGCTTGTAGCCTTCTTCCGCGAAATGGTCGATCAGCGTCTGATCGAAAGTGAGCGTCACGCCCTGGCTGGCGGCGCTGCGCGCCACGCGATCGAGTTGCAGGCCGACGATGTGGCGGATCTCCTCCTTGCCCAGCGCATGGAAGACGATGATCTCGTCGATGCGGTTGAGGAACTCGGGCCGGAAGTGGCCGCGCAGCACGTCCATGACCTCGGCCTTGGTCTTTTCGTACTCCTCGCCAGCCGCCTCACGCGCCTTCAGCCGTCGCTGGATGATGTCCGAACCCAGGTTGGACGTGGCGATGATGATGGTGTTGGTGAAATCCACCACCCGGCCCTTGCCGTCGGTGAGGCGACCGTCGTCGAACACTTGCAGCAGGATGTTGTAGACGTCAGGGTGTGCCTTCTCGATCTCGTCGAGCAGCAGCACGCTGTAGGGCTTGCGCCGCACCTTCTCGGTGAGCTGACCGCCTTCGTCGTAACCGACATAGCCCGGAGGCGCGCCCACCAGCCGCGCCACGGTATGGCGTTCGCCATATTCCGACATGTCGATGCGCAACAGGGCGTGCTCATCGCCGTAGATCGATTCGGCCAATGCCTTGGCGAGCTCGGTCTTGCCCACCCCGGTCGGGCCCAGAAACAGGAAGGTAGCCACCGGTTTACTGCCTTCGCGCAGGCCGGCGCGGGACAGCCGCACGGCATCGGCCACGGCACGGACCGCCTCGTCTTGTCCCACCAGGCGCTCGTGCAGCCGTTGTTCCAAGTGCAGCAGCTTTTCGCGCTCTTCCACCGTCAACTCGTTGACCGGGATGCCGGTCAGGCGCGAGACAACCTGCGCCACGTGTTCCGCCTTGACCTCGGCACTGCCGGAGGCCCGCTCCCGCTCCCAGTCCTCGACGAGCTTCTTGAGCTCGGCCTCCTTGGCTTCGATGCGCTTGCCGAGCTCGGCGGCCTGGTCGTACTGCTTGCGCGCGGCCACGTAATCCTGTTCACGCCGTAGCTGGTGCAGTTCGGACTCCAGCTCCTGCACGGCCACCGGCCGGGCCGTGGCCGACAGCTTCACGCGCGCGGCCGCCTGGTCGAGCAGGTCGATCGCCTTGTCCGGCAGGAAGCGCGCCGTGATATAGCGGTCGGACAACTCGGCCGCCGCGATGATCGCGTCCTCGGAGATGCTGACCTTGTGGTGCGCCTCGAAGGTGTCGCGCAGGCCGCGCAGAATCATGATGGCCTGGGCCACCGTCGGCTCGGGCACCGTCACCGGCTGGAAGCGCCGCTCCAGTGCGGCATCCTTCTCGATGTATTTCTGGTACTCGTTCAGCGTCGTGGCGCCGATCAGGTTGAGTTCACCGCGCGCCATCATCGGTTTGAACACGTTGGCCACGTCCAGCCCGCCTTCGCCACCGCCCTGGCCGGCACCGACGATGGTGTGCACCTCGTCGATGAACAAAATCATCTCGCCCTGGTGCTCGGTCACCTCCTTCAGCACCTTCTGCACGCGCTCCTCGAACTCGCCGCGATATTTGGCGCCGGCCACCATGGCGTTGATGTTGAGTTCCACCAGGCGCTTGTCGCGCAAGGTCTCGGGCACTTCACCCGCCACCATGCGCTGCGCCAGCCCTTCGACGATGGCGGTCTTGCCCACACCCGGCTCGCCGATCAGCACCGGGTTGTTCTTCTTGCGCCGGGCCAGCACCTCGATGGTGGTTTCGATCTCCTGCGCGCGGCCGATCACCGGGTCGAGCTTGCCGTCGCGCGCCATCTTGGTCAGGTCGCGCGAGTACTTGTCGAGTTCTGGCGTGTTGGTCGGCGTCTCAGCGCGGCCATCCTCGGCGCCCTTGCCGACCACCTTGCTGACCTGTTGGCGCAGCGCCTGCGGCGTCAGGCCGTAGCGGCGCAGCAGGTTGGCGGCCAGCCCTTCGCCTTCCTCGGCCAGACCGATCAGGAAATGCTCTGGACCGACATAAGAATGGCCGAGTTCATTGGAGGCCACGAAGGCGCGGCTGAGCGCATCCTTCACGCGCGGCGACACGCCGATCTCGCCCTCGAAGGGCTTGTCCCCGCGCTTGGCCTCAGACTCGATCTGCCGCTTGAGGTCATCGACCTTGATCTTGAACTGACCCAGGATGGTCTTGACCACGTCGCTGTCGGCCAGCGCCAGCAGCAGATGTTCGGTATCCACCTCGGAGCGGCCAAATTCGGCAGCGTGTTTGGCGGCCTCCTGCAGCAAGGCTTCCGACTGTTCGCTGATGCGGCTGGCCAACCCACTGCCGCGACGGCGCGGCGCACCCGAACCTGCGGTGGCGGGCTCGCCAAACGAGGCATCGACCACGTCATCGGTATCGGCGGCAACTGGCGTCGCGTCTTCGCCGATGCGGAAGAAGTCACTGCCGAGGAAGTCCTCGAACAGGCCGCTGCGCGAGCCGAACAAGGCTTCCAGCGGCGAAACGGTGCGCTTTTGCTGGCGCACTAATTGCCGGTAATGGTCGTCGCACAACAGCATGGTGCTGTTACGACCGTTGAGATTGGCTTCCACCCGCACGGTGGCGGGTTGGCCGCAGACCTGGCATTGTTTTCTGGCCATGCTGATGCTCCTGAGAAGGTTGACAAGGTTGAGGCGACGAGGCATCGCGAGCCGCGACTCCTCGTCTCGTGCCGGGTTTTTCTTGTGACGAACGAGCCGGCGACGTCAGCCGTTGATCGGGATCGAGCGTCCCTGCTTCGGCGCGCTGACCTCGCGCTTGTCGATCGTGACCGTGAGCACCCCGTTCTTGAACGATGCCTTGATCGAATCCTGGTTGGCGTCGTCAGGCAGGTTCAAGGCACGCTGAAAGCTGCCGTAGGAGCGCTCCACACGGTGGAAGCCACCTTCCTTCTTCTCCTGTTCCTGGCGCTTCTCGCCACGCACCATCAGCACGTCGTTGTCGAGAGTTATCTGGATGTCCTTCTCCTCGACACCGGGCACTTCCAGGGTAATCTTGTACTGCTTGTCGGTTTCCTGGATGTCCAGGGCCGGCTTCAGCATGCCCGACCAATCGGATGGCCACTGCGGCATGTTCAACGCCGGAAAACCGAAGCCCCGGAATGCGTCATCGAACAGCCGGTCGATTTCCCGATGCAGTTGCAGGATCGGGCTGACTGGCCCGCTCGCCGCTGGCAGGTCATTGCGCTGCACCGGCAGGGAAGAGACGGTCTGCTGCTCTTGCTGCTCGTTCTTGAACCAGTTCCAGGGAGCCAACTTCTTGAAATCGATGTCCATGTCATACCTCCAGAAAAATTGGAAAACGAGTTACTCAAGCCCTTTGCCTGCTGTGACGGGCAGTGCGCCCAGGCGACACGGGCTGCTCGGATGACTTCTGCTGTTCACGCTTGCGCATCACCTCCTTCTTTGCTCCGGCTCGGGTCTGATCATTGATCCACTGATCGATTTCACTTTGAGGAAACCGCCACGTCCCGCCCACCTTGAAAGCCGGAATTTCCCCGTGCGCGGCGAGCCGATAAAGCGTCCGCTTGCCGACTTTCAAATACGCAGCCAATTCATCGAGCGTGAAAATCACCTGTAGGTGCGCTTTCATCCCTGTAGGTGCGCTTTCATCTCACCCTCTCCAATCGCGTCGCTTTGCGGTTCCGGCCAAGGAAATCCTTGTAATACTTTGTAAGATATCACGCTTACCATGACAGCCTTCAAGAGTCAAGAGTCAATGTACAGCGTTCTCCCGCCCCATTGATGCAGGTCAACTGCTCAGGCAATGGACAGCGCCTGGCTCGTCAGCCTGCGTGTGCCACAGGCGCCTCGATCAAACACCGATCCTCACGTTGTAGCCGAGTGCCCGCAGCCCCTTGCTCGTCTGCATGTTCCTTGGCGGAAACTCGTCTGGGCGCGCCCAGACGACGATTTCCCCGAGGCTGCTCAGGCCAACGTGCGGAATTGTCCAGTCGTCGCTTCGGATCGCGTTCCAGAGTCGGGCCGAAACACTTCCGTTGCCCCAGACAACGTAGTTCAACAGTATCCGTCCGGCCAACACACCTTCCCGACACCGCCGCCGAAGGCCATGGCCCATCAAGCGAATTTTCCATGCGCCCTCAGCGCCGTACCTACAGCAAATCTTTCAAGGCTCAGGTCATTCAGGAGTGTTCTGAACCCGGTGCCTCCATCGCAAACATCGCCTTGGGCTACAGCCTCAATGCGGCTTTGTTAATGGAATGGTCGCCTCCCATCTCTTGTGCCACAGTGGGACGATAAATCGTCACTCATTGAACGGAGCGCTGCTATCATGAACGTTAAAACTATTGGAATCGATTTGGCAAAAAACGTTTTCCAGATCCATGGGGTTGACGAGCACGGAAAACGGTTGTTCAACAAACAACTCAGACGGGCACAAATGGCCTCCTTTTTTGCCAACATCCCACCCTGTTTGATCGGCATGGAGGCCTGTGCATCTGCTCATTTCTGGGCCAATAAACTGATATCGATGGGCCATAATGTCAAACTGATGGCCCCTCAGTTCGTCAAACCCTATGTTAAAACCAATAAGCATGATGCTGCAGACGCTGAAGCTATTTGTGAAGCCGTCACTCGACCTAACATGCGGTTCGTGCCGGTCAAAACCGCTGAGCAGCAAGCCGTATTGGCACTTCACCGGAGTCGTCAGAGCTTCATCAAACAGCGAACCGCACAAGCCAATCAAATCAGGGGGTTATTGGCCGAATTTGGCATTGTCGTCCCCCGAGGTATCCAGCAGCTACAGCGACGATTACCTGAGCTCGTGGAAGATGCGGATAACCCGTTACCCGTCCTGTTTCGTACACAGCTGAGTCTACTACAGCACCACATGGCGTACCTGTTCGATGTCATCGCTACACTCGACAAGCAGATTGAGCAGTGCTATCGGCAAAATGCTCTCTGCCAGCGTATCGGCAAGATCCCCGGTATTGGCCCTGTTACCGCCAGCGCGCTGATTGCGACCATTGGTAAAGCCAACAATTTCGAGAATGGCCGACAACTGGCTGCCTGGCTCGGATTGGTTCCACGTCAGCACTCCAGTGGGGGTAAACAAGTCCTGCTCGGGATAAGCAAGCGAGGTGATACCTATTTGAGGACCTTGCTTATCCATGGTGCCAGGGCGGTATTGCAGTCGGCCAAACATAAACAGGATGCCGTATCGAGCTGGGCTAACCAGCTAATGGCGCGCCGGAATAACAACATTGCCTCGGTAGCATTGGCTAACAAGAATGCGCGGACTGTGTGGGCGCTCTGGCCAAAGAGCGGGAGTATTGTGCACCAATAATAAGCGCTTAAGTTGCTTAATCAGTAAGACAGAAACAACACCACCGATTGCCCAGGCAAGCATGAAGTGATGGCAAGACAGGTCAGACCGCGATGGGGAAAACCCGGTTTATTCAAGGCTCCTGAAAGAGCGCTTTGTTGATAGAGGCCTCCATCAGCGTATTCCATCAGGGACAGAGGTATTTTACATCACCTCGGCAAAGTCCGGATCTATGGCTGCAATCGATGACCAGTAAAGCCACCACAACATATTTAGCTTGGCAAACAGGAGGCGACCATCTATGAATAAATCGAACTTTTGCTGAGTTGAAGGATCAGATCACGCATCTTCCCGACAACGCAGACCGTTCCGTGGCAAAGCAAAAGTTCAAAATCACCAACTGGCCCACCTACAATAAAGCCCTCATCAACCGTGGCTCCATAACTTTCTGGCTGGATGATGAACCTATTCAGGCCTGGTATGAGTCGGCAACGCCTTCATCACGGGGAAGACCTCAGCGCTATTATGATCTCGCCATCACCACTGTTCTGGTCATTAAACGCGTGTTCAGGTTGACCCTGCGGGCTGCACAGGGTTTTATTGATTCCATTTTTACACTGATGAATGTTCCGTTGCGCTGCCCGGATTACACCAGTGTCAGCAAGCGCGCAAAGTCGGTTAATGTCAGTTTCAAAACGTTCACCCGAGGTGAAATCGCGCATCTGGTGGTTGATTCCACCGGGCTGAAGGTCTTTGGTGAAGGCGAATGGAAAGTCAAAAAACACGGCAAAGAACGCCGTCGTATATGGCGAAAGTTGCATCTGGCAGTTGACAGTAAAACACATGAAATCATCTGCGCTGACCTGTCGCTGAACAACGTTACGGACTCAGAGGCCTTCCCCGGGTTAATCCGGCAAACCCACCGGAAAATCAGGTCAGCCGCCGCCGATGGCGCTTACGATACCCGGCTATGTCACGATGAACTGCGGCGTAAGAAAATCAGCGCGCTTATCCCTCCCCGAAAAGGTGCGGGTTACTGGCCCGGTGAATATGCAGACCGTAACCGTGCAGTGGCTAATCAGCGAATGACCGGGAGTAATGCGCGGTGGAAATGGACAACAGATTACAACCGTCGCTCGATAGCGGAAACGGCGATGTACCGGGTAAAACAGCTGTTCGGGGGTTCACTGACGCTGCGTGACTACGATGGTCAGGTTGCGGAGGCTATGGCCCTGGTACGAGCGCTGAACAAAATGACGAAAGCAGGTATGCCTGAAAGCGTGCGTATTGCCTGAAAACACAACCCGCTACGGGGGAGACTTACCCGAAATCTGATTTATTCAACAAAGCCCCTGGACATTCCTAATGAGCCACAAATAGACATTAGCATTGAGCCTCTACATTACCTGTTAAAGCAAGTTTAAAATGTCACCTATTTCTCCAAAATTGAAATGTCACTTTTATGCACTTCATCAAGGTTCTTTGTAAGCGTTAAGTGAGCGCCGTATTGACGGTTATTTATCGGTAAGAACCACGTTCCATGGCAGCAGTTCGGCCACTTTGTTGCTGGGCCACTCCGGCAGTACGCTCAGGATATGGCGAAGGTAGGCTTCCGGATCGATACCATTCAGCCTGCACGTCCCGATCAGTCCGTACAGCAGGGCTCCGCGCTCACCACCGTGGTCGCTGCCGAAGAAGATAAAATTCTTTTTCCCAAGACAGACGGCACGAAGGGCTCGTTCGGCAGCGTTGTTATCAGGCTCTGCCAGGCCATCTTCACAGTAGTAGCACAGCGCATCCCACTGGTTCAGGACATAAGCGAACGCTTCGCCCAGACGGGACTTTTTCGACAGCGTCTCATTTTTTTCTACCAGCCATTCATGCAGCGATGCCAGCAGTGGTTTGCTTTGCGATTGTCTGGCTGCCAGACGCTCTTCTGTCGTGAGGCCGCGTATTTCTTCTTCTATCGCGTACAGCTCACCGATACGTTTCAGGGCTTCTTCCGCTGTCGCTGTGTGAGTGCTTATATAGACATCATGGATTTTTCGGCGGGCATGGGCCCAACATGCGGCTTCTGTCAGCGGCCCTCCTTCACGTTCCGGACTGAACAACCGATCGTAGCCTGCGAAGGCATCCGCCTGCAGCACACCATGATAGTGGCGAAGGTGTTGCTGAGGATGTTTTCCCTGCCGGTCTGGCGAGAAGGCGAACCATGCCGCTGGCGGATCTGATGAACCTGCGCTTCTGTCGTCACGTACATACGTCCAGATACGCCCGGTTTTCGTCTTCTTTCTGCCCGGTGCAAGCACCAGAACCGGAGTGTCATCCGTATGCAGTTTGTGGCAGTCCATCACGTAGTGGTAAAGGGCCTCATCCAGCGGGGCCATTAACCGGCAACATGCATCCACCCAGTTGGAGAGCAGAGCCCGGCTCAGATCCACGCCCTGACGGGCAAAGATTTCGCACTGGCGATACAGCGGCAGGTGTTCGCAGTATTTGGCCGTTAACACGCGGGCCAGCAGACCCGGCCCGGCGATACCCCGATCGATGGGACGTGATGGCGCAGGTGCTTCAACGATACAGTCACATCGGGTGCAGGCCTTTTTCACCCTGACCGTGCGGATCACTTTCAGGGCGCTGGAGACCAGTTCCAGCTGCTCCACGCTGACTTCGCTGAGGTACGCCATACCGCTGCCGCATTCCGGACAGCTGGTTTCCGCAGGATCCAGCCGATGTATCTCGCGGGGAAGATGTGCTGGTAACGGGCGACGATGGCGGGACTGACGCAACTGGCGAGGTACCTGCGGATCGTCTTCCCGTCCGTTGTAGCGATCGCTTTGCTGCTCCTGCTGTTTCAGCAGGGCTTCGGCTTCTTCAACCTGTCGGCGAAGTTTTTCGGAGCGGGTACCGAACAACATTCGACGCAGTTTTTCTATCTGTGCCCGCAGATGCTCTATCTCGCGCTCTTCGTTCTCTATTTTCTCTTCTGCGCGGGCCAGTGCAGAACGCAGGAACGACTCAGTCTCTGCAACGAGACTGAGCTGACTGTCTTTCTGGCGAAGCGCGTCTTCCAGCGCAGCGATACGGGCGAGATAGTCGTGATTCATAACCGCTTTTATAATGCGGTTATGATTTTTTTACAACATTGTCAGTGAGTTAAGGCGGGATATTTTTGGCTGGCGCCAGTCCAGCTTATCAAGGAGCATGGCAAGTTGTGAGCGGGTGATCGCGATTTTGCCGTCGCGTACAGCAGGCCAGACGAACTGTCCCTCTTCCAGGCGTTTGATAAACAGGCACAGACCATCAGCATCAGCCCAAAGTATTTTCACGGTATCGCCACGGCGTCCCCGGAAGATAAACAGATGGCCGGAGAAGGGATCCTCATCCAGAACGTGGTGTATCTGTTCGCCCAGCCCGTTGAAGGATTTACGCATATCCGTGGCCCCGGCGACCAGCCAGATGCGGGTGCCTGACGGGAGGGATATCATGGTGTCCTCCCGGTCAATTCGCGGATCAGCACAGTCAGCAACTCTGACGACGGGTTCTCCAGCGTCATTTTGCCGTGGCGGAACTCAACATGACAGGAAGTGGCGCTGGCGTGAGCGGAGGAGAACGTACACAGAGTGTCATTCTCTGCTGCGGGCAACGGGTCGTTGATAACGTCGACGGACAACAGAGTCGGAGAAGCCGGAAGAGATTGAGGTACCACCGGCCCCACGATAGTTGCAGGCATTCGACGAGAGATTCGCCCCTCTCTCTGCCAGAGGCGTATCCACTTAAAAATGAGATTATTATCAACGCCATGTTCCCGCGCCAGTTGTGCGACGTTGGCATCTGGTCGTGAAGCCAGTTCGACCATCCGAAGTTTGAAGTCACTGGAATAGACGGTACGCGATTCAGTTCGCCAGTTGGCAGCATTTTCCATAAACAGAGCTCCTTCTAAATTAGACGGAGCTCTAAGCTAGCGATCCCGGGACTGGAATCACAGGCGGCAGTGACTTGACGCTTACGGTTCTTTGAGCACTTAGTTTGCATAATTGGTGCTGTGAATTTAATCAAAAGGAAAGATAAATGGCTGATATGGCTTCAATTACAGCAGGGCTAAATGCAGTAAAGCTGGCTTTCAATATTGCAAAAGACCTTAAGGATGCAACCGCAGCGTTCAATGAAGCAGAGTTTCGATTAAAACTCAGCGAGTTATACTTAAGCCTGAGCGATGCCAGAATGAATCTCGCTGAAGCTCAACAGGAGATAAGTTCTCTGCAGGGGGAAATCTCATCTCTCAAAGCCCAACTCAGTACAGTTGATGAATTAGAATTCCGGGATGGTTTTTATTACAGAACTACATCTGTTGATGGAAAGCCAAATGGTCCTTTCTGTCCTAAGTGCTACGAAGGCTCTCCCAAAAAACTTTCCTCAGTGATGCAAGCCACAGGGATTAATGCCCATTTCGGCAGCAAATATTGCTATGCCTGTCAGAGCCATTTCTAACAGGATAAGTAGGATAGGGGGTTGTTAACGTTTCAGGCTGGCCTTGAACTCTGCCGGATTCACCAGCACTTGGTTAATGGCCCTGAGTTGTTCCTGAGCCCGGCTTGCGCTCGTCTTTTAGCCATCTTCTTGCTACGCACCGGCTTCATGCTCATTTTCGAACAATACCTTCGTCTCAAATGTTATAAATTGTGAGACTGCTCAAAACGGCATCATACATTAGTATCAAAAATCGCGATTTATACCTTATGATACTACGCAGTATCAATATCGATTTATGAGACCAAAATGGCATTATTAGGATATGCAAGAGTATCAACCAGCCATCAGAAACTGACGAGCCAGATTACTGAACTCAAAACAGCGGGAGTGAGGGATGATCGTGTATTTACTGACATGATGTCAGGAGCAACTGATGAGCGTGCAGGGCTACAGAGACTCCTTGCCAGAGCGGAGAAAGATGACATCATCCTCTGTACTAAAATGGATCGTCTAGGACGTAATACCGCTGATATGATTCGTATTGTGGATACTTGCTATAAAAAAGGCATCGCTATCCGATTTCTAGAGAATGGTCTTAGTACTGAAGGCACAATGGGAAAAATGGTTATCCAGATACTAGCAGCTGTTGCCGAGGCGGAACGAGAAAGGATCTTGGAGCGAACTAACGATGGGCGGAAGACCGCTATGATTAAGGGGGTCAAATTCGGAAGAAAGCCTCACAAGAAGGCTGAATTAGCTAATGAATTGATTAATAAGGACGTACAAGTTAAGGAAGTAATGGAAAAAACGGGTATATCAAGGGCGACCTATTTTAGGCTGAAAAGAAAAACAGCTATTAACTCTAACGAAGGATGAATTCAAAGTGAGTCAATACTTAAAGCTTGGAGATGACCAGTCTCCGGTTCAGTTGGATCCACACAGCGAAGTTGGTGCATTTAAAGTTGTTGGACACTGCTCATGGGCAAAACCAGGAGATAAAATCACTCCTGATTTTTTGCGTTTAAGAATAGAACCTTGGTTAACTGCTCTTTTTCAGTCTGAACACCTAAATATACTTATTGGCGCGGGACTTAGTTCAGCAATCCAAGAGTCAGCGACAGGCACGAAACCTCAAGGCATGGGATGGATTAATGATCTCAAAGTTTGCAAGGCTGAAATAGATAGTTATGTAGCTAAAACAGCTGAAGCCTCAGGAAGAGGAAGAGGTAATATTGAAGACCAAATCCGTTCAATTAATGAGTTAATTAAAGGATTAGAGATTTTAACTGCGCAAAATCTCCCACTTCCAGAACCGCCTCCTGGTGCTCTCCCATATCGAAATTTAAAAAGTGAGTTAGTTGAGTTAAATAATGAGCTAACAAGATGTTTGAAATTATTCTCAGATTCAGTTAGTAATGGGGAAAAGTTAATTCGCGATGCAAAAAACGATTTAAAAACACAAACGTTTAATTATTTAGTAAGTTTTTTGATGAGTTTTTCAAGTCGAACAGCGACAAGGGATCGATTACATATTTTCACGACGAATTACGACAGGATAATTGAAGCAGGAGCTGAAATAGCAGGTATTCGACTAATTGACAGATTTGTTGGTACTATAGCGCCTATTTTCAGATCTTCGCGACTAGAAGTCGACTATCATTATAATCCACCGGGTATTCGTGGTGAACCAAGATATTTGGAAGGTGTGGCGCGCTTTACTAAATTACATGGCTCATTGGACTGGTATACTACCGAAGGAGCCATAAGGCGATTTGGATTACCTTTTGGTGCGAGTTCGGTGGAACCCTTTTTACAAGTGGAGGCTGCTGGAGCAGCGAACTATCATCAATTAATGATTTATCCAAACTCGGTTAAAGACCGAGAAACATCAGAATACCCTTATGTTGAACTATTCAGAGACTTAGCATCTGCAACATGTCGTCCTAATAGTACTTTGGTAACATATGGTTATAGTTTTGGAGATGAACATATAAACCGTGTTATTATTGACATGCTGACAATACCCTCAACGCATATAGTAATAATTGCCTACGGCGATCCACTCGGTAGAATTATGCGCTTTGTAAACGAAAGTGGAAGAAAAGCTCAAATATCTTTATTACTTGGTGACCACTTTGGAGATATCAAGAATTTAGTGGATTTTTATCTTCCTAAAGCAGCGATAGACAGATCATCAATTCGTATGGCAGAACTATTGAAATCAAGGGGTTTATATCGTACAACAATTTCAAATAATAGCGAGGATGCTGAATGAACTCATTTCCGATTGAACAAGGTGAGCAACTCAGGGTCGGCACTGTAGATTTTGTTTCACCTAATGAAATTAGAGCAATATTAGAGATTGACTCACCTGATACTGTTGCTTTGAATGCAGGAACGCCTAGAAACTTTCCAAGAGTAAACAGTTATGTATTAATATCATGTGATAATGGTTACTTAGTTGGGCAAATAGAGTGGCTTGCTGTAGAACATTCGCCTTATCCAAAACAAAGAGATGTTCAAGAATTTGGTTTAGTAAATCTACCATTCCCCCGAAAAAAAATAAGTTTGAATCCGGTGGGAATGCTTAAACGTTTGTCCAAAGATGGTACTGATTATTTCAGATTTCAACGAGGTTCTGAATCGTTTCCTTCTATTGGGGCTGCTATTTTACTACCGACAGATTTACAACTTAGATCAATAGTCGAATCTGGAAATAATAGGCGAGTGATCATTGGACAAAGTCCACTTGCGAACAATGCAAATGTAGCTGTAGATCCTGATAGATTATTTGGTCGTCATATAGCAGTGCTCGGAAATACTGGTAGCGGTAAGTCTTGCTCTGTATCTGGATTAATCCAGTGGTCACTCGAATCTGCATTGGAATCACAAATAAAACCAAATGCCAGATTTATCATCCTAGACCCCAACGGCGAGTATGCACGTGCTTTGGGGCCAACGACGAAATTTAAAGGTAGAGTATTTAAGGTTGAGGCTGAAGGCAGTGAAAACCAATTACAAGTACCCTCATGGTTTTGGAATAGTTCGGAGTGGGCATCATTCACGCAAGCAAGTCCTAAAGCACAACTTCCATTACTAAAACGCTCCTTGAGAGCAATGAGAAATGAAGAATTTGATTTACAAAAGAATATAGATATAGAAGTTAAAAAATACCTAGGTACAATTTTGGTTTCTTTAAAAGCGGATAAATCTAAAGGAGCAGCGGCACTTAATGATTTCCCTGGAGCCAAAAATCTTTTGGCTAAAATTAATATTTGGCGTCAGAGTCTGGAAGAATACAAAGCGAGATTAACTACACCATGCCCTGAGCTAGATAAATTAATCATCTCTATTCAAGATTTTTGTGGGCAAAGAGAAGGCAGATATCCAGATTACAATGCTAAAGTTAGCGCAGTTGATAACATCATAAATGGAGTGTTATCTTCATTTCAGAGCCTTGGAGGCGATGAGTGTGAACTCCTTCCTAAAAACGAGGATATCCCCGTCCCTTTTGACGGAAATAATTTAGTCTCCTATTTAGAGGCGTTAGCACAAGAAAATGGTAGCGAGCAATATGTTGAATATCTAGTAGCTAGAATACGCACAATGCTTGCGGATACAAGAATGAAACCCATAACCAATGACTCAGAGCATAGAGTTGACTTGGCTAATTGGTTAGAAACATATATTGGGAAAGATGGTGATGGTGATAGCTGCGTTTCAATTATTGATCTTTCTTTAGTACCAACTGAAATTACTCATCTTGTGACAGCTGTCATTTCAAGAATTATTTTTGAATCATTGCAACGTTATAGACGACTATATAACAAATCTTTACCTACGGTACTTGTTGCTGAAGAAGCACATACATTTATTAAACGGTATCGTGAGGACAGTGAAAATCAGGATGTCGCAGCTGTTTGCTGTCAAGTATTTGAGAAAATTGCACGAGAAGGCAGGAAATTTGGTCTCGGTATGGTTATTTCTTCGCAACGACCATCAGAATTATCACCTACAGTTTTATCTCAATGTAATACTTTTCTTCTGCATCGAATTAGCAATGACAAAGATCAGGAGCAAGTTCATAAAATGGTACCCGACAATTTGCGAGGATTACTCCGTGAATTGCCTTCATTGCCATCTCAACATGCAATACTGATGGGCTGGGCATCTGAACTTCCTGTCTTAGTTAAAATGAAAAATTTGACGAAAGAGCAGCAACCCCATTCTGATGACCCTGATTTCTGGGATGTTTGGACAAGAAAGGATGCTGATGGGAAATTGGTCGAGAGAACGGCCAATTGGGAAGCTGTTGTAAAGGAATGGCAACAAAATTGAACTGAAGTAGGATGTGAAAACGGGAGGGCAGATCGGAATTGAAGGAACTTTATGCAATCAATCTACTTGGTATTGCGTTCCATCGACCATCAGCCCCATGATCATTGGAGTAGCTGTAAATGCAGCACCTAATAATTAAAATAAAACAATAGGTTAACCTATTAACGTGGTTTTTTACATCGTTGGCCCTCAAACCCCTAAAATCAGAAAAGTATCTTTCCAGACCTGTCAAATGGAAGCATTAACAAATCAGTTAACAAAACGGACAATATAGTAAAAAGTGGCTGGTAAGCATACTAACCACCTGATAGGCAGGTAGCAGCATAAAAGGGGAACCGAGTAATGAAAGGCTGTATCACCCGAAAAAGGTGTTTTCAGAGATGCACTATATGATGGAATAACAAGTTTTTGCAGATACTACCGGCGTAGAGGATGTCCCGAACACCTATAGCTGGAGTATCGATATTCACGGCATAATACGAATAAACCGAATGGGATATAAATATGGCAATTATTTTGGGTGTTTTATTTGTGATAACATTAACACTTAGCATCTATCAGTTGCGGAAGATAAGAAGACTATCATCCCGAATTAACACATTGGAATCCGTTATCCTGGGTGAACGGACGGGAAAGACAATTCCTTATGAATCGTTGCACCTTCTCAATATTTTGAGATTACAGGCACGACAATGGACTAGTTCGGAGGAAAATCCCGCTTTATTAACTATCCGGCCAGTTTGTATTGAACTGCTGGATGATTATATGTCTAAACTTTTAGCTTCTATTCCAGAATTGAATTTGATGATAGAACCTCGTCCTTCATATGCATCGCTATACAGTATCAATTCTGTAATGTTCTACATCGATAGTGAGAAACATGAAAAGTTGCCTATTCGCTTTCATTGCGCCAATCAAGACCTCGCAGAGCGCATTGCAAACTTGTTGCTATCGAAGGGCATTGAAGCTCGCGCAGCGATTGAAATGTCACACGTAGATTAGCCTGATATAAATAGATGGGCATTCTGTCCGGGTTGTTTATGCAGCCCTGTTTACAATGCACTGAATAAAACGGACAGCAATAACATAAGCCGTTAGCAAAAATCCCTCAATCAGAACCGTGGAAACAGCGACAGTCGTAAAATCCGTTGTTAGCTTGATCGCTGCTACTATCACCAGTCCGCCAAAAAGAATGCAGCGGGTAGCGATAGTTTCACGTTGAAACCAGCTAAAGAAAGCGCCCGCGATAATGACCAGGGAACAGTAAATCGAAAAAAGAAGTGTCATCATATTCTGTTATCCTATCTAACACAGAAAAAACTGGCCCGAAGCTTTTGAAACATATATGGAAATCAATCAGAGCACGTCTAACGAGCACGGTCTTATATATTCAATAACTATACATGTTGCTTATCATCATAAATGGATTTGGTATAGAGTGGCCAAAGAAAAAGGTAACAACAGTGGCAAGGACAACACAGGCTAACAATATCCACTCAAACTTTTCTGGAATGAATAATACCCGGATGGAACCTGCTGCGATAGTGCCACCAACTAAACCACCAATCAACGCTTCAGAAATTGTTGATAGTTCCATAAATTAAGTCTCCTGGTGTTTGGAGGGCTTCGGGAAGTTGCACCAGCTTATTCGCCAGACGCGTCCACTCACGTTAATAATAAAATCTGTCAGAAAACAACTCTACCAGAACCGTTGAAACTTCGATAAAAAAAGGACGCTGTTTTGAGGGCGTTTTCTATGCAAGTTATTTACAATGTTTCAGGCAATTACTTCACTACCGTAAGTTTTCGTTCGACAAACATTCAGATCCCATAGTTTGCGCTGGAACTGACCTATGTGGACGAGATCTGCTGTAGGTCTGTAGGGATTGGGGGCCATAGAGTAAATCTGGCATTTTTAGCTATAAAGTAATGATTGGGCTACACGTATGTAGGTTTTAAGGTTATGTTATCTCTGCCTCGTAATTCTGCGAGCACCTCATTAGGGAATAATATGAGTAACTTAAACCACATGGATAGAACCGTAACACAATACGTAAACACTAAAGTATTAGTGGCGCGTTTAGTACATCTTAGCGCCACTATCAGAAAGCTTGAATCCTACCAATCGTCATCTTGGGCAGATAGAGCTCTCCATGATTTATATGCAGAACTTCAGCGAATTTGGCCACAGGTGGAAGAGTATTATACTCAGATGCCAACATACCAAATGGAACGTGAGTTTTACGCTGAACTCGTGCAAATAAAGATAAAGGCTGAAGAGTACCTACGTAGAACTAAGCAGGAACAATAAAACAATTCGTTTTTGGGGAGCCCGGTGGGCTCCTTTTTTGTGATGGTTCAATCCGGTGACGTGGGGTTACCGAGCTGGCGCATTCCCACGATTCGCACCTGATGGATTACCGGTTTTACTTGGTCAGTTCTAACCGGCGCTGATAACGCTCCCAGCGCATGACGAGATTCGCCGGGTCTATCGGACGGCAAAGCCCGGTAATCACATGGCCATCGTATTGCTGCAAATCGGGATCTTCGGCCTGCGCGACAGGGTCAACGTGGACGGTCAACGTCTCCGGGCAAATGGCAAGGACGTTGTCGTCAAACAGCCGGTGCAGATCGATACGAAGCAGCAAGCCATTACTCCAGTGATCCAGACCACCAGCACTATGCTCTACCAGGTGTGCGGCCTCTGTCCTGCGGCGTAAGCTTGCTCCTGTAATCACGCAGCGGTCGTTACAGTTTCGACGGACGGTAGCAGCGAAATCAGCCTGATCCGGCCTGGTCACCACGCAGGTTGTAGAGCCTTCACGTTTAGGGTGCGCCAGGGGCGCAACAGACGGTTCCTGCATGGAGACGCGGGATTGTTCAACTTCGACGGAGATCAGGGCTGGCTGGGGTGCTGGCTGCGATTCTCGCACTACATCGTGCGTAATGCCGTTGGTTTCCGCTTCTTTAAGCTTTCCGACCTGGCTTGCTGCGGCCAGCGCACGGTCACGCGCTTCCTGCTTTTCTTCCTTCGTCCATTTACGTTTGGCAGGTTCGTGTGTGGGAGCCGGGAGATTATCTGGTTCATTGACCGGCACAGGGTCAACCATCTTTTTGCCTTGCATTGACTCAGCCATAAACCGGCGAGCCAGCACATCAGCGCGTAGTCCCGTATCGCGATGCTCATAAAGATAGGTGCGAAATTCCGTCACACGTCCGCCCACCAGCTTAATGGCCTCACTCATTCCGGCCTTGTTGATGGAAGCGCTACTGGTTTTCAGGTTGGGCAAACCGTACTGACGTGGGTTTTCTTTCTGGGTGCTTTCAGCGCCGGTCAGACGGCTCTCTCTGATTTTTCCATTATGCCGGGTCGGTGAATCGCCATTCGGATGTTCAGGAGATCGCCAGGTGTCTGCGGGAGGCGTATACGTTGTACCGTTCTTCTGGGCCATGTAGGCGAGCACTTCCCGCATATCAACACGGGTCTTTTTGCGCTCGGCAATACCTTCATCAATCTGACGTTCAAGATCCGCTCGCTTCTCTTTGTGCAGGCGGCGCGATTCCAGTACGGTTTCGTTATCATTCAGGCGTTCTACTATCTCACCGGTATTTAAATTCTGGTTTGCCAGTTCGCGCACCATGCTCAGCACTAAATCGCCCATTGGATGCCGGGTTGTGATACCCAGGCGCTCAAACGCCCGGTTGGTGATCTCGTTTCTGCGGGTTTGATTGGCCAGTTCCGTGATCTTCTTCAGGCGCTCGATTTCGGCAAGCTGTGCCCGCTTCATCAATTCGCTGCCGGTTAGCATGGCAACAATCTGAACCTGACTCTCACCCTTCAGTAAGTGCTCGGTGATGAATGTAGAAAGAGCTGCCCGCCCACCGTGATTTTTAGGGATACCCAGCGTGGCCAGAATGTCTCTCTTTAGAATATTACGCAGGTTAGCGGCCTTTTTTTCCGCTTCATGTTTGGCCTGCATGTCCCGGCTATGCTGCTTACGTTCGGCCCGGGTTTTCTTCACCTTCACTTTCGTCGTCACTACTCTTTACCTGGCAGGGCATCATCATCATTGATACCGGTCGCGGAGGCCTGCGGTCGTTACCTATCCCCCGCCGCTGGCCGCACATTTGATGGCGAGAGTATACCTGCTCTGTCGGCAGCGCGTCTTTTCTTGTCTTCATATATGCAAAATTAGTCCAACATACAAATGCGATCAGGGTCAACACCCCCGCGTCCACCCTGCAAAGCGCCCTTGACCTTTATACCCACTGAAACCCTCGCGCCCCCGGCCCCTCTTTTTTTTCTCTTTTTTTCTCTCTTTTTCTCATATTTTCTCGCATGGCTCATCCAGCGACCGGAGTCCCTATGTGGGGTTTGCAGGAACCGGACGGAAAGACCGGCACGGCCCGGTTGCCGCAGGCGGGGGAAATGGCCAGACCGGGCACGGCGGTTTCTTTTTAAAATGGTGGGCCCGGGCAGAATGGTTACCCCGGGCACGGGCCCGATCCTGAAAACGACACGGAGGTTTCAGGTACGGCTCCCCTTTCTGCCCCAAGCGAAGCGCAGGGGCAGAAAGGGGAAGTTTATTTGTATGTTGGACTAATAGAGGGTGATGTACGTGAATTCTGCCCGGGTTTTCCCGGCGATTATCCCGGAATCCATCACCGATATTCTTCCCTTTATCCTAATACCGGTGATGGCCACCGGCACAAAATGCAGGGTGTTCCGGCCCGGCGAAGATGCGGCCGCAAACCAGCACGAAAGTGTCGGTCGGAAAAAGGTGAAGCCAATGCTGGTGGCCGCACGGAATTCAGGCGGGCACTCGACGTTACTCACCCACGACTCCGGGTTAACGGTTCGACTCCGGGTAGCCTGGCCCGGGTGAAGCCCGGGGCAGGCTACCCTGTTTTTGTATGTTGGACTATTTTGACGGGTACTGGAGCAAACCACTCTGCCACACGATATGGCATTTAGTTACCGCTCTTGCGGTTCATGGATGAAATAGTCGGTTCTGTCAGGAGGGAGTCAGGGAAATGTGAAGAACCGAAATGGCCACGCTGAAAGATCATGTAGCCAGTTCAGATAAGCAAATTGAGTTAACGCCCTCGCTCATACCGCACCAGCTCTTCAGGTTTAGACAACCACTCTGTAATCTGGTGATCATGCATTGACGTATCGTATTCAAAGTCTGGCGGATAATACATATCGCCAACAAACCACTCTTCCTGCTTTAATTCATCCTCATCTATATCACAACCGCTATCAAGCCAGTCCCATCGGCCTCTTTTGTTAAAAATCACTCTCCCATTCGGCATAAAAGCTCCTTATTCAGTCAGATGGTTACGGTCTCGATATCTCGATGCCAGGTTAACATCGTTCACCAGTTTTACCACGGCTGGACGTTCGGCTTCAGTCCAGGAATCAGGCTGATAGTACACCCGCAGCGATTATCATCAAACTACTTCGCCTCTCAATCCCGCGCTCTCAAATTTCTGTTATGCATCATGCCAGAGTACAATATGAGGACACTATCGCCGGAATATTACCGACCGCCCCGACGATTAACGTTACCGGCCTAAGCTGAGGAAAATGGTTCTATGAAGTCATTTCTGATCAAAATGTCAAACGCGCATAACGAACACATCCGGGAAGTCGCTTCCGTGGATGAAGCTATTCGTATCGCATCCGAAAGAGCAAATGAAGGTTTCTGGCTTCCACCCAGCCGGGTCTGCGAAATGAGCAAGGAACATGAAGGCCGGTATACAGTCGGTGATGATGGCTGGTTCCGCCCCATCGAGCTGGCGGTTCCAGTCGAAATAGAAGAAGTGAAGTCGTCCTACGGGAACGGTGGTTACGACATGATTTCCGTAGGCAAATGGATCCAGACTCAATCAGGCTGGCAACCGTCACCGGCTGTCTGACTCTCCTTTTGTTTCGGTGGGGCTAGAGTGCCCCACTATTCTTCCGCTTTACGCTCGCGTTTTTCTTTGTCGCACTTCACTTTTTCATAAGCCTTGCCAAACCACTTAGGCTCTTTTCCCATCCCCGAATAAGATAGTCCTTCCGGCAGACTCTTCCAGAACACCGTTATCGCCTCGGCAAATTCTCTAAACTGTTCCTCGGAAACTTCAAGTTCTTCGTGGCGAGCTGGTCTCTCTTGCGGATAACCTTCGCATTGCCATACTGAGTAGTACTCCGGGTGAGCATTAACCAGTTTCTGGTGGGCATCACCATCTCCATGTTTATAAACGTTGACAACCTGATGACATGCACTGATTAACGGGAAACATGGCATGTTTCGTACTTCAATACCCAGCCATTCCATCAAATCCATAAGCCTCGGAAAACTGAGGTTCCAGATCAAATCTGATATCACAACCATGTCGAGCCACCGCCAGCTTCTGGCCTCCCGGATAAGCAGATCTCGTAATGCCTTGTCAAACTGGTGGTACATCCCAGCGGTCAGGGAAAGCGTGACCGTGACCTTCATTTCCCGCAACGCAACCCAGTGGCAAGCTTCAATCTGTTCAATATTCTCGTATACGTCACTTTCGTCGTGGTAATCAGGATTGAACCAGTCTCCAGCTGACTCTATAAATGACTCGCCTTTCTTTGTCGCTTCACTCCTGATCTCCACATCACTGAACTGCGACAGCAAACGTTCCTGCGCTTGTTCAGCGTAAAAAAGATGCGGGTTAAGCACCCACGGTCGGTCAATTGCCGCAAAGAAAAAGATGTTCCATCTCGGGTCGATAATTTCTTTTTCAGCATCAACAGCTGGCGCTGATACACTGCGGTTTGATTGTTTTTTTCTACCCATACCACTATCCAAATTAAAAACAGACGAAAAAAAACCGTCCAGCTGGACGGTTAATATCAAAATATCCTTCAGAAGTCTGACACGGGTCAGGCGCTAACCCGGGCAGTCGCTACTCACTAATTAAACCCCGCATAGGGGAAAACAATATTTTGATACTCCGACAACGCACCCCGCGATGGGGGAAGGTATGTCAGGCCAGTCTAACAAACCCAAAGCTCGTTGCAACCGCCAATCAGTGACTTAATCCTGGCAATCCTGATCATCAGTTTCAGTTCCGCAACTTAAGTAATCCATATTTAAAAACATTTTGTTCCCCGAGCCTGCCAATGCAGACAGACCTGAGATTTTACAGATCACGACAATCGACGGTACGCGTTTATAAATCTCGATTTCGCTTTCCCAACTTGACGCAAGATACCTTTCAAGCTGAAGTTCAGGGGTTACATCAACAGGTTGAATTCTGACCACAAAACCGTCTTTTCGCCCCTCATTGCGAAGAGATGTTAGCTGTTTTATCTCTGCATCGTTGAGTGTGGAAAATTTACGGCCATTAAGAATATGAGAGCAAAAATTGAAGCCAGTGATATGAGATGAGCCACCAGTTATCGATTCCAAAATGCTTGCATATTAGCTATCTGGGGGTTAGGCTCGCCTGTTTGCGGAGTGGATTCACATAATTCAAGGAGTCTTTCCAATTCCGATTTGGAATCACCCATACCCAATTCATTGCAAGGAAAAACATTGTGATTATTATTCATGAAAACTCCGTAGCATTAGATTTGAAGGCTAGTTTTCAACACTATGGGATCCCGAAATAAGTTCTCCCCCCCGCTCCCGGTAAGCTTTCGTTAATACCGCATAACTTTCTGAATTAACATGCTCATCAACCCCCGAACAAATCAGCCGGTTCGTCGGTGCTTCAAAAGCGTGGCGTTCGTATTTTTCGACCACGCGACAATCTTCCGACCATCTCTTGCCGAGCAACAAATCATTTGTGGTAATTGATGGAAACATCATCAATGCAAAAATTCCCCCAAGACAGCCTATTGGCACGAGCCACATGCAAACGATCTTGTTTTCGGAGCGTACAAATTTCAACCCGATGGTAGCGCCTATGATAGTCACGACAAATACCACCAGCAGAATTTTTAAGGGTAAAATCAGATCTGCGGCATAAATTAGCATTAATCATATCTCCTTAACTTTTCAATATTTGGTTCCTTCAAAAAGCCATCCATACTTTCCTTCATCTGGATGATCTGTCTTGTAGTTTATCTGGCAAGTGGTGAACTGACGCATCCATTCTCGTGACCTAAAAAATTTCCCACGAGGAAGTTTATCGCCAGGTAAGCATTGTTCAGCCCATTCGACAAAAGCAGGACAAACCCCCTTAAAGTGAGGAATAACAACTTGCGTGGCTTCTTTACGCATTACTGCTGACTGAATGGTTTTGGGATCAATCGTCATGGCTTCACAGGCTAACCCGACTTCACAAACATTTCTATTCTGCTGATGTTCTGTCATAGCGCCTTCCAGTTGAAGTTAAGTAGGGTCAGTTTGGATTTGAAAATTGTTGTACGGTAAGCCTGTTCTTGAACCTGCTTCGTGATCTTATGCCCGTTTGATGGCCACGGACTGACGCAAAAGTGCAAGAACGTCACTGACACTCATATCCCACGCATCCGCCTGCCGTTTCAGAATAAATGCCCCTACTTCCATTCTTTGGGCATGGTTCAACATATGCGTCAGCATATCCCCACCATGAGAAAAGTTTATCCCGCAGCCGGATGCACCATTGTTGATGAGCGTAAAACCTTTGTTTTTATCGGTTCCGTGAAAGTTTGCCCTCATCTCCTTTTCCAGCCCGAACAATACCGCGCAACATTGAGTTAATTCATAGCGATTCAGCTGGATGACGCGCTTAAGCTCCCATTGGGCTTCTTTTGCGCCATCAGCAATCGGAGCCATAGTGATGTTCACCGTGGGAAACGCATCCTTACCAGGCGAAACCACATATTGAAAATCAAGAGCAGTACGTTTTGCGCCCGTTTGCCGGTCTGCATAAAGCTTCAGCTGCTTACCAAATGTCGAAGTCATAACTATCCTCCAGAACTTAATTTACCCTGGTCATTCCAGCCGACAAAAGATTGTCGGGTTGTTTTCTACAGGCCTTCCCTCTCAATCCCACCGGGTATATTTTCCCCTTCCCTCTCGTTCCCACCGGCGATAAAAACTGTGCAGATTAAAAAAGTATCTTTTTGGGATTAGGCGAACAGCAGTAATTATAAAGAGGAGTGTTATTTTCTTTATTTTTCATGGTAATACAAGTTGTATTCAATAGAGGCCTGACGCGCCCCATCAGCTTTTCAGATGTAAATGGGACTATTTATCCTTTAGCGACTACAAAATCACGGGTGGGTTTGAGAGGGAAACGTCAACTTAGTGTTTTTGACCGGTGGGAATGAGACAGCACATTCCCGGAACCGGGCAAAAAGACGTTTCAAACATCAGGAACCTGTTAGTTTGGGATTCCGATCCGTGATCTGAATGGTGGGTACGCTGGTGTCCACCAGGTAGTAAAATTTCAGGTAACCGATGCTGGCAAGCACATCGAGAGCAGTTCGCATTTTCCGGTTCTGTTCGGCAATGCGCCCATTGAGCAGTAAACGCTGTCGAAGTCTGTCAAAGGTGATCGGGGCTGGATGTTGAGGTAGCGCTTCAAAAAATGTATAGAGCGCCTGAGCCGTTTCATTCCTGGTAAGTAGCTCCAGGGGTTTCTTCCGCAACAGAGTAAGATGATCTGAACGGTACAAATCCCAGAGTCGTTCGTCGGCTTCCAGGATGATGTAATCACTTTCACCATCAAATTCCGCCTCTTTCAGCAACCCGGCTACTTTGAACTTGGTGATCCCCGGGTTCTTCTCAAACCGAATGCTTTTTGAGCGAATCTTCGTCAACGAATCGGCTATCTCATTGCGCAGTTTCGTGCTGTAGCGTTTTGATGGGTAGCCGCAGAGTTTGGCAAATTCACTAAAGGGCATTTTAATCCGGTTACCTTTCAGCGCATCAGGCGATACGCTGAAGGAATGGACGATTGCTGTCCAGCACCGGAAGTCCTGGAAATAATTCAGCATCGGGCCGGTGATCTTTATGTCCGTGTACCCTTCCTGTTTTGCAATTTCCAGACTGGATAGCGCTTCCGTCACGTTTAGCGTGACCGTTGCCTCTGTTCGGCAACTGGGAGTAAAAACGCCCAGGCGGAGCAGTGATACAGGTTGTACTGATGAATTTTTTGTCAC